>CAZPEY010000708.1:0-1518 GCA_964585665.1 uncultured Polyangiaceae bacterium | reverse complement strand
CTGGCCAACGGCCTCGTGCTCAACGTCTACGTGCAGGCGATGGACGTCGACCCGAACACCGTCGACAACTTCGTCGACAAGCTGGTGCCGAACCTCGCGCCGAACGCGCAGATGTGCATCACGATGACCGCCTCGCCGCTGCAGGACAACTACACCGGGCCCAAGGCACTCGTGACCTCGCCCGACGGGGTGCTCGACACCTTCCCGGGCGTCAAGGTCGGCCAGAAGATCTGCTTCGACGTGCACCCCAAGCAGAACAACGTGGTGGCGAACACCGAGGAGCCGCAGCTGTTCCGCGCCCAGCTGCAGGTCAAGGGGCGCGCGAACAACAACACCTTCGATCTCGGCCAGCCGCGCGAGGTCTTCTTCCTCGTCCCGCCGGTGATCCAGAACGGTCCGCTCCAGTAAGCTCCCGCCTTGTCCAAAGACGCCATCTACATCGTCGACGGTACGAACTTCGTCTTCCGTGCCTTCCACGCGCTGCCGCCGCTGACCACGCGCGCGGGCGTGCCGACCGGCGCGGTGTATGGCTTCGTCCAGATGTTGCTGCGCCTCGAGCTCGACGAGGAGCCGTCGCATCTCGTGGTCGTCTTCGACAAGGGCAAGCACTCCTTCCGCAACCAGCTCTTCGACGACTACAAGGCCAACCGCGCCGAGACGCCACCCGAGCTGCTGCCGCAGTTCGCGCTGGTGCGGCGGATTACCGAAGCGCTCGGCCTGCCGATCGTCGAGCTCGAGGGCTACGAGGCCGACGACGCGATCGCCTCGCTGGTGCGCCTCGCCAAGGCGGCGGGCCTGCCCGTGGTGCTGGTCTCGTCGGACAAGGACCTCATGCAGCTCATCGACGAGCGCTGCACCATGCTCGATACGATGCGCCGCTCGGGAGAGCGCGTCTCGTTCGCCGAGGTGCAAGAGAAGTTCGGTGTGCAGCCGCATCAGGTCGGCGATGTGCTCGCGCTGATGGGCGACGCGGTCGACAACGTGCCGGGCGTACCGGGGATCGGTCCGAAGACCGCAGCGCAGCTCCTCCAGCACTTCGGCTCGCTCGACGCGGTGCTGGCCCACCTCGACGAGGTCGAGAAGGTGCCGGGGCTGCGCGGCGCCAAGAGCGTCGCCGAGAAGCTGCGCCAGCACGTCGACGCGGCGCGCCTGTCGCGCCAGCTCGTCTCTCTCGATGAGCACGCTCCGGTGCCCGAGCACCTCGAGGCGTTCCGCCGGCAGCCGCCGCACCTCGAGCGGCTGGTGCCGATCGCCAAGGAGCTCGAGCTCGAGCGGCTGCTGTCGCGCCTGCGCGGTCACGGCAGCACGATCGGCGAGCCGCCGCCGCCCTTGACGATCGCGCACGGGGGCGGTGCGGCGCCCACGGCGAACGGCTCTGCCTCCTCCGCGGGCGAGGGCGCCGACCCGCCGCGCGCCTTCGCCGAGGTGGTCAACCTGCTTGACGATGCGGCCGTCGACGCCGCGCGCGAGGCGCTGCCGCCCGGCGCTGCGCTCGCGCTGGCGCTGGCCGCACCGCCA
>CAZPEY010000707.1:0-1529 GCA_964585665.1 uncultured Polyangiaceae bacterium | reverse complement strand
TTCTGGTCGTTACGCTGATTGGCTTCGGCGCGTCGCTCGCCGAGGCTGGGACGGGTAGCTCGGGCAAGGCGATCGAGCAGGCCATCGCGTCGAATTCTCCGGACGCGATCGTCGCAGAGCTCGAGCGCGCCGAATACCTGCCGTGCGTCGGATGCATCTCGCAGGTCATGAAGCTCATCGATCACGACTCGGCCAAGGTGCGCGATGTCGCGGGCTGGTGGCTGACGCGCCGCGGGGCGCGGCAGGAGGTCCTGGCCGCGATGGAGGCGCGCTTCGTGGGCACCGATCCGACGGCGGCACGCAACGCAGCCGACGTGCTCGCCGCGATGCGCGACCACACCGCGGTGCCGGCGCTGGGCGCCTACGTGAAGCAGCCGCTCGACGAGGAATCCGGCCGAGCGGCGGCACGCGCGCTCGGGGCGATCGGGCATCCGACCGCCAAGGCGCACCTGGTGACGGCGTTCTCGTCGTCGCTGCCGGGAGTTCGCGCCGCCTCGGCGGCCGCGATTCGCGAGCTCCGCGCGCCGGTCGGGCAGACGGTCGTCATGGACGCGCAGGCGCTCTTGCCGCTGCTTTCGGACGGCAACGCGCAGGTGCGCCGCGAGGCCGCGCTGACCGCCGGATACCTCGGTGACAAGGCCGCCGTCGCCGCGCTCATCACTCAGCTCTCTGACGGTGACGCACAGGTCCGCAAGGCCGCAGCGTGGGCGCTCGGCGAGCTCAAGGACGGCTCGGCGCGCCCCGCGCTCCAGGCCGCCACCAACGACGCGCAGCCGTTCGTTCGCTCGATCGCTGCCGCGGCGCTCAAGAAGCTGCGCTAGCGCGCGAGTTCTCTCCTCATCGATTTTCCGCGGTATACTCGAGGCGCGACCATGCGTGTGAGCGACGCCCTCCTAGAGCACCGACCAACCAACCCGACCGAACCTGGCGTGGCGAGGAGCTTCGCTGCTCTAGCCCTCAGTCTAGTTCCTCTCCTCTCCGCCTGTGACACGGGGCCCCCGGCTGCTCCTCATTATTTCGAGCGCGTCATCCAGCCGATCCTGACAGCCAACTGCGCCCGCAACCAGGGGGCATGCCACAAAGACGACGGCACGGGCAACGCCCTCGGCAACCTCGACCTGACGAGCTATGAGGCCGTGACCCGGCGCCCCGACGTCCTGCACAGCTATGGTTCCTATCCGGTGCCGTTGCTGCTGCTCAAGGCGACCAATGGCGAAGTGCCCGCGATCCCGTATGGTGGCAAGGGGGACGGACAACAGTACCTGCTCCCCGTCGAGATTCGGCACGCTGGCGGCGCCAACATCCAGGCCAACACCAACGCGTACCTCGAGCTCCAGAAGTGGCTCGATCTCGGTGCGACCCGCGATGGGCGCATCATCGAGCGCCCGCAGCAATCGGGCAACGGCCCGTGCAGCAAGGACTTCGCCAAGGCGCGCCCCGATCTGGCCGGCCGCCTCGGTGAGGTCGACGCGAACTCGCAGGCGTTCAAGGACTTCGGCACCAAGGTCGAGCCCTTCATGACCAAGAGC
>CAZPEY010000706.1:0-1537 GCA_964585665.1 uncultured Polyangiaceae bacterium | reverse complement strand
AGCTCTTCGAGCTCGGCGCGCAGCTTGGCCGCGTCCTTGGCGCCGTCGAAGCCCTCGTGGATGAAGCGCACAGTGCCCTTCTTGTCGACGACGTACGACGTCGGCATCTTCGGCAGGTCGTACATCGCCGCCACCTTGCCGTTCGGATCGAGCGGCGGATCGAGCGACAGTCCAAGCGACTTGACGAGCCGCTCTGCGTTCTCACGCTGCTTGTCGATGTTGACGGCGACGATCACGACGCCCCGCGCTGCGAGCTCGCGCCCGAGCTTGTCGAGCACCGGCAGCTCCTGCTTGCACGGCCCACACCACTCGGCCCAGAAGTCGATCAGCACGACCTTGCCGCGCAGCGATGAGAGCGAGAGCTTCTGGCCCTTGAGCGTCGTGAGCGAGAAGTCGGGGGCCTTCTGCCCCTTGACCACCTCGGCGGACGCGGGCGCCGCAACGGCGAGCGCTCCAGCGGTGACGAGCGTACCAAGCAGCGAGGAGAGGGAGAGGTGCACGGCGATCCTCCAGGAGCGCGACGAAGACGGCGGGCTACTTATTCAGCTCCTCGTCCACCCACTCCTTCAGATCTTCGAAGGTGTTGTGGCCGAGGAACTTCTTGCCGTTGATGTAGAGCGACGGGGTCGACTGGACGTCGGCCTTCTCGCCCGCCGCGTGATCCTTGTCGACCTCGGCGCGCATCGGCTCGAGATCGGCCTTCCACTTGGCGAGATCGAGCTTGCACTCGACGGCGATCTTCTCGAGCAAGGCGGGCGGGAACGCCTCCTGGTTGGTGGCGAACAGGCGGTCGTGATACGCCCAGAACTTGCCCTGCTTGCCCGCCGCCATCGCCGCCGCCGCCGCCGGCACAGCGTCGGGATGCATGGCGCGAATCGGGTAGTTCTTGAAGTAGAGCTTGACCTGGCCGCGGTACTCATCGAGCAGCTTCTCGAGCGCGGGCTGGGCGCGCTTGCAGTGCGGACACTGGAAGTCGGAGAACTCGACGATCGTCACCGGCGCCTTGGGATCGCCGCGCACCGGTGAGCTCGAGGTGTCGAACGAGTAGCTCTTGGGCTCGACGTAGCGCGCCTCGTACTGCTCCTCGATCTCGCTCTGCAGCCACTGGTGCTGGGCGATCTGCTTGACCAGGAACTTGCCGGCGTAGAGCGAGCGGCGGCAGCCCGGATCGGTCTTGATCGAGACCTCGAGCGAGTGCGGCTTCTTGCAGACGCTCGGGAACTTCTGCAGCAGCTTCTTGAGCGTGGCCTTGTCGTCGTCGCGCAGCGACGAGAGATCGAAGGGCAGCTCGCCGGGCGCGGCGACCTCGGTGGGAGCGGCGGGCTTGGCGGGTTCCGCTGAAGCGGGCTTGCCGGGCTCCGCAGCCGCGGGCGCGGCGGGAGTGGCGGCGGCGGAAGCGGGCGCCTTCTGGGCGTCGGCGCGATTGCCGGAACACCCGAGCGCGAAGGCAGAGACGATGATCAGAACGAACCTCGACATGATGTGCCTCGGTACTGTGTTCTGACGGGGAAATCAAGTGGATGCCAGTCGGGGCGGC
>CAZPEY010000705.1:0-1546 GCA_964585665.1 uncultured Polyangiaceae bacterium | reverse complement strand
GCTTGCCTGGCGCCGCAACCGGCGGCGGCGACTTGGGCGCCGGCTCGGCGGGCGCTGCGGCCTGCACGGCGGCGACGCTCTTTGGCAGATCGGTGTACGCCTCCGCCATCTCCTCCTTGAACTGCACGACGTCGACGAAGCGGCTGGCCGGGTTCGCCTTGGTGGCGCGATCCATCAGCTCGTCGAGCGCCGGCAGCTGCATCTCGCGCGCGATCGGTCGATACGGCTGGCTGACCGGCTCGCCCGAGAGGAGCTGGTAGAGGAGGCTGCCGAGCGACCAGATGTCACTCTGTGGCGTCGGCGGCTGGCCAGCGGCAACCTCGGGCGCGACCTGGTCGCCGAACCGGCGCGGGTCGACGAAGGGCGTGAGGCCATAGTCAAGGATCTTGACTCTACCTGCGGCGCTGACCCGCACCGCGTCGGGAGTGAGGGCGCCGTGCGCCCCCGTCGTGTGCAAGAAGGCGAGCGCGTTACAGAGGTGCGCGATGATGTTGTAGACGGTCTTGGGCGCGATCGGCTTGCCGCCCTGCTTGCGCTGCTCGATCATCTTCTGCAGCGTCGTGCCGTCGACGTACTCGAAGGTGAGGAAGGCGCGGCGCGCGCCCTGGTGGTCGAGCCAGCCGAGGGCGAGTGGCTGCGCGACGTTCTTGTGCACCAGGCCGCGGTTCTGGTTGATCACCTCCTCGATGGCGGGGGCGCGATGCACCAGATCGGGCCAGAGCACGACGAGGCTGACGACGCGCCCATCGGCGTTGTCGCGGGCCTGGTAGTGCTCGCCGTACGGGCGGTCGGGCTCGACCGCCTCGATGAGGAAGCGATCCGCGGCGGTGGCGCCGGGCTCGAAGGGCTGGGGGCGGGCGCTCTGCGTCTGCGGCGATGGCATGGGTACAGTCCTTCATTTTGTCAGCGATCGCCGGCGCCGTCTGCAACCGAAAAGCGCAGACGCGTCCCGGGTGGGACAGGGTGGGGGGCCGCGCGATTCCGGTTGACAATCCCGGGTCGCCTCCATTCGACTCAGGCGATGGGGACCTCGTTGCTTCGATCTCTGGTTGGCCTTGGGCTGTTCGCTAGCGTCGCGCTCGTCGGGTGCGGCGGCAGCGAGGCCTCCAACCCCGGCACGACGCCGGCCTCGACGCCGCTTCCGCGCTTCGCGCCCGGCACGTACGTCGTCGCGCTGACCGTCGATGGGCAGGAGGCGGATCTCGGCAAGACCATCCGCTGTCAGGAGATCCTCGAGCGCAACGGCGTCCTCGTTCGCCCGGACGCCGGGGTGATGGTGCAGCTGACCCTCAACGAGGGGCGCAACCTCCTCCGCGTCTTTCGTCGCCTATCGATGTCCGACTTTCAGCTCCTGCGGCAGTCGACCAAGCCGGACTGGAGCATGGGCGAGCTGTGCACCGAGGCGGTGCGCGAGATCGTCGCTGGCCTGAGCCAGCCGGCGCAGCCGGCGCCGCCTCCCCCGGGGAGTGCACCGCCGCAGTACGCGCCGCAGCCGGTGCCCGGCGCGGGTGGGCCGACCGAGCTGCCGCCGCCGGGCAGCGGCCCG
>CAZPEY010000704.1:0-1549 GCA_964585665.1 uncultured Polyangiaceae bacterium | reverse complement strand
CGGTGCGGGTCTGCAGCATCCACAGCTTGCCATGCTGGATCGTGAACTCGATGTCCTGCATGTCGCGGTAGTGCTTCTCGAGGAGCTGGTAGGTGCGGACGAGATCGGCGTACGGCGCCGCCATCGTCGCTTCGAGCGAGTCGCTGCCGCCCGACGCGACCGACAGGCCGAGCGGGGTCCGGATGCCCGCGACGACGTCCTCGCCCTGCGCGTTCTTGAGGTACTCGCCGAAGAAGCGGCGCTCGCCCGTCGACGGATCGCGCGTGAACGCGACCCCGGTGGCGCAGTCGTCGCCGAGGTTGCCGAAGACCATCGCCTGGATGATGACGGCGGTGCCCCAGTCGGCGGGGATGTTGTACATGCCGCGATACGTGACGGCGCGCGGGTTGTCCCACGACTGAAACACCGCCTTGCACGCGGCCCACAGCTGCGCCCACGGATCGGTCGGGAACTCGTGGCCGGTGCGCCGCTTGATCTCGGCCTTGAACTCGACCACGAGCTCGGCCAGAGCGTCGGCCGAGAGCTCGGTGTCGAGGTGGACGCCGTTGGCCTCCTTCTTCTTCTCGAGCAGCGCCTCGAACGGATCGACCTCGGTCTTGTGCTCCGGCTTCATGCCGAGCACGACGTCGCCGAACATGTGGACGAAGCGACGGTACGCATCGTAGGCGAAGCGCCGATTCCCCGACGAGCGGGCCAGCGTCTCGACGGCCTGATCGTTGAGGCCGAGGTTGAGCACCGTGTCCATCATGCCGGGCATCGAGACGCGCGCGCCCGAGCGCACCGAGACGAGCAGCGGCCGCTCCGGATCGCCGAAGCGGCTACCGGTCTTCTCCCCCACCCACTCGAGGGTCCGCTTGACCTCGTCGACCAGCCCCTCGGGCAGGTCGTGGTGCGCCATGAAGTGGCGACAGACGTCCGTCGTGATGATGAGGCCGGGCGGCACCGGGATGCCGAGCCGCGACATCTCGCAGAGGCCCAGGCCCTTGCCACCGAGGATCGCCTTCTGATCCTTCTCGGGGAGCTCTGCCTGACCGTCTCCAAATCGATAAACGCGCTGAGTCATCGGGCCCGCATCTAACGTCCGTCCCCGTCGCCGTGTCAACCGCCAACCACCCGCTGACCGCCCGGTCGCAGGACGCGAATGTTGCACCGAGTTCACAAGGCGGCCACGGAGCCGTGTCGGACCGTTGATACGTCGCTGGAATGAGGAATCGACGTGACCATCTGGCCATCTCGTTGTTGCTCGTGGTCTGCATGCCTTGCTTGGCCGCGTCTGCAGCCGAGCAATCCGAGGTCCCCGAGGAGGAGGCCGAGGAGGGGGAGCCGCCGCGCCCGCCCCCGCCGCCGCCGCCTCCGCCTCCGCCTCCGCCGGTCGCGCCGCCGCCGACGTCGCTCGCCGCCTTGCTGACGGAGCCGCTCGGCACGCCGCCGTTGCAGCCGGTGGAGAACGCGATCAGGTGCGCGATCGCGACCAGGAGCGCGACCAACGAGACGCGCCGTACGATGTGCCAGCTCACGAAACCACCCTCGCTTTCAAACCCCAGCGCGT
>CAZPEY010000703.1:0-1559 GCA_964585665.1 uncultured Polyangiaceae bacterium | reverse complement strand
GCGCTGCTGTGCGAGGGTGATCCGACCGTCAGCACTCGACTGCTCGAGCTGACGCTGTTCGGCTCGCCCGCGTTTCGCTCGCGGGTGGCGCGCGCGCTCGCCAAGGCGCCTGCCTCGTTCGCCAAGCCCAGCACAAACTCCACCAGAACCCTGCTCGGTCTCGCGGTGCGCGGCCTGGTCGGGAGCAACTTCGCCGAGCCTCTGCCCGCCGCGCTCGCCGACGTGTTGTCCGCGGTGCACGACGAGCGCGACGGCTGGCCCGCGAACCTCGCGACGGGGCTGCGCCTCGATCGCCGTCGCTTCGTCGATGGGCTCGTCGACGCCGTGGAGCGCGGAAGGCCATCCGAGCTCGCCGAGGTCGCGATGACCTTGGCGACAACCGTGGATGCCGACGGTTGCGAGGAGCTCTTGCAGGCCGTTGGCCGGCGCAACAGCGCTGAGCCGCGACGAAGGGTGGCGGCCGCGGTCGTCTCGGCGATGGACCAGCTGGAGGAGGCTCGCGAGTTCCTGGTACGGCAGGGCCTCCAGCCGAAGCCCGGGCTCGTCCGTGGCGACCTACCTCGGCTGCTCAAGGCCCTCGAGGTCTCGCCCACGCAGGACCTGGGTTGACCAAGGCGTTTATCCAAGGTGCCGGTGAGATCGACGAATCGGCTGACTTGTGGCCGCTCTTCGTCGCCGACGCCGACTATGTATACGGGCTGTTTCCGGGCCAGCTCTGGAGCGAGCTGCTCGCGGCGATCCCCTCGCTTCGACCGCGAATCGTCGAGACGCTCAAGCGTGGCTTGCGCAGCGACGATCCGACGCACCGACGGGCTGCGATCGAGGCGCTCCGCTTCGTGTCCTCGCCGGACTATGCGGCTGACCTCGAGCACGTCGCACGCGAGCATCGAGATTGGTTGGTCGAGGCCCGCGACTACGGGGGCGGCTCGATCCTTGCGCTCTTCCTGGGCGCCGTCGTCGTCTCCCGCGCGCAGGCGGCCTTCGACGCGCTGGGAGACGCATGGGTTGCCACCGCTGCCGTCGACCATGGGGTCGAAGCGCTGGTGCTCTTCGCCCCGGAGCGCGCGATGCGCCGGGTGCTCGAGGATGCGGCGGCGGGGTTCCGTAGCCCAATCGTTCCGAAGCTGATTGGCGCGCTGGTCCGCAGCGCGGTTCGGGCAGAACTCCTTGGGCGGGTCCGCTCGCTGCCCCTCGAGCAGAGGACTGCGTTCGTGGCGACTGCGAGAACGGCGATGCGGGCGGACGAGTTTTCGGGTGCCTTCGACGCATGGCAGTCGGTGGCGGACGAGGTTGCGGTGCCAAGGTCGTCCGGGCAGTGACCACCCTCGGCGCCGTCGAAGACGCAACCTTGCGGCAACGGGATCCGATAATCTAGAAGAGCGCAAACCGCCGGAGCCCCAATTGGCCGAGTTCGAGCAGGAAAAACAGCAAGTCCAGCGTGCCCCCACTGCGACGGCGCCGACCGCGACGTCGGCCGAAGGGGCGATGCACGAGACCCGCATGAACGTCACCCGTCACCGACGGGCGGCGATGCGCAAGGCCGAGGGGCAGGACGGCGC
>CAZPEY010000702.1:0-1561 GCA_964585665.1 uncultured Polyangiaceae bacterium | reverse complement strand
AGCGAGGTGCGCGTCGAGAACGCGGGCCGCGAGTGGAAGGGCAGGGTGACCGCGGTGCTCGGCTCGGTCGATCCGGTGACCCGGCGCGTGCCCGTCGAGGCGGAGCTCGACAACAACGGCGAGGCGGCGCTGTTCTCCGGCTCGTACGTTCGCGCGACCCTGCTCGGGGCGACGCCCGAGGCGGTGCTGAGCCTGCCGTCCTCGACGCTGCGTCCCGGTACCCAGGACGAGATCCTGCTCGTCGTCGACGGCAAGCTCAAGTCGCAGCGCATCTCGTTCGTGCACGGCGAGGCGGGGGCGATCCTGGTGCGCGGCGGCCTCAAGCAGACGGATCACGTCCTGCTCAACCCGACCAACGAAGCCAAGGACGGCGATCCGGTCAGCGTGGCGAGCAAGTAGCCGATGAACCTCTCGGCGATCGCGATCCGCAGGCCCGTCTTCACGGTCATGATGACCGTGGCGCTGCTCGTGCTCGGCGGCATGGGCTACAAGCGCCTCGGGACCGACCTGTTCCCCGATGTGTCGTTCCCCGTCGTGACGGTCATGATCCCGTATCCGGGCGCCGGCCCGAACGAGGTCGAGACGCTGATCTCGAAGGAGATCGAGGACGCGGTAATCAGCCTCAACGGCATCGATCGCGTCCGCACCTTCTCGAAAGAGGGCCTGTCGCAGACCTTCATCATCTTCAAGCTCGGCGTCGATGTCGCCGAGTCGGCGCAGCAGGTGCGCGAGCGCGTGGCGCAGGTGCGCTGGAAGCTGCCGCCCGAGCACAAGGAGCCGATCCTCGGCCGCTTCGACATCGCGGCGATGCCGGTGCTCATCTACACCGTCGCCGGTCCTGGCTCGCTCTCCGAGGTTCGCAAGTACACCGAGGACGTCCTCAAGCCGACCCTCGAGCAGCTCGACGGCGTCGCCTCGGTCGACGTCAAGGGCGGCAGTCAGCGCGAGATCAAGGTCGAGATCGATCGGACGCGCCTCGATGCGGTCGGGCTCGATCTGGCGACGGTCGCGATGGTGCTCCGGGGCGCCAACCTGACCGTGCCGGCAGGGCGCTACGACGAAGGAGCGCGCGAGATCAGCGTGCGCACCGTTGGACAGTTCACCTCGGTCGAGGCGGTGCGCGACATCGTGGTCCAGGCCAATCTCGACGGCACGAGCGTGCGGCTGCGCGACATCGCGACCGTCGAGGACGGCTTCGAGGAGGCGCGCACCAAGGTGCGGAGCAACGGCCTCGACGCGGTCAGCTTCTCGGTGCTCAAGCAGTCCGGGCAGAACTCGGTCGCGGTCTCCGACGCGATCCAGCAGAAGCTCAAGACCCTCTCGGGCCAGCTGCCCGCCGGCTACAAGCTGGCACTGATCATGGATCAGGCGCAGTTCATCAAGGAGAACGCGCACGAGGTCGAGGTCGCGATCCTCTTCGGCGGCGCGATGGCGATCCTCATCATCCTGCTCTTCATGCTCGACCTGCGCTCGACGCTGATCTCGGCGGTCGCGCTGCCAACCAGCGTCATCGGCACGTTCTTCGTCATGTACCTGCTCGGCTACACGCTCAACATGATGA
>CAZPEY010000701.1:0-1567 GCA_964585665.1 uncultured Polyangiaceae bacterium | reverse complement strand
CGACGCACTGGCTCGATCACGGGCCGCTCCTCGACACGCGCGATCAAGAGCCGTAATCCGCGCGATCGAGCGCCTCCAGATCAAGCGGTCCAAGGTCCGCCGTAATCCGGCGATCCGAGCGCCTTGACGCCCCTCCGCTCTGCGAACTACTTTTCTCGCCTTGGTGTCCGAGGAGGGTTTCCGTGTCGTCGAAGGCTCCGCAAGTGCATGGATCATGGATTCGTGTCGGAAGCGAGTCCGACGGCTCCTCCCAATTCGTGAAGCGGTCGCACGGGCGCGTGCCGCTCCGCGCCGTTTGGCAACGTGACGGAAAGACCGTTCGTTCGGTTCGCCTGAGGCTCGCGGGTGTCGATCGTCGATCCGGGAGCGGGGAGTTGCTCGATCGCTACGCTGTCGCAAAAGCGACGTACACGATTGGCTCCGTCCGAGCGCTCTCCGTGGCCTGTTCGTTGTCGTGGCGCGGTCTCGCCTTCGTCCGCGTCTGCGACAGCGCGTCCCAGGACTGGCGGCTTTGGGTGCGCAGGCCGGGCGATGGCACGGTCGAACTGCTAGAGACCCTCGCGGTCGGCACGCACACGCGGCACGCCGCTCGTCAGCGTCGCCCAATGTTCGAATTGGTCGCGACAGGCGGCCGCACGATTTCAGTCGTGTCTCCCGAGCAGTCGAAACTCTTCGACAGCTTCAACCTCGGGGATTGGGAGCCGGCCTACGACAAGTCCTCCAGGCAGGGATGGGCAAAAGCTGGCCGAGCGATGGCATGGGCCGCCGGAGCGATGGCCGTCGCGGCGATCACTCGGTCGCCAGGCCGAGCGATCATCGCCGCGGGCGCCTGCACCGCTGCGGCGTCGTTGCTCAGCGATCTAATCACCGACTGGGCTAACTCCGAGTCAAAAGACCCACCGCCCGAGCCGCCCGACATGTGGACCCCTTCGTACCCTCCGAGGGACATGAGTGTGCCAGATCCTCCGCCAGAACCAGCTCCGTCGGCTCCCGAGGACGAAGAGGGCAACGATTGCGATCCCGACAAGAACCTGTGCAACGATCAGCTGCCGCGGAGCGCTTCCGTCGACGACGAAAGTATAGGCGTCGAGGACACAGGCATCGCGGGCGCTGGTGGCGGCAGCAATCCCAGAGGCGCCATCTCAATCGCGATGACCGCCTCCGATGAGAGCACTGACGATCCGGCCAACCACGATGCGTGACGATGCCCCGCCAAGGTCGCACGGGTTGTGGCTCGCGTTCCTGGTCTGTGCGCCGCTCCTCCTGATGGTGCTCACGCGACGGCTCGGGTTGCCAGGCGCCGCCGCTGTGCCACTCTTGTCGCTGATCATCGCTTCGGTCACCTACGCGACGGTGGGTAACCGGAGGATGCTCGTCGCACTCCTGGCAGGACTCGCGGCGGGCGTTGCGGCGATGGTCGATGTGCTGTCCCGCTAGGCGCGGCCGGCGGGCCGCCCGTCGCGGCTGGCGAGAGTCCCCATAGGACAGGCGGTGCCGACGCCGCTCGAACAGGCGCTCGACGCGACGCGCTTCGGTGGCAAGACGGCGGCGCTGGCGCGAGCGCGCC
>CAZPEY010000700.1:0-1570 GCA_964585665.1 uncultured Polyangiaceae bacterium | reverse complement strand
GGCTTGGAGTAAGGTACCCGCCATGAAAACGCTGTGGAATGTTCCTGCGCTCGCGCTCGGCCTGGCGCTCGCACTGTCGAGTGCAGGCTGCAAGAAGAAGGTGGACGGTAAGCCAGCGACGGGAGGGACCAGCAGCGGAGGGGCCAGCGGCGAGACCGTCAAGGCCACGCCGCTCCAGCCGTTCGGGGTGCTCGATCCGACGCCGCGGCTGTCCTCCGAGGCGGGCAAGTCGCTCGAGGCGGCGTGGAAGGCGTACAAGGCCAAGAGCTGGAGCGACGCGCAGCAGCACTTCACCGCCGTCGTCACGGCGGCGCCGGACTACCTGCCGGCGCGCTGGGCGCTCGTCCGCACCCTCGCGCAGGGGGGGCAATTCGGGGAGTTGCCCGCGGCGTTCGAGGCGCTCATCGCTCGCGACTTCCTCAACTACTGGAAGAAGCTCGACGACGGGAAGGAGTTCACGGCCCTGCGGGCCGCGCCCGAATGGTCGAAGATCGGCGCGCTCAAGGCGCGGTACTCGGACGCCTTCCAGAAGGGCTTCGTCACGGGCATCTACGTGGTCCTCGCGAGCAAGGCGCAGAAGGATCTGGTGTGGAACAAGGACGTCGCCGAGCTGCACCAGAACCAAGAGGCCTACCACTACGATCCAGAGAGCAAGCGCTTCACGCGCGTCACCGAGACCGGGGGGCACGTCCAGGCGATCCTGCCGAGCAAGGACGGAAAGGCAGTCGCCTTCCTCGTCGCCGACAAGCTGGTGCGCATCTCCGAGGGGCGCGAGGCGTACGTCGAGCCGAAGATCGGCGTCGTCGATCTCGATGATCTGTCGACCACCGGCCCGGCGCCGCTCAAGGCGAGCACCGAGCTGGTCGTGCTGATGCAGGCCAAGGATCTGTCGTGGCACTTCGGCTTCCGCACCGAGGGCAAGGACAAGTACTACGCGTTCGACACCGCCAAGACCGGCCTGACCGAGCTCGACATCGACGCCGAGTCGGTGTTCGTCGGCAAGACGGCGTCCTCGCCCAAGGAGCTGCTCTACACGGCGCCCGTGCAGGAGGGCACCGTCGAGATTAAGAGCGACAAGCAGTTCCTGGTGCAGGGCTCGCCGCAGGTGATCGTCGCGGCGCGCCCGATCGCCGCCGCGTCGTTCGCCTGGTCGCCGAAGAAGAGCCGGGTCGCCTACGCGGGGGTGCTCGATGCCTGTGCGCTGGCCGAAGCCAAGGAAGCGGCCAAGGATCCGAAGAAGAAGGCCAAGGTCGATCCCGACAAGGGCAAGAACGAGCTCTTCGTCTTCGACAAGCAAAAGGGCGCGGCGCAGCGCCTCGCGCAGGGCGTGTCGAGCTATCGCGTCGTCTGGTTCGACGACGACAAGGTGGTCTTCGACGAGGGGATCGGCGCCTCGGCCAAGGTGATCGTCTACTCGATCAACGATCACGCACCGACGCCGCTGCCGACGCGGTTCGGCGCCGGCCTCTTCGGCCTGCCCGTCGCGTCCTGCAAGCAGGCGGAGCTCGCGCCGACGACACCTCCACCCGATGCCGAGGGCGAGAACGTCCCGGCGGACGAGGGCGACTAG
>CAZPEY010000699.1:0-1589 GCA_964585665.1 uncultured Polyangiaceae bacterium | reverse complement strand
AGCGCGTGTCGGGCTGCAGGCCGGTCGCCTCGATCGTCGTCATGTAGTCGGTGTCGGGGCTAGGTGACGCTGGTCCGAACATCGTCGCGCTGGTGAGGTTGCTGTCGGTGGCGAGCTCGAGCGTCACCGGGGCGCCGGAGGCAGCGCGGAACCAGATCTTGCTCGTCGACGAGGTCGTGTAGCCGACCATTGGGCCATGCGTGATCGCGCCGCCCCAGCAGCTCGCGCACTTCTTGGCGAACGGATCCGGCGCGCTGTAGGAGAGCAGCTCGCCGCCGCCGCCGGAGCCGAGCGTGAACGAGTAGGTGTCGTCGCAGTAGAGCAGCTCGCCATCGAGGAGCACCGCCATGCAGGTCGGCTTCCAGGCGTTCTGGCCGTCGATCACCTGCAGCCGCATCTCGGAGATCGCGCTCTTGTCGGGGAGCGTGCTGGCGTCGAAGCGGAACTCGTCGACGGCGCCGCGCTCGAGGTCGTTGATTCCCGGATTGTCGAGGTTGTTGCAGAAGGACCCGTTGAGGCAGAGCGCGAACGTTCCATCGCTGTTGTTGGAGAGGCCGTCACCGGTGCGGACAAAGACGATGACCTCCTTGGGCGGCGCGGGGGGGAGCAGGTCGGGGGAGGGCTTGGGCTGCAACAGATCGGGCTCCCGGTTGGTCGGATCGGTCGACAGATCGGGCTGCGATCCGCCGACGGCGAGATCCTCTCCGGGCTGCCCGAGTGAATCCGACTTGCAGGCGATGAGAGCAAGGCCGAGGAGAAACCAGACGCGCATGAAACCCTCTTATTGTTGCAGTGCAGCAAAGATCATTCGCGACGCGCGCGAACGGTTGAGTGTGTAGAAGTGGATGCCGGGTACTCCGGCGCGCAGCAGCTCGACCGCCTGGATCGTCGCATGCGCGACGCCGAGCTGGAGGATCGCCTCGGGATCGTCCTTGAGCCGCTCGAGCTTGAGGCGAAGCTTCATCGGGATCGTCGCGCCGCACAGGCGGGTGAAACGCTCGATCTGGTCGAAGTTGGTGATCGGCATCAGCCCTGGCACGATCGGCACCTTGATGCCTGCCTTGCGCGCCTTCTCGACGAAGTGGAAGTAGAAGGCGTTGTCGAAGAAGAGCTGCGTGATCAAGAACTCGCAGCCTGCCTCGACCTTCTCGACGAGGTGATCGAGGTCGTCCTGCTGGCTGTCGGCCTCGAGGTGGCCCTCCGGATAGCAGGCGCCGCCGATGCACATCTGCGGCTGGACGCGGCGCACGAGGCGCACGAGGTCGCTGCCATAGGCGAGGTCGGAGGCGACAGGCTTGCCGTCGCGGGGCGGATCGCCGCGCAGGGCGAGCACGTTGTCGAGGCCGGCTCGGTGGTACTGATCGAGGACGGCGACGAGCTCGCTCTCGCGGTGGCCGATCGCCGCGAGGTGCGCGACGGTGTCGATGCCGGTCTCGCGCTGGATGCGGGTGACGACGTCGACGGTCCGCTGGCGCGTCGAGCCGCCGGCGCCATAGGTCACCGAGACGAAGCCGGGGTTGAGCTCGGCCAGCTCGCGCAGGCTCTGGAACAGGCTCTCGACGCCCTCCTCGGTCTTGGGCGGGAAGAAC
>CAZPEY010000698.1:0-1590 GCA_964585665.1 uncultured Polyangiaceae bacterium | reverse complement strand
ACAGCGCCGACCCGAGCTCGTACTTGAGCGCCGGGTTGCTGCCGTCGAACTTGGCTGCGTCGGTGAACGCCGCCGCCGCCTCGGCCCACTTCTTCTGGTCTTTGTAGACGATGCCGAGGTTGTAGTGCGCGGCCGCGTTCGTCGGGTCGATCGTGATCGACTGCTTGAGATCGCGGATCGCCGAGTCATAGAGCTTCTGGCGGCCGAGCTCGACGCCTTTGTTCATCACCTCGATCGATCGGTTGCGATCGGGGTTGCAGCCGCCTGCGGCGAGGCCAACCAGCGCTACTGCGAGCAAGATCCGTTGCATCGTTTTCTCCTCAGCTCCTCGACGAGGCCGCGACGGTAGCACAGCCAGCGCCGCGAGCAAGAGGCATGGCGCGCCCGGGTCCCCGGAACGGAAGCATGAATTGTAGGGAAGGTGTGTGGGACGGGAAGGTCAAGCAGCTTGACTACGCGAGGCGGCCTATTCCGGACCGCCCGCCGCCTTCAAGACGAACGGGTACGAGACGATGACGATGCCGCCACCCTGGGGCTTCGGGAACTCCCAGCGCTTGACCGCATCCGCGATGCACTGCTCGACGACCGGCGCGTTCATCGTCGACTGCTGCACGATCGACGCGACGACCTGGCCGGTGCCCGAGATGGTGAACTGCACCGTCACGCGGCCGTAGAGGTCCGCCTTCCGGAGGAGCTCCTTCTCGTAGCAGAACTTCACCTCGTTGAGGTGGCGACGGATGATGCGGCGGATGATCTCCTTGTCGAGCGAGCCGCGGACCTGCGCGGTGCCCGGCACGACGTCCGGCGCGCCAGCGCGACGACCGCCGAGGCCGCCGGCGCCACGACCGTAGCCCGAGCCCGAGCCGCCACCGCCGCCCTTGCCGATGGTGCCGAGGTTGCCGAGGCCGATGGTGCCCTCACCCGTGCCGCCGCCGCCCTTGCCCGAGCCGACGAGGCCGAGGCCGCCCTGACCGTACGCCTCGCCGATCTGCGTGCCGACGAGACCACCCATCACGTTGTCGGCGTCGGTACCGAGCGCCGAGTCGCGACCGAAGATCGAAGCGAGGTGCGAGCCCTCCTGCGACTTGAGGAGCCCGAGCACGCCGGCCTTCTGCGCCGCCTCTTCGGCGAGCATCTTGGCGAGGTGCGGATCCTTGTTGTCGGGCGGCCCCTTGAGGCCGTACAGGCCCGCCTTGTTCTTCGACGTCTGCTTGCCCATCTTGCCTTCGTCACCCTTGTGACGCTTGCCCTTACCACCCGCCTCGTCGTCGCTCTTCTTCTTGAGCCACTCGGGGATCTGCTCTTCCTTCTCCTCGGGGGGCTTGGTGAGGAACTGCGCGAAGCGCTGGTCGTTGAGCAGGTTGTCGAGCGACAGCGACTTCATGTCCGGCGGGTACATGAAGGAGATGAGCAGGAACAGGCCAACGACGCCCGCGGTGCCGATGGTGTAGACGTGCTCGGCCCAGTTGACGTTGAACGGCACCGGGTGCTTGCGCGGCGTCGCCACCGACGACACCAGGAAGGTGTTGTTGCCGATGTCGATCTTGATGCGCGCGCCGTTCGGGATCTGGAAGGCCTGCGCGCCGCTCG
>CAZPEY010000697.1:0-1597 GCA_964585665.1 uncultured Polyangiaceae bacterium | reverse complement strand
GATGGCATCCGCCGAAACATGAGTGCGGCGTTCAACCTCATCGTCAACACCAGCCTCGGTGGATTGACGCATGTCTACAGCGCGTCCGCCGGGGACTGCCCGATCGACACCGATGGCGACAGCGATCCGAACACCTGTGCGATCAGCGACATCCCGAATGGCGCGAACCTCGTTGCCGCCGACCCGATCGCGCTGTCCGCGTTCGTCGATCACGATGGCGCCGACGACAACCCGCTGACGATCATCGACAACGACTGGCACCTGCACGCGCTCGCGCCGTGCTCCCTCAAGGAGGGCGGCATCTCGACGGCGGCTCCCGCGTTCGACGCGGGCAACACCTCGCGGACGACCGGCAACATCTGCGGCCCGATCAACAACGGGGACGGCTATTCGATCGGTGGCTATGAGTTCTGATCGAGGGGCGCGAAGCGCGGCGTAGGTCAGTGCGTCTCGGCCGGAGCGGGCGGCACGCCGCCCTCCTGCTCGCGCCAGTCGAGCGCGGTGCTCGGTCCAGGCGGGTCGAGCTTGAGCGCGACCTTGAGCACCTCATCCATGTGATCGACCGCGACGATCTTGACCGTCTTGAGCACCTTGGCCGGGATGTCCTGCAGGTCCTTGCGGTTGTCCTTCGGCATCACCACCGTCGAGATGCCGGCGCGGTGGGCCGCCAGGACCTTGTCCTTGAGGCCGCCGATTGGCAGCACCCGTCCGCGTAGCGTGATCTCACCGGTCATCGCGACGTCACGCCGCACCGGCGTGCGGAGCAGCGCCGAGACCAGCGCGGTCGCCATCGTCACGCCCGCCGACGGGCCGTCCTTCGGGATCGCCCCCTCGGGGAAGTGCACGTGGATGTCGATCTTCGTGTAGAACTCGCGCTCGAGCCCGAGCCACTGCGCGCGGGAGCGCACGTAGGACAGCGCGGCCTGCGCCGACTCCTGCATCACGTCGCCGAGCTTGCCGGTGAGCACCAGCTTGCCGCGTCCCGGCACGATCATGACCTCCGACGGCAGGATGTCGCCGCCGTGCATCGTCACGGCCAGACCGTTGACCATCCCGATGACGTCGTGCGCCTCGACCTTGCCGCTCCGATAGCGGTGGGGCCCGAGGTACTTGGCGAGATTGCGCGGCGTGACCTTGAAGACCTGCGGCTCCTTGCCGCTGCTGGCGACGACCTCCCGCGCGACCTTGCGGAAGATCGTCGAGATCTCGCGCTCGAGGCTGCGCACGCCAGCCTCTTTGGTGTACTGGGTGATGATCGCGCGGATCGTCGGCTCACCAAGCTCGACCTCGACGGCAGCGACGCCGTTCTCGGCCTTGGTCTTGGGGACCAGGTGGTGCTCGGCGATCGCGACCTTCTCCCACTCCGTGTAGCCGGGGAGCTGGATGATCTCCATGCGATCCTGGAGCGGCACCGGGATGGAGTGGAGGTTGTTCGCCGTGGTGATGAACAGGACGTCGGAGAGATCGTAGTCGAGGTCGAGGTAGTGATCGTTGAACGCGGTGTTCTGCTCGGGGTCGAGCACTTCGAGGAGCGCCGACGACGGATCGCCGCGGAAGTCGCTCGACATCTTGTCGATCTCGTCGAGCAGGAAGACCG
>CAZPEY010000696.1:0-1598 GCA_964585665.1 uncultured Polyangiaceae bacterium | reverse complement strand
CGACGATCGCCGATGGCGGCGGCGTGGTCGAGGGTGCACAGGCGTTCACGCAGCGTCGCCGCGATTCGTAGCGGTGCACTCCACCCCGATCAGTGCAGCGGCTCGATGAGCTCGATGCGCCGCCACGCGCCCGAACGAAAGCGCCAGACGAACAGCCCCGCCAGCGCAGCCAGATAGACGATGATCGACAAGATCGCCGTTGGCACTCCGCCGCCCCACCAGAAGATCGCGGCGGCCGACAGCGGCAGGAACAGGGGCCACGCGAGCACGATGCGCGCCCACATGCACCAGCGCGTGTCGCCCGCGGCGCGCAGCGCCTCCCCGACGACGATCGCCAGCGCGTCGAAGAGCTGCCACCCAGCCGAGAGGCGCAGGACGAGGGCGCCGACCGCGGCGAGCGCGGGACCGTCGCTGCCGCTCGGGGTGAACAGGGCGAGGATCGCCTCGGCGGCGACGAGGTAGACCGCCGCGATCGAGAGCATCCAGAAGATCGCGATGCCCGCAGTGCGTCGCACGATCGTCGGCACGACGTCGCGCGCGCCGGCGCCGATCGCCTGCCCGACGAGGATCGCCCCGGCCGAGCCGAGCGCGAGCGCGGGCATGAAGGCCACCGAGTTGATCTGCAGGACGACGTTCGTGCCGGCCAGCGGCAGCGTGCCGAGGTGGCCAATGATGCCGTTGATGAACAGCGTGAAGGACGCGAACTCGAGGAACCAGTTGAAGCCGTTGGGCACGCCGAAGCGGACGAAGCGGCGCACCTCGTCCCAGCGGATCCCGAGCGCCGGCGCGCCCGCCTCGCCAGGTTGTCGCAGAAACTCGACGAGCAGGTAGGCGAAGCCGAGCGTGCTGGCGATCGTGCTCGCCCACGCCGATCCGGCGACGCCGAGCGCTGGCGCGCCGAGCTTGCCGTAGATCAGCACCCAGCAGAGCGCGACGTTGGCGATCATCGCGATCACGCCGGCGCGCATTTGCATCGTCGGGCGGCCGACGCCGCTGTACCAGTTGCCGAGCGCCTCGGTGCCGATGACCGCGAAAGTGCCGAGCAGCCGGATCACCAGATAGTCGCCCATCAACCGGCGCACCGAAGGGCTGTACCCAAACAGGCCGAGGACCGGCCGCACCAGCGGCACGCTGCCGAGCGCGAGCAACCCGAACAGCACCGCGAACCCAAGCGCGTACCAGGCGAAGCGTCGCGCCGCCTGCGGCTCGCCGCGCCCGACGAGCTGCGAGGCGAAGCTCTGGACGATGAACACCGCGCCGATCGGGAACATCACGAACGAGTAGCTGTTGAGCGCGCCGGTGGTCGTCGCGGCGAGCGCATCGGCGCCGAGCGGGGCGACCATCAGCGCGTCGCAAAACCCGATCACCGTCTGGGTGGCGCGCGCCAGGATGATCGGCAGCGCGAGCGTGAGGATCGCGCGGAGCGAGACCGACGGCGAGCGGCTAGACGAGGCCACGCGCTCGTCTACACCAACGGGGCGAGCCTCGCCAGTCCGCTGACCGGGCGAGGCACTAGTTGTCATGCTGCGGAAGCGTGGTTAGGTTGGCTGCATGTACGGCTACGGCTATGACACGACGTATCTGGCGTATCTGCTCCC
>CAZPEY010000695.1:0-1601 GCA_964585665.1 uncultured Polyangiaceae bacterium | reverse complement strand
CGCGCGTCCTGCCGCCGATGGAGATCTGCTGGAAGGACGAGGAGAACAAGCGGCCAGTCTACGACTTCCACATCAAGCAGGACTGGGAGAAGCACGTCTTCTATCGCTGTCCGGCAGAGCTGACGCCCGTCGAGCAGAAGGCGATCGAGCGCGCCGCCAAGGACACTTTCGAAGCGCTCGATTGTCGCGACGTGGCGCGCGTCGACCTGCGCATGAAACCCGACGGTTCGATCTACGTCCTCGAGGTCAACCCGCTGCCCGGGCTGACGCCCGACTACTCGGACCTCGTCCTCATCAGCCAGGCGGCGGGCATCGAATATAGGACGCTCATCGGCGAGATCTTGTCGGGCGCGCTCAAGCGCCTGCGCGACAAGAAGCGTGAAGAGCGGCTCGCCGACGCGGAGGTCAAGTGAGGCAGCGGCTGCGCGATCTCGGCCAGCGCTTCGGGCGCTTTGCCCCCGGGCCTCTGTGCGCGATCACCGACGTGCCTGGCGTCAAGGTTGGCCACACGACCTTGATCTCGGGCAGCGGCAAGCTCGAGAAGGGCAAGGGGCCGGTGCGCACGGGCGTCACGGCGATCCTGCCGAACTCCGACGTCTTCACGGACCGGGTGTTGGCAGGTGGCTTCGTCCTCAACGGCGCGGGCGAGATGTCGGGGATCACACAGGTCAACGAGTGGGGGCTGCTCGAGACCCCGATCCTGTTGACGAACTCGCTCTCCGTCGGAAAGGTCTCGGACGCGGCGGTCAAGTGGCTGACCAAGAAGCACACCAAGATCGGCATGGAGGACGA
The DNA here is from genome assembly GCA_964585665.1 of uncultured Polyangiaceae bacterium. Classification (GTDB taxonomy): domain Bacteria; phylum Myxococcota_A; class Polyangia; order Palsa-1104; family Palsa-1104; genus CAZPEY01. The sequence continues at coordinate 809 of CAZPEY010000695.1, read as the reverse complement.
CGTCATCCTGCCGCTCGTCGGCGAGTGCGACGACTCCTTCCTCAACGACGCGGTCGGCCGCCACATCCGCTCCGAGCACGTCCACAAGGCGATCGACTTGGCGTCGACGGGGCTGCCCGCCGAGGGCTCGGTCGGCGCGGGCACCGGCATGATGACCTGCGACTTCAAGGCGGGGATCGGGACGGCGTCGCGCCGGATCACGCTCCAGGGGCGGACGTTCACCGTCGGCGTTCTGGTGTTGTCGAACTTCGGCGTGATGCAGAACCTGCGCATCGACGGCGTGCCAGTAGGCGCGCTGCTCGAGCCGGAGTTCGCGGCGGTCAAGAAGCGCGAGAACAACTACGGCTCGATCATCGCGGTCGTCGCGACCGACGTGCCGCTCCTGCCGTCGCAGCTTCAGCGCGTCTCGAAGCGCGCTGCGCTCGGCATCGGGCGCGTTGGCTCGCACGCTGCGCACGGCTCGGGTGAGATCATCCTGTCCTTCTCGACGGCCAATCGCGTGCCGCGCTTCTCGTCGGAGCTGACCACCAAGGTCGAGACGCTGTTCGACAGCAACACCGCGCCGCTCTACGAGTCGACGATCGAGGCGACCGAGGAGGCGATCGTCAACTCGCTCTGCATGGCTGACGACATGACCGGCATCAACGACAACTTCGCGCCGGGGTTGCCGCTCGAGCGGGTCGTCGCACTCTTAGAGAAGCATCGGCCAACCCTGCCATGAAGATCGGGCTACGCATCACGCTCATGACCACCGCGCTGGCGGCGACGGCGCTCGGCCTCTACGGCGCGTCGTCGGTCAAGACGCGTCG
>CAZPEY010000694.1:0-1607 GCA_964585665.1 uncultured Polyangiaceae bacterium | reverse complement strand
TTCATCTTCTGGATGCCGTCGAGCAGGATGCCCGGCAGCGCGCTGGCGGTGGTGCCGTGATACAGGAACTCGGGCGGGATCGCCGCCGCGTACCCGAGCTCGACCTCGACGCTGTGACCCTGCTGGGCGCGGATGCGCAGCCCGTCCGGGCTCAAGGCGAACCGCTGCTTGGGCGAGGTGGCGACGACCTCTTCGAGCATCTGGCGTGACATGCCGCGCCCGCGCTCGCGGCAGCGCTGGAGCAGCTCCTCGACCGAGACCCACCCCTGGGCGTCAAGCTTCACGCCGACCAGCTCGGGCTGGTGACGAAGCACCAACGACAGGAATTTCGAGAGCGCGGTCCGCTGCGCCTCGGTCATTGGTCAAGTATATGGTCAATCTTGCTGGATGCTAATTATGCGAACGAGGCCAAGAACGCCGCAGAGCGAGCGCTCAGCAGATCGGGCAGCCCGGTCCGGGAGCGCACCAACCAGCCTCGTCGCTGCCGCCCCAGCACGAGAACGGGCAGCAGGTCGTCTCGGGCGGGCAGTAGCCGTTGGGATGCTGCGGATCGCACCGCTCGTCCGGACCTTCGTTCAGATCGACGGCGGGGAGATCGCCCGCCGCCAGCTCGGCCCGCTGCAGATCGGGAGGCGGTGGCGGCATCGGGCGCGTCCGACAGCCGAGCGTGCCGAGCGCGGCAAGCACGACGACGCACAGCCCGCACAACCTCATCGCCGAAACCGCTCCACCATGGCCTCGAGGGCGCGCGCGTCGACGTCGTCGAAGGTGCCGAGCTCTTCGCTGTCGAGATCGAGCACCGCGAGGAGCGCGCCTTCTCGATCGAAGACGGGCACGACGATCTCGGAGCGTGAGCGCGAGTCGCAGGCGATGTGGCCGGCGAAGGCATGAACGTCGGCGACGATCACCGTCCTTCGCTCCGCGGCCGCGGTTCCGCAGACGCCGCGTCCGAACGCGATCTCGAGGCAGCCGAGCGTTCCCTGGTACGGACCGACGCGCAGCAGTGCGTCGCCGACCCGACGGTAAAAGCCGGTCCACAGGTGGCCAAAGCCCTGGTGCAGGACGCAGCTCATCGTCGCCATGACCGCGATCGGATCGTCGATTCCTTCGAGGATCGCGTCGAGCTGCGCTGCGAGCTGCGCGTACGCTTCGCGCTTGTCGAGGCCTCGCACATCGAGCGTCGTCTCTGCCATGAAACTAGTTCTCCGTGCGGTAGTCGGCGGCGCTGCCGCCTTCGCTGACGGTGCGTCCGTCGAGCTTGGTGATCCGCCATTGAGTGGGGACGAGGCTGTTGCGCCCGGGGAGAAAGACGATCGGCGGGGGAGTCTGATGCACGAGGAAGGAGACCGACAGCTCGAGCTCGGCCGGCTTGTCGACGGGTGGTTGCAGCGCGCGCAGCTTCGGACCCGGCTCGAGCGTCACCGTCGCGCGCGCCAGGTACGCCTGCTTGCTCTCTTGTTTCCATTCGAAGTGAGCGAAGCGCACGCTGCCGATCCAGTCGGGGTACTTGCCGTCCTGGTTGTAGGTGCTGACGGGGGGCTCGGCGAGGGCGAAGGCGAAGGCTGCGATGCGGGGGGTCTCGACGAGGACGCGCTCGACGTGGCCGC
>CAZPEY010000693.1:0-1607 GCA_964585665.1 uncultured Polyangiaceae bacterium | reverse complement strand
GCAGCCACTGCTCGAGGGCGCGCTGCAGGCGCTTGTCCGACGAGAGGTTGACGTTGTTCGGGATCTTCTCCTGATCGATAACGGTCACGTTCTCCTCCAGTCGAAGCTCGGTCGTTCGGGTTGGCCGTAGAGTGAAAGTGCGCCCTTCTCTCCAACGGAGTTGGGGCGGCTGAAGATCCAGTTCTGCCAAGCCGTGAGGCGACCGAAGATCTTGGTCTCGATCGTCTCGCCGCCGATGCAGCGGAACGACGCCTCCATGCCGGTCAGCGCGTCGGGGCTGATCGCGGCGCGTTCCTCGATCGCCATGCGCAGCGTGTCGTCAAAGTCGATCTCGTCGGCGAGCACCGTGATCAGGCCAAGCTCGTCGGCGGACGCGACGGACGTCGGCTGCTGGAGCGCGGCGAAGAGCGCACCCGCGCCGGCCTCCGCTTGGGTGGGGCCGGGCGTGGTGAGCACGTCGAGTCGGGAGCGGTGGTTCCACATCGCGTAGCGGCCATCGTTGGCAGCGCTGGCTTGAATGTGGATCGGCCGGGCCGCATCGTCGAGCGCGTAGCGACGATCGGCGGCGAGCGCCACCTCGAGGAGCACGCCGGCCCACGCCGACTCGGGATCGAGCACTGCGAAGAGGCTCTTGGCCATGTTGTCGAGGCGACGGAGCACCCGTCCCTGGTGCAGCGCGATCTCGCGCACCAGCCAGTGCTGGTCGCGGTGCTGCGCCACGAAGGCGTCGTGCGCGAGGATCTTGGCCGCGTCACCGCGGCTGCGCAGCACCACCAGGCCGATCTCACCGTGGAAGAAGCGCAGCCGGAGCAGCGCGTCGTCGAGCTCGCGGAAGGCGCGTAGCGCCCAGCAGCCGTCCGCTTGCTCGTGGAGCTTGTCGAGGGAGGGGGGGGCGTCGCTCGGGCCACGTACGGTCAGGGTCGCGGTGCGGTGCGCGGGGTCGAGCTCGAGGTCGACGTGCTGGTAGCGCACCGTGGTCGCGTCCACCGTCGGAGTGAGCGGCGACAAGTTGATCCCTGGCCCCTGCTGGGCGGGAGCCGTCGCGGCCAGCTCGCGGGCGCGCGCGGTCACTTGATCCTGCCACTTGCTGCGCGGCACGACCTTGTCGACCAGGTTCCACTCGACGGCGCGCTTGCCGCGCATACCCTCGGCGATGGTCGAAAACACATCGGCGCGATCGCGGCGAACGCGCCGCTTGTCGACGACGCGAGTCAGACCGCCGGTGCCCGGCAGGACGCCGAGCAGCGGCACCTCGGGGAGCGAGACCGTCGACGATCCATCGTCGATGAGGTAGATCTCGTCGCAGGCCAGCGCGAGCTCGTAGCCGCCACCTGCCGTCGGACCGTTGCACGCAGCCAGCGTGTGCACGCCCGACGAGGCGCTCAGCTCCTCGAGGTAGAGGCGCGTCTCGTTGGTGTACTTGCAGAAGTTGACTTTGAAGGGGTGCGTCGACTGCGCCAGCATGTGGATGTTCGCGCCGGCGCAGAAGATGCGATCGCGGCCCGACGTGATGATCAGGCTGCGGACGTGCGGGGCCTCGAAGCGCAGGCGCTGGATCGCGTCGGCGAGCTCGATGTCGACGGAGAGATCGTACGAGTTGAGCTTGA
>CAZPEY010000692.1:0-1607 GCA_964585665.1 uncultured Polyangiaceae bacterium | reverse complement strand
GCGTGCACGGGAGGCGGCGGGGGTGGCGCCGGCGGCGCGACATCGGCCTCAGCGGGCACGGGTGGCGGGGCCGGCGACACGATCTCGATGGAGATCGGCCCGCGCGTGGTGGTTGCCCGCGACTGGCTGGCGAGCACGACCACGAAGGCGACGTGCACACCCACCGAGACGATGCAGGGGACGGTCAGGCCTTTTTTTCGCAGGACGGAGAGTAGCATCGGGTCACAGGGAAATTGAAAATCAATTTCATTTACTAGTGACTTTGCATCAGGAAGTCAAGCACCACCGGCATCCCCGTCGGTGGGCCGTCTAGCGACGGGGCCGGCGGAGCAGCTCGATGCCGTCGTGGCAGAGCTGGAACTCGTTGGGATAGTCGCGCGCCGTGAAGACGCGCAGCGCCTGCTCGTACAGCTCGCCGATCCGCCCCAGATCCGCCTCCTGGCCGCGCCGCTGGAGCAGCCGCGCCAGGTGGAGCCGACCGAGCGCGAGCTCGATGCGCGCCGAATCCTCGAGCACGCCCACCGCCTCGCTGAGGTTCTCGATGGCGCGGAGCTGGTTGTCCTTCGGATCGCCGGTCTGGCGGAGCGCATAGCACAGCCCGACCCCGAGCTTGCTGCGCGCCCAGACGTCGAGCTGTTCGTCCTTGCGCGCCCGGCCGAGCGCCTCGCGGTAGCAGCGAAGCGCCTCTTCGAGGTTCTCCGCCCGCTTGCCGCGGGCCCGATCGCGAAAGGCGTCGCCGCGAAGCTGCTGGGCGCTCAGCCACTCATTCGACGTGCGTTCTCCATCGGTGAGCTCGAGCACGCGCTCGGTCAGCTGGAGCCCGCGCTCGAGGTTCTCGCTGCGATCCCCGCGTCGCCGCATCGCCGCCTCGGCGGCACGCAGCAGGACGCGCGGCTGGCGCACCCCCTTGAGATCGGAGAGCATGGGCTCGAGCAGCAGCGCTGCCCGCTCGGCGTCCTCGGAGCGGTCCGTCGACGGGCGGCACAGCAGCGCCCCGGCTAGCGCGATGTCCACCTCGCCGGCCAGCTCGCCAGAGACGAGCCGACGCACCTCGAAGAGCAGCTGGTACGCGAGCTCGGCGCAACGGGCGCGCGGCCGGACCTTGTTCTGCAGCAGCTCGGCCAGCATGCGCATCACGTCGAGGAAGGCCGGCTGCGCCGACTCCTCGCGGGGCGCGTGCTTGCCGAGGAACTGGCGCAGCACCTCGGCGTCGAGCCGCGGACCGGCTCGCTGCAACAGCTCGATCGTCGCCATCGGCCCTCGCTGCAGCGCCTCGAAGAGCTCGTCCGCGAGCGGATCGACCTCCGGCGCGACGACGGCAGGCATCGCCTTGGGAGTGATCAGCGGTTCGAGTCGCGGGCCCTCCCTGGGGGGCTTGACACCGGCAGTCTCCTCCAGCGGAGGTGGTACGTCGGAGATCGGGCCGTGCCGCTCGTCGGGACGCGTCGGCAGGATCTCGATCGTCGGGGTGGCGGGGGTGGGCTTGACCGAGTCGGTCTTGAGCGACAGGCTGCGGCGCCGCTGCGGGCGCGCCGGCGGTACGACCTCACGCGCCGAGGGCGCGCTGGCCCGCGCCGGCGTCGCACCCTGCCCAGCGGGCGTCGGGG
>CAZPEY010000691.1:0-1635 GCA_964585665.1 uncultured Polyangiaceae bacterium | reverse complement strand
TCTTTGGCGAGAAGTCGGTGCTCGGCGCGCCCGGCTTGACGCGCGCGACGCCCGTCCTGACGCCGGACGGCAGCCTGCTCGGCGTCATCACCTGCGACTTCGATCTCCTCGCGGTGAGCCGCTTCCTCAAGCGACTCGCGGTACTTCAGAACGGCTCGGCCTTCATCGTCGAGTACCGCCGCGACGGCCAGCGCGTCGTGATCGCCCATCCGACGGCGGAGATGGTGATGCCGCGCGCTACGACGGGAACGGGCGTCCTGTCGGTGACCGTCGATGCGATCGCCGACGCGCGCGTCCGCGCCTTCAGCCGCAGCCTGCCGGTCGATCTGCCGGTGGATCTGGTGGACACGAGTCGCTCGGTCCCGATCACCTTCGAGGTCGAGGGCGCGCGCTACCTCGGCAGCTACACGGTCCTGCGGGACGAAGATCTGAAGTGGGCCCTCTGCGTGTTCGCGCCGGAGAGTGATGTCCTCGGGGCGGCGCAGAAGAACCAGCGGACGACGATGGGGATCGCGGCGCTCGGCACGCTGCTGGCGGTCGGGTTCGCGCTCTGGTTCGGCGCCGCCATCGCACGCTCGCTGCGCAAGGTCGTCGACGAGACCGAGCAGATTGGCCGCTTCCAGCTCGATCAGCACCCGCCCAGCAAGAGTACCATCCGTGAGGTCGCGCAGCTCAGCGACGCCGTCGAACAGATGAAGCGCAACCTGCGCTCGTTCCAGAAGTACGTCCCCGCCGACGTCGTGCGCGATCTGGTGGCGACGGGGACGGAGGCGAGCGTCGGTGGGCGGCGGCAGGTGCTGACGATCCAGTTCGCCGACATCGCCAACTTCACCTCGATCGCAGAGTCGACGCCGCCCGAAGAGCTGGTGCAGATGCTCAGCGAGTGCTTCGAGCTGGTGACCGCGCCGATCGTGCGAACCGGCGGGACCGTCGACAAGTTCATCGGCGACGCGGTCATGGCCTTCTGGGGGGCGCCGCGCCCCGACGAGCAGCACGCGTTGCATGCGTGTCGAGCTGCGCTCGAGAACTGCGATCGGCTGACGCGCTGGAACGACGAGTGGCAGAAGAAGGGGCGGCCGCGCCTCGAGATGCGCATCGGCATGCACTCGGGCGAGGTCGTGGTCGGCAACATCGGCAGCGGCGACCGCATCGGCTACACGGCGATCGGCGACAGCGTCAACCTGGCGAGTCGGCTCGAAGGCCTCAACCGTCGCTACGGCACGAGCATCCTCATCAGCGGGGAGACCTGGGCGCTGGTTCGCGACGTGATGCTGGCGCGGCAGGTCGATCGCGTCCTGGTCAAGGGCAGAGCGACCGCGGTCGAGGTCTACGAGCTCCTTGGGGTCCGCGCCGAGCAGTCGCCCGCGACGCTGGCGCGCGTCGAACGACATGCGCGCGCGTTCTCCGACTACATGGCGCAGCGCTTCGAGGCCGCGGCCGAGGCGTTCGAGGCGCTCGGCCGCGAACATCCGCCGGATCAAGCGACGCAGCTGCTGGCTGCCCGCTGTCGGGCCTACGCCGCCACGCCACCCGGTCCCGAGTGGGACGGGACCGAGCACCTCACCTCGAAGAAGTAAGGCGAGTCGCGCGCTCGGGCTTCGCGAAGATCGGACGCAGGGGGGCGGAGGTTCTCCG
>CAZPEY010000690.1:0-1646 GCA_964585665.1 uncultured Polyangiaceae bacterium | reverse complement strand
TCAAGCACAAGCAGGCGCACAAGAGCCACCTGCTCACCCACGAGTCGAGCAAGCGCAAGCGCAAGCTGCGTGGTAGCAAGCTGGTCAACGAGGCGCAGGAGAAGCAGGTCAAGAGCCTGCTGCCGTACGCCTAGTCATTCGTCGAGTCGCAGTACCAATAGGATAAGGGCAGAAAATCCGTCGGAGAGCGACGGTCCCGAGGCCGCCAGAGGAGATGCAAGATGCCAAGAGTTCGCAGAGGTTTCAAAGCCCGTCGTCGTCGCAACCGCATTCGCGACGCAGCCAAGGGATTCCGCGGCGGTCGCAGCAAGCTGTGGAAGGCGATGGTCGATGCCGTGCGCCACGCGTGGCGGCACGCGACCAAGGATCGCAAGAAGCGCAAGCGCGACTTCCGCTCGCTGTGGATCGTCCGCATCAACGCGGCGACGCGTCTGGTCGGCGTCTCCTACTCGAAGTTCATCTCCGGCCTCAAGCGCCACAACATCGGCCTCGACCGCAAGATCCTCGCGAACCTCGCGGTCACCGATCCGGCCGCCTTTCAGAAGCTCGTCGAGCAGTCGCAGCGCGCGAGCGCGTAGCGGCCCCTCGGCGGGCGCCCGTCTCGATCCCGTCCCTACATCCCACGGCTAGAAACTCCGAGAGGTCCGCATGTCTGCGGTGGAGAACCTGCGTCAAGAGCTGACCACGCTGGAGGGCGAGTACGGCGCTCTGCTGGCGACGGCCGGCGACGAACAAGCGATCCGAAAAGTCTACGCGGACTTTGGCGGTGCCGACGGCGCGATCCGCAAGCGCCACAAGGCGGCGCTCGCCGCGGCGCCGGGCCCCGAGAAGCGCGACATCGGCAAGCTCGGCAACGAGATCCTCCAGCGCGTCGAGAAGCAGTTCGAGGCGCGGCTCGGGGAGCTGGTCGCCGAGGCCCGACGGCGTGATCTCGAGCGGCAGGTCGATCTGTCGCTGCCGGGCCGCCGGCCGGAGCGCGGGCACCTGCACCCGATCACGCAGGCCCGCCGCGACATCGAGGCGATCTTCGCCGAGCTCGGCTTCGCCGTCGCCGAGGGGCCCGAGGTCGAGACCGAGTTCCACAACTTCGAGGCGCTCGCGATCCCGGCCAACCACCCCGCGCGCGACATGCAGGACACCTTCTACCTCGACGGAAGACAGGGCGTCGTGCTGCGGACGCACACCTCACCGGTGCAGATCCGGACGATGCTCAAGCAGCCGCCGCCGGTGCGGATCATCGCGCCTGGCTGCGTCTATCGAAAGGACGACGACCCGACGCACTCGCCGATGTTCAACCAGATCGAGGGGCTGTGCGTCGACCACGGCGTCTCCTTCGCCGACCTGAAGGGCGTGCTGCTCCACTTCGTGCGCCGCTTCTTCGGCCCCAAGATGGGCGTGCGCCTGCGGCCGTCGTACTTCCCGTTCGTCGAGCCGGGCGCCGAGGTCGACATGAGCTGCGTGTTCTGCGCCGGGCAGGGCTGCCGGACGTGCAAGCACACCGGCTGGATCGAGATCGGCGGCGCCGGGATGGTCGACCCCGACGTCTTCGCGCACGTTCACTATGACCCTGAGCGCTACAGCGGCTTTGCCTTCGGCATGGGCATCGATCGCATGGCCATGCTGCGGTTCGGGATCCGCGACATCAA
>CAZPEY010000689.1:0-1659 GCA_964585665.1 uncultured Polyangiaceae bacterium | reverse complement strand
AGCATCTCGACGAACGAGAGGTATCGATCGAGCGGCAGGCCCTCGTAGGTCGGAGTGCCGGCGTCGCGCAGCGGCACGTCGTGTAGCGTGTCGGTGGTCTGAAAGACGACCGCGCCGTCGTGGCGGACGAAGGTGCGGAGCAGTGGCTTGCTCGCGTCGCGCAGGTGATCGACGAGCGCCAGCAGCGGGCGCTCGCCGTCGTCGAGGGTGACGTAGTCGACGTAGTCGAACACGCGCGGCTCGGACAGGCCGCGCAGCTCGGTGTTCACGTAGCCTCCGCCGAGCGCGATGCGCAGCGACGGCGCGATCGCGCGCATGGCCCGCGCGATCCGAAACGCACCGTAGACGTTGCCGGGAAACGGTACGCTCAGCCCGACGAGCTCCGGTTGGTGGACGGCGTAGAGCTCGCGGGCGATGTCATCGAGCATCGCGTCGACGATCGTCGGCTCGTCACGCAGCGCCTCGTCGAGCGCGTCGAAGGTCGGGGCGCTCAGCGCCAGCCGCTCTCCGTAGCGCGACAGCTCGAAATGAGGCGCGATGCCCTCGCGAATCGCATCGGCGAGATCGTCGACGTAGAGGCTCGCGAGGTGCTTGGCGCGGTCGGACGTGCCGAGGCTGCCGAAGGCCCAGCCGAGCGGATCGTCGTCGCCCGCGCCCGGCCCCTCTGTGAGCGCGGCGAAGCGCGGCCCTTCGGGCAGCCAGCCTCGCCCGGCGATGCGCAGCGCCAGCCCTGGATCGCGCCCCTGCAGGAAGCGCACGACCGCATCGACGGTGTCGACGTATTCCTCGCCGTGCGCGAGGAAGCTCGCGATCGACGGAGGCATGTCGCTGGTGTCGTCGAGCGTCTCGGCGCGGGCCGTCAGCTCCTCGAGGATCTGCTGGAGGCCGGCGCGCGAGAAGATCCGGAGGAAGAGCTCGATCGCCGGATCGGCCTGCCTCACGTCGAGGTCGAGCCGCGCCGCATGTTGACGCAAGAACCCCGTCAAATACGCCGTCGCGGGGTACGGCGTATTGAGCTGGATCATCGGCGGCGTGAGCAGCAGCAGGCGCACGCTCGCCTCACACGCCTTGGATCAACCGAGCTGCTTGAGCATCGTCTCGGCGTCGCTGACCTCGAACTTGCCAGCCGCCTCGACGTTGACGCTCTTGACCACGCCGTCGTCGACGAACATCGAGAAGCGCTTCATGCGAACGCCCATGGTCGGGATCTCGGTGTCGAGCCCCAGCTTCTTGGCGAGGTCCGCGGCGCCGTCGCCGAGGAAGCGGATCTTGCCGAGCGCCTTCTGCTGTCGACCCCACTCGGCCATGACGTAGCCGTCGTTGACCGACACGCACCAGATCTCGTCGACCTTGAGCGCGTGCAGCTTGTCGTACGCCGCGAGGTACCCAGGGACGTGCTTGGCCGAGCAGGTCGGCGTGTACGCGCCGGGCAGACCGAAGATCACGACCCGCTTGCCGCGCAGCGCCTCGGTCGTACTCAGCTTGTTCGGGGCAATCGGGCAGGCCTCGCCGAACTCGGTCGACTCGGTCAGGGTAGTTTCGGGGAAGCGATCACCAGGTTGAATGCTCATGGGGCGCAGCATAATGTCGGTCCGCGCGGCCGGCTAGGCCGATGCTGCAAATGCGGCGGCGCTTGCGATTCAAGCGAGCGCGCGATAG
>CAZPEY010000688.1:0-1667 GCA_964585665.1 uncultured Polyangiaceae bacterium | reverse complement strand
GGATCATGGCGTCGATCGCTTTGAGGCCGGTCGGCAGCGGCGCGGGCACCGACTTGCGGTAGCCGAGGCCGGGGGCCTTGACCTCGACCTTCGAGGTGGTCGCCTGCGACAGCGCCGGACCGCCGTCGATCGGCACGCCGAGGGCGTCGACGACGCGACCGATCATCTGATCCCCGACGGGGACCGAGGCGATCTTGTTGGTGCGCTTGACGATGTCGTTCTCGCGGATCTTCTCCGAGCTACCGAGGAGGGCGACGCCGACGTTGTCCTCTTCGAGGTTGAGGACGATGCCGCGCACGCCGTGCGGGAAGTCGAGCAGCTCGCCGGCCATCGCGCCCTGCAGGCCGTACACGCGGGCGATGCCGTCGCCGACGGTGAGCACGGTGCCGGTCTCGACGACCGCCACCTTCTGATCGTACTCCTCGATCTGCTTGCGGATGATTTGCGAGATCTCTTCGGCTCGTAGGTCCATCGTCGTCTCTTCCTTGCCGGTGCCGGTTGTGAACTAGTAAAGGTTATTGACTAAGCAGCGACTCGCGCAGCTTCTCGAGCTGCGTCCGAACGCTGCCGTCGTAAATCGTGTCGCCGAGCTGGGTCTGCAGACCACCGAGCAGCGTCGGATCCTCGCGCTTCTCGAGGACGATCGTCTTGCCCGTCTGCTTCTCGAGCGCCTTGCGAATGCGCTCCGCGGTCGTGCCATCGACGGGCTTGGCCGAGGTCAGGGTGGCGCGCAGGCGGTTGGCGTGCTCGTCGACGAGCGTCTGGTAGGCGCGCGCGATGTCGGGCAGCTTCTCGATGCGCCCCTTGTCGAGCAGCAGCATGACGAAGTTGCGCATCGGCTTGCTGAGCGCCAGGCGGCGGACGAGCTCCTCGAGGACGGCGCGGCGCTGGTCACCCGAGAAGCTCGGGCTTGCCAGGCTGGCCCGCAGCTCGGCCGAGCCGCCGACGGTGCCGGCGATCCGCTCGAGCTCCTTGCCGATGGCGTCGTAGGTCTGCGACTGCACACCGATCTCGAGCAGCGCCTTGGCGTAGCGACGGGCCAGGGATCCGGCGGCCATTAGTTGCCCCCCTTCTCGAGCTGCGCGACGTAGGCGTCGCTGGTGCGCTTCTGGTCGTCGGTGGTGAAGCCCTTCTGGAGCAGCGCCTCGGCCTGCTTGATCGCGGCCTCGACGACGACCCGCCCGAGCTCCTTGCGCTGGCGCTCGACCTCGGCCTCGATCTGCCGCTCGGCCTCCTTCTGGATGCGCTCCGCCTGCTGGGTCGCGGCGGCGATGATGCGCGCCTTGTCCTCTTCGGCCTCTTTCCGGACGCCGGCGAGGATCTCGACGACCTCCTGGTCGAGGCTGGCGAGCTTCTTGTCGAGCTCGGCGAGGCGCGCCTCCGCCTCGCGGTGCAGGCGGCCGGCCTCGTCGAGCTCGTTCTTGATGCGCTCGTGGCGAGCGGCGACGAACTCGCGCAGCGGCTTGCCGCCCAGCCTCATCATGAGCGCCAGGAACACGCCGAAGTTGAGGAGCGCGAAGCCGAAGGGCGGCGGCCAGTGGCGGTGCGACGGATCCTTCGACGTCGGACCGTAGTCCCAGCTCCACCAGTTGACGATGCCATGCGGGTGCTCGCCGCCGTGGCCCGCGCCGTGGGCGGCTGGGGCATGACCCTCGGCGTGCGCGGCC
>CAZPEY010000687.1:0-1671 GCA_964585665.1 uncultured Polyangiaceae bacterium | reverse complement strand
GCGGCGTCGGGCTCGGCGTCGAGCAGGTTGCTGGCGGCGGGGAGGGTCGCGGTGTCCTCGTGCTGGAGCTCGCTCGGGTAGAGCTTGCGGCGCTCCTCGCTCACCCAGGCGTCGATCGCGCACCAGCGATCGAAGAGCCACGCGGCGCGTCCGTCGTAGTCGGTGGGCAGCGAGGCGAGCGGCACGGTGTCGAAGCGTAGCCGGATGCGCCGGCCGACGGCGCGGCCGTTGAGCAGATCGCGCAGGCTCGTCGTCCCCTCGTAGCCGACGTGGTAGGCGAGCACGACCTGCGTGTCCGGCGGCGCGTTCTCGAGGAGCGCGAGCGTGCCGCCGAGGCGCGGCGGCAAGAGGTTGCGCAGCGTCTGCGCCCTCTCGGCGAGCGCTGGCGGCAGGCCCTTTTTGGCGCTCGCCTTGGCGCGCTCGAGCTTCTTGCGCGTCGCGCGCGTGCCCTCGGGATAGATGCCGAGCACCTCGCCCGGGGCGAGCGAGCGGGCCATCTCGCGGATCGGCGCGAGCTCCTCCTCGGTCTTGCCGGAGCCGCGATCGACGAAGCACACCGCGATGCGGCCGCCGATGATGTCGAAGATCGGATCCATCTGCAGCTCCCGCTTGGCGATGTAGCGGACCTTCATGCCCCGCTGGCGCCCGAAGAAGGCCGGCGGGATCACCGTGTCGCCCATCGAGACGTGGCGGAGCAGCAGGACGACGCGCGCCTTCGGATCGATCGCCTCGAGCCCCTCGACCTCGATGTGGATGCCGAAGAACCACTCGGCCCCGCGCTGCAGCCACATGCCCCAGCCGTCCGAGCGCGCCTGCGCGTACGCGGCCAGGCGCTGCCCGCCCGCCTCGGTCCAGCCGGCGCGCACCAGCCAGTGGAGGAGCAGGCCGTAGACGAAGGCGCACTCGCCGACCAGGTAGTAGTTGAAGAACAGCATCGAGCGCAGCGTCGAGAAGCGCTTGCGGCGCACCAGGTCGACGACCAGCGCTGCGGGAACGGCCAGCGGCAGCGTCACCGTCGAGATGAGGGCGAGGACCGAGAGGATCGGCACGGTCATCAGGCGGCGGCGGGCGCGGCTCGGCAGGGACTCGGAGGCTGCTTGCATGCTCGGACGATACGCGGTTGCCGCGCCGTCGGTGAGGCGGGGTGTGCACCGTGAATAGATGATTATCGAGCCGTGACAATTCCGTGACAGAACGGTCCGGCCGCCGCGATTGCCTGATAAGATGTCGGGCATGGAAGCTCGCGAGGCCTTCTGCCACCTGCTCGCCTCGGTGTACACCGCCGACGGCGTGCTCACCGACAGTGAGAAGCATGCCCTCGAAGAGGCGATGATGGAGCACGGCCTCGACGACGACGAGCGACGGCGCGTGCTGCTGCTGTCGGGGCACGAGCAGGCGCTCAAGGTGATGCGCGACCGGCCGGCCGGCGACCGGCAGCTCCTGCTCGACGAGCTGGTCGCCGCGGCGCTCGCCGACGGGCGGCTGACGCCGACGGAGACCGAGATGGTCAAGCAGATCGGCGCGGCGCTCGACGGCAAGTAACACCCGGCGAGCGGCGAGCGGCGAACGGCGAGCGGCGAACGGCGAACGGCGAGCGGCGAGCGGCGAACGGCGAACGGCGAACCGTGGGCTTGGTGGTAGTCAAGACATCCCTGACACTTTTCAGCTCGC
>CAZPEY010000686.1:0-1691 GCA_964585665.1 uncultured Polyangiaceae bacterium | reverse complement strand
GTCGCCGGGTTCGAGCGGGGGGTGCGGCCGATCGGGTTCTGATCGATGTAGATGACCTTGTCGATCGCCTCCAATCCGTCGAGCGACCGGAAGTTGCCGAGGCGAGCCTCCTCGCCGTTGACCAGGGTGCGCAGCGCCGGGTGGAGGACGTCGTTGACCAGCGTCGACTTGCCCGCCCCCGAGACCCCGGTGACCGCGCAGAGCACGCCGAGCGGGAACTCGACGTCGAGGCGACGCAGGTTGTTCTCCTCGGCGCCGCGCAGCGCCAGGAAGCCGCGCGGCTTGCGGCGATCGGACGGCACCTCAATGCGCTCGCGCCCCGACAAGAAGCCGCCCGTCGGGGAGCGCGGGTTCTTCGCCAACTCGTCGGGCGTCCCCTCGGCGACGACCTTGCCGCCGTGGCGACCGGCGCCGGGCCCGAAGTCGATGACGTAGTCGGCCGCGGCGATCGTCTCCTCGTCGTGCTCGACGACGATGACGCTGTTGCCGAGGTCGCGCAGACGCTCGAGCGTGCGCACGAGGCGCAGGTTGTCGCGCTGGTGGAGGCCAATCGATGGTTCGTCGAGGACGTAGAGCACGCCCGAGAGCTCCGAGCCGAGCTGCCCGGCCAGGCGGATGCGCTGCGCCTCGCCGCCCGACAGCGTCGAGGCCGAGCGCGCCAGCGTCAGGTAGTCGAGGCCGACGTCGAGGAGGAACCCGAGGCGCGCCAGCACCTCGCGCAGGAGCTCGCTGGCGATCACCGCGCGTGAGCCGTCGAGCACCAGCGCCTTGAAGAACGCGTGCGCCTCGGCGATGGTCGCGGCGGTCAGATCGGTGATCGACCAGTCGCCGAGGAAGACGGAGCGCGCCTCCTTGCGCAGCCGCGTCCCGCCGCACAGCTTGCAGAGCTCGCCGCGCAGCCGCCAGCCCTCGCCGCGCTCGTGCTCCCAGCCGAGGTCCTTCTGGCCGAGGCCGTTGCAGCCCGGGCACATCCCGAGGGGCGAGTTGAAGCTGAGCAGCTGCGGCTGGAGCTCCGGCACGCCGATGCCGCACTTGCCGCAGCCGCGCTTCTCCGAGTAGCGCCGCGGCTGCTTCTCCCCGTCGACGAGCACCAGCAGCTCGCCGTGCCCGGCGCGCAGGCCGAGCTCGACCGAGTCGGTCAGGCGCGCCTGCTCGGTGCGGCGGAGCGTCACCCGATCGACGACCAGCTCGATCGAGTGCTTCTTCTGCTTGTCGAGCGCCGGGACCTCGTCGAGCGCCAGGATCACGCCGTCGACGCGGACGCGCGAGAAGCCGTCCTGCCGCGCCTCTTCGAGCAGCTGGTGGAACTCGCCCTTGCGGTGCTCGGCCTTCGGGGCCAGCAGCACGAGCTTCTTGCCATCGGGGAGCCCGCCGAGATCGCGGACGATCTCTTCGGCCGACCGGGCGCTGACCGGGCCGCCGCACTGATGGCAGCGCTGCTCGCCGACCCGCGCGTAGAGCACGCGCAGGTAGTCGTAGAGCTCGGTGATGGTGCCGACCGTCGAGCGCGGGTTGGACGACGCGCTCTTCTGCTCGATGGCGATCGTCGGCGAAAGGCCGGACAGCGACTCGTAGCGCGGCTTCTCCATCTGCCCGAGGAACTGCCGCGCGTAGGACGACAGCGACTCGACGTAGCGGCGCTGGCCCTCGGCGTAGAGCGTGTCGAAGGCGAGCGACGACTTGCCCGAGCC
>CAZPEY010000685.1:0-1701 GCA_964585665.1 uncultured Polyangiaceae bacterium | reverse complement strand
CGGCGGCGGCAGCCGCCGCGGCCGCGCCGCCACGGGACTATCAGCGGCTCGTCCTGCCGAGCGGCCTGCCGATCCTCGTCCAGCCGAGCCGTGCGGCGCAGCTCGTCAGCGTGCAGGTCTGGGTGCGCGCGGGTGCAGGGGACGATCCCGAGGGGCAAGAGGGGTTGGCGCACTTCTTCGAACACATGCTGTTCCGCGCCACGGCCAAGCGTCCGGTCGGGCAGATCGCGCGGGAGATCGAGCAGGTTGGTGGCGATCTCAACGCGCGCACCACCCACGATCAGACGGTGTTTCACATCGTGCTGCCCAAGGCCGAGATCGCCACCGCCTTCGACGTGATCGGGGACGCGCTGGTGCGACGCAGCCTCGACGATCAGGAGGTCGAGCGCGAGCGCACCGTGATCCTCGACGAGATCCGCAAGACCGAGAGCGATCCGACGCGCCGCATGGCGCAGCTGCTCTTTGCCCACAGCGGCACCGCCCGGCGCTACACGGCTCCCATCGTCGGCACGCAGAAGAGCGTCAAGGCGATCCGCAAGGAGGCGCTGATCGAGTTCTATCGGCGACACTACGCGCCCTCGAACCTGGTCCTGGTCGTCGCAGGCAACGTCACTCCGGCGGAGGTCAAGGCGCTAGCGCTCCAGCATCTGCAGAGCCTGGCCAGCGAGCCCAGCGACGGGACGCCAGCGCCATCGCCGGCGCCGCGGGCGATCGCCGCGACGAGCGAGCACGAGGCGCGCGGTCTGCGCGTGCACGTCGAGGAGCGCACCGGACCGCTGCGGGTCGGCGTCGCCTTCCCCGCGGTGGCGCTCGCCGATGACGATGCCGCAGCGCTCGATCTGCTCGCCACGCTCCTCGGTCGCGGGGATGCGGCTCGGCTGCTCCGTCACTTGCGCGACGAAGAGGAGCTGGCGACGACGGTCGAGGCCTGGGCCCACACGGCGCGGCACGACGGCCTGTTCGTCGTCGAGGCACAGCCCGTCCCCGGGCAGCTCGCGCCGCTGCTCAACGAGCTCGGCGAGGAGCTGTTTCGCCTGCGCTACGAGCTGGTGCCGCAGGCGGAGCTCGACCGGGCCCGCACCCTGCTCGAGTCGAGCACTGTCTTCGGTCGTGAGACCGTCGCTGGGCAGGCGCGGCGCCTCGGCATGTTCGAGGTGCTTGCCGGCGACGCGGCGCTCGAGCGGCGCTACGCCGAGCACCTCCGCGCGCTGACGCCGGCGACGCTGCGCGAGCTCGCGGAGTACTACCTCGATCCGGATCGCGCGACGCTCGTCGTCACGGGCCGCGGCGTCGACGAGGCGGGGCGGCTCAAGACGATCTTCGCCGCCGCAGCGGCTCGCGCCGAGGAGCGCTACGCGGCGCAACCCCCCAAGGGCAAGGGCAGCCGCCCCCAGATCGTCGAGCGCACCGGCGACATCGTGCGCACCACGCTGGCCTCTGGTCTCCGCCTGCTCATCTTGCCCGACGCGTCGTCGCCGGTGGTCGCGGCGCGGGCGCTGTGGCTCGGTGGTCAGCGCCTCGAGGACGAGCGCTCGGCGGGGCTGCACCACCTGCTGGCGCAGCTCCTGGTGCGCGGCACGCGCACGCGGACGACCGAGCAGATCACCACCGAGCTCGACACGATCGCGGCGTCCCTCTCTGGGGTGGCCGGACAGAACTCGTTCTCCGTCGAGCTCGAGGTGCTGTCGCGGCACTGGGAGC
>CAZPEY010000684.1:0-1703 GCA_964585665.1 uncultured Polyangiaceae bacterium | reverse complement strand
CGAGCGAGGACCGGACGTCCGCCAGCACCTCCTGCTCCACCTTTTTGGTGAGGATTTTTTGGGTCAGAAACTGGGAGAGGGTCCTTTCGCAAAGCGAAACCGGGCGCCGAGTCCTGATCGGACACGCAGTGTTGCCGCCCCGGTTGTGGCGCTCGCAGCCATAGACGGGGAACGAAACGCCCCCGGCTCCCTTGCTGGAGAGCGCCCCGATCGAGCCCCCGCAGTGGGCGCACCGGCCGATTCCGGTCAGCGCGTAGCGGGTGCCTGGGCCGAACTTGCGGCCGCTCTCGGCGAACTCGGCGGCGTTTCGCGCGAAGATCTCGCTCACCGCGAACCAGGTCGCGTCGTCGATGATGCGCCACTCGGGGATCTCGACGCTGATGATCTCCTCGGCGGGCGCGCGCAGCGCGATTCGCTTGCCGCCCCGACGGATACGCTTGGTGCGGCCGTGGACGTAGAGGCCGCGGTAGCGGTGGTTGCGCAGCATCTCGCGGATCGCGTTGGGCGACCACGAACCAATGCCGCGACGCCCGACGCGCGGAGAGACGACACCGTCGTCGTTGAGGCCGATGGCGATCTTCTTGAGCCCCTTGCCGCGCAGGTACTCCTCGTAGATGCGGCGGACGATCTCGGCCTCGGCCTCCTTGATCTTGGCGACGGTGAATGGTCTCCCCGAGCCGTCCGTGCAGCGCTCGAGCTGGTAGCCGTAGCAGCGGCCGCCAGCGATGCGCCCCGAGCGGACGCGCGCCCGCAGGGCCTCCCGGACGCGGGAGCGAATCGCCTCGAGCTCCATCTGGTGCCCGACGCCACGGACGAACGTCATCGCCGCGTCGATGGCCTTTGCGTAGGGGACCTCGATCCCGTCGGCATAGTAGAAGAGGCGCGCGCTCCGCTCCTGGACCAGCTCGCGAACCGCGAGCGTCACTTCGAGGGCATCGCGGCCGAGGCGCGACTGATCGCGACAGAGCACGAGGTCGCCGGCGCGCACCTCACTGCGCAGACGGTGCAGCTCGACCCGCCCGAGAAAGTCATCGCCAGCGCGATCGTCGTCGACATACTCGACGCGACTCGCCCAGTCGATCTCGGCGCCGAAGCGCGGCCCAAGCTGATCGAGCACGAAGTGCCGACAGCCCTCTCGCTGGACGTCGAGGCTGTACTGCTGATGGCCGTCGTCCGCCTTGGAACGTCGCAGATAGAGTCTCAGAACCGGCGGCTGTGCCCTGCCCGCGTCCTTGCCCTTTCTCATCACCCTCTCCTTCCCTTCTTGAGCTTCGCATACAGCAGATCGACCGCCGCCTCGGTGACGGCGGTCATGGTGGCCGGATCCGACCGCTCAATGCCGAGCGAGTCCCAGCCCGCTCTCGAGACGAGGCCCGAGAGCTCGCGGATCTTGGCGACCGTCTCGCGGGACATCTTGATCGTGACTCGTTCGGGGGCTGGAGGTCTGGCCATTCTCAACTGATACCAGTGACCCCTTTCGTGGTCAACACGCATCCTCGGCATCCTGGCCGCCCTCCTCTGCTCGCAGGTCGCGCAGCGCCTCCTCGACGAGCAGCCGAGTAAGCGCCCTGGCGAGTCGCCTGCGGAGCACCTCGCAGTCCGTCGGGAGAGAGACGATCACCGGAAGTTCGTCGTGCTTGGCCATCGCAGCCTCACGCCGCGTCCGAACGATAGAACTGCGCCCAGTCGTGCGGGCCGAAGCA
>CAZPEY010000683.1:0-1724 GCA_964585665.1 uncultured Polyangiaceae bacterium | reverse complement strand
CCGCGGGCGCTGCAGACCAGCCAGTCGGTACGGCGAGGGTGGCGTCATGCCAGCGCACGCGCCCGTCGCGGACGGCCTTCGACGGCGTCGCACAACCGAGCAGAAAGGGGCAGACGACGAACAGCAGCGCGAGTTGGACGAGGGAGGGGCGCACCAGCGATTGGACAACCGACGGCGGCAGGAGTTCCGAGAAAGGCGTGCGCCGCTCGAGCGAGGCCGCCGGGGCTATTCGCACTTCACGTAGCGGCCGCCGCCATCGAGGGAGTCGACGTGGATGGGGCCGCTCAGGACACGGCTGACGATGAACTCGCGGGCCTGGCAGTGCGGCTGCCCGGCGAGCTGCACCAAGATCCAGCCGCGTTTGTAGCGGTTCTTCCCGGGACTCACGCGGAAGTAGTCGTACTTGGCGTCGCTCTTGACCCAGGTGCGCTCGTCGTAGGCGACCCATGAGGCGTAGTCGAGGCCGCTCTTCATCACCTTGGCGCCCTTGAGCTCGGTGGCCGCCTGCTTGCGGACGAGCCCTTCGACCTGCGCGTCGTGGTAGGGCGGCGCCTTGAACGTGTCCGTAGCGGCGTTGCTGTCGAGCTTGCTGCGGAGCTTCTCGGCGACGGGATCGAGCCCCTGCCACAGGTCGTCGGGGATCGGCTCCCCGATGCGCTCGTAGGACGCCGCAAGGTTCTTGTTGATGATCGCCGACCAGGCCTTACGATCGTACGCGAGCTTCTGGATGAGATCGGAGATCGCCTTCTCCTGCCCGTCGAGGATCGGCTGCACCTCGCGCGTGTAGCGCTCGACGTCACTCGAGATGCCGCGCTGCAGGAAGGCCTTCCGGTGCTGACGGATCGCCTCGTCCGGCCCGAGCGCCGCCTTCTGGCAGACCTCGACCGGGTAGTTGCGGAGCTGATTGCGAGCCGGCGGGTGCGGCGGGTTGGTGATGTTCGGGAACGCGGCGCACACCTTCTGGACCTCGGCCCAATCCTTCTTGTACTTGGCGACGAACTGCGGCTGCTCGGCAAAGCCATTGCTGGTCTCGATGTCGACGAAGGCGATCATGACCGGAGTAATCGAAGTCTCGTAGGGCATGAGCTTGGACCAGAGGTCCTGGCGGACCCGGTCGCGCTCGCGCTCGAGCCGCTGCTCCTCGGCGGCGCGCGCCTCGCGCTCCTTCTGTTCGCTTTCGTACCTGGCGAGGGCCGCGCCGATCGCCTCGCAGGCCGGCACCATCGCCTGGTACTTCTGCTGCACGGCCTGGCCACGCGGCGCGCTGCGGAAGGCGGGATCGATCGTGTTCCAGAGCTGCTTGTAGGTATCGATCGCGTACCTGCAGTTGCTCCTCGTGTCGAACGCCATCCCGATCGCCGACGGCGGGATGGACTTGCCGTCGAACCAGGTCGGAGGGTTGTAGCGGCTTTGGCCATACTCGATTCGCCGCAGGAGCTCATTCTGCTGGTCCGCGAAGTGGTCGGCCCGCGCGCCTCCCGTCAGTCCGGTGAGCGTCGCCAGCCCCACGAAGACAGTCGCTATCGTGTTTGCTCTCATCGCGAAAATCGTACGAGAGCGCGACGTCGTCAGGCAACTCCTCGCGCTGGCAGCCGAACCGATCGAGGTCGCATCCGCGATCGGCGCTGAACCAGTCCGCAGCCCCTCGGTTGTTTGCTACGCTCTGACGCATGATCTCTCGGCTCCTGGTGCTCGGCGCCTTGACCTTCTTGACCTCTTTGGCG
>CAZPEY010000682.1:0-1725 GCA_964585665.1 uncultured Polyangiaceae bacterium | reverse complement strand
TGGGCAGCTACGCCTGCTACAAGCCGGGACAGTGGCGAGGCTTCGGTGGAGAGGAGATCACCAGCGTCGGCAACATCCACTTCGCCGGTGAGCACACCTCGGTCGATTTCCAGGGCTTCATGGAGGGCGCCGCAGAGACGGGCGCGGCCGCGGCGGAGACGATCGCGACCGCGCTCGGCAAGAAGTCGTCGTCAATCATCCAGGGGCAGATCGTCGCCATCGGCGCCGATCCGAGTCACCCGAGCTGGCGCGTCTGGGCGCGGGCGCGCGCCATCGCCAGCGGCGCCGTCCGTCGCCGACGCGGCTACCGCGGCCTCGGCCGGAAGTGGTTGTAGCCGAGCAGGACCAGCAGCGGCACGACCAGATACATCCCCGCCAGCGTCGAGAACATGTCGAACACACGATCGCGCTCGGCGAGGTAGCGATCGAAGACCACCCCCATCACGACCGCAAAGACGAGCGCCGCAGCCACGGCGGGCGCGAGCACGAGGCGCCGACGACCGCGCTCGAGGAGCGCGAGCGACAGCGCGCGACCGGCGAAGAGCAGGCCGAACAGGATCGCCTCCATCACGACGACGCCGAGCCAGCCGACCCGCTCCCACGGGACGAGGTAGGCGAGGTTCCAGTCCGGGTACCAGACGAACGCGGTCACCGAATCGGGAACATGGAAGCAGGCCCCGTAGACGAGCGTCTGCCAGAGGCTTCGGCGACGCAGCGCCGCGATCGCGCTCGGATCGACCGCCTCGCCGTCGAGGTGCGAGCGCACCTGGCTGGCGACGATCAGCGACCCGAAGGCGACCGAGACGGGCAGATCGGGGAGGAACATCGCAGCGCCGCGCCCAGCGAGCGCGCTACTGGCCCTTGAACTGGGGCTCGCGCTTCTGGAAGAAGGCGGAGACGCCCTCGAAGAAGTCCTGGCTCTTGAGCAGCTGCATCTGTCCCCGGACCTCGTACTCGAGGGCAGCGTCGAAGCCCGCCTCGAGGCCGGCGTAGACGGCGCGCTTGATGTGCGCGTGCACGAGAGGCGGACCAGCGGCGATCTTCTTGGCGAAGGCCCAGGTCGCCGCCTCGGCCTCCGACGACGGCAGGAGGCGGCTGACGAGGCCGAGGCGCAGCGCCTCCTCCCCGTCGACGAGATCGCCGGTGAACATGAGCTCGAGCGCCTTGGCGACGCCCACCAGGCGCGGCAGCGAGAACGTGCCGCCGCCGTCGGGCATCAGGCCGCGCTTGACGAAGATCTCGCCGAGCCGCGTCCGCTCGGTGCCGAGCCGCAGGTCGCACGCGAAGGCGAGATCGGCGCCGAAGCCGACCGCCGCCCCGTCGATGAGCGCGATGACGGGCTTGTCGCACGCGCGTACGGCGCGGATGAGGCCATGGAAGTACTTCCGCATCGGCTCTTCGAGGTTGTCGAAGCTGCCGCGCGCTGCGGCGGTCTTGAGATCGAGGCCAGAGCAGAAGTTGCCGCCCTTGCCGGTGAGCACGACGGCGCGGATCGTCGTCGAGGCGGCGGCACCGTCGAGCGCCTCGATGATCTGGCGATTCAGATCCTCGGTGAGCCCGTTCTTCGACTCCGGGCGATTGAGGGCGATCCAGCGGACTTGTGCTTCGTCGATGACTTCGAGCTCGGCCATGCATGACGTATAGCATGGGATGGGGGCGGCGGGCGGCGGGCGGCGAACGGCGAACGGCGAACGGCGAACGGCGAACGGCGAACGGCGAACGGCG
>CAZPEY010000681.1:0-1725 GCA_964585665.1 uncultured Polyangiaceae bacterium | reverse complement strand
CGCGGCACCGAGAACGCGCTGGTCGAGTCGTTCGGCAGCGACGAGTGGAAGGGGCTCGACGCCGAGAGCGCGCTGGCCCGTCTCAAGGCCGCCAAGCCGCCGGCGGGCAAGAAGGGCGAGCGCAATCTCCAGTACGGCCAGATGTTCAAGGACGGCGTGCTCGACATGACGCTCGGCGTCGGCTTCGACGAGGGCGGCTCGCACATCCAGGCGATCGAGGCGTTCACCGAGGTCCTCGGCGCACAGAACTTCGAGGAGAACCGCGGCGTCGCCGCCAAGATCTATCAGCAGGCGGGGCGCGAGCTCGGCGAGTCGGCGTTCGGCAAGTTCTTCGTCCGCCAGAACGCGCTGACCTACACGCCGCCGGCGGGTCCGCCGCGCCAGATCCATGCGGTCATCCGCCTCGTCGACAACGGCGCGGGCGACAAGGGGGCCGAGGCCGCCGGCGCCTTCAAGGAGGGCATGGCGCAGTCCGACGTCTCCTACTACTCAGGGCACGGCCGCTACGGCTCGGGACCGGATTTCGATCGCAACTTCGCCAAGTTCACCATGCTCGACGGGGGCGGCGAGGTCGAGGCGCAGCTCGACGACTACGAGAAGCTCGAGGAGAAGCTGAAGGAAGAGGGCAAGCGGTCGGGGCGCGATCCGTGGAGCCAGTTCCTGTGGCGCGTCGAGAAGAAGCGCCTCGAGGTCGATCTCTCGAACGCAGGCAACGTCTTCCTCAACGCGCAGAACAAGCACCCCGGTGAGTTCGGCGGCAAGCTGATTTATTGGGCGATGCAGCAAAAAGGCGGCGGAGCCTCGCCGGTGACGGGCGCGGGAGCCGAGCTCGATCAGGCGCAGCAGAAGCAGGCCGAGCAGGACAAGGAGCGCCAGTATCGCCTGATGGTGTTCGATGGCTGTCGCACGCAGGACTATGTGACGGCGATCCGCAGCACGCCGGGCATGGACACGCAGGGCGCCGACGTGCTCAACACCAAGCGCACGCTCAACTGGGGCGACGAGGCCAAGACGCTCGCGGTGTTCCTGCAGTCAGTGCTCGGTCAGCAGTCGGCCGACAAGATCGTCAAGGACATGGACGCGCAGCAGAGCTCGTCCGACGGCAGCGGCGTCGGCAACGCCTATCAGGGCTCGGGCATCGAAGACAACCCGGTCTTCAAGTAGGACGCCGGTGCGGCGCGCGATCTCGAACCTCCTCCCCTTCACCCTGGCGTGGATCGTCTGCGCGGCGTGCGTCGAAGCGCAGCCGCGCGCGACGCCGAAAGGATCGACCGTGACGTTCGACGAAGCGGTAGCGCTGCTGTCGCAGGAGGGATCGATGTGCCGAGGCGCCGAGGCGCTGGCGAAGCTCGATGACGCGCGTGCGGTCCTGCCGCTTGGCCGCGCCTATCGCGCCCGCGGCGAGGGCAGCAAGCAGTGCTTGATCGAGGCGATCGTCAAGGTCGGACGCGCCGATCGGATCCTCGCGGCGTTCGAAAAGGCGGCGCCCGCCGATCGCGCCACGCTGCTCATCTGCGGCTACCTGTCACCGAGCGAGGATCTGCTGCCGCTCGCGGAGCGCTCGCTCACCGACGAGAACTCCGACGTGCGCTGGCAGGCGCGGCGGATGCTGTCCAACTGGAAGGTGACGCCGGCCTGGCGCGCCACGATGTGTCGCGCGCTGTCCTCAGCCGACAAGGAGGCGCGCGCCAAGGCGCTCGAGCTGCTCGAGCGGATCAAGGGAGA
>CAZPEY010000680.1:0-1731 GCA_964585665.1 uncultured Polyangiaceae bacterium | reverse complement strand
CGTCGGGGACGCGATCGATCAGCTTGTGCAAGGGATCGATCCCGGCGCGCTCGGGCTTCTCGTCGACGGTGAGCTTGAAGGTGGCCTTGCCGGTCGGGATCGGCTGTCGTTCGAGCTTCAAGATCTTGCCCTTGGGCCCGAGCACCGCGATGTCGAACAGCTCCGTGATCGGTGCGGGCTCCTCTTTGCCGAGCTCGTCGGCGCGCGTCTTCTCGACCGAGACGTCGATGCTGACCTCGAACTTGCCGTCTGCCGTCTTGGTCAGCCGCGTCTCGTCGCAGCGCAGCGAGTAGAGCACGATGCTCTCGATCCAGTCGGCGATGAGCCCGTGCTGTGCAGCAGGGATCGCCTCGCGCAGCGCCGCGACGAGGTCACGCGTCGTCGGATAGGGCGGCGGCGCGTGCTTGTACTTGTCGAAGAAGCGCTTGAGGCCGCGGTTGAAGACGTCCTCGCCCACATAGTCGGCGAGCGCGTAGGTGACCAGGCTGCCCTTCTGATAGTGGACGTACTGCTGGTTCTCGACTCGCAGCAGGGGCTGCTCCTTCTTTGCCTCCGTCGATCGTCCCATCAGGTAGCGATCGAGCTCGTAGCGAAGGAAGCGCTTCATCTGGTTCGCACCGAGCTTGCGCTTCATCACCATCAACGCGGTGTACTGCGACAGCGACTCGGACAGCATCGTCCCACCCTGGACGTCTGCGCCGATGACCTGGTTCGCCCACCACTGGTGCGCGACCTCGTGCGCCGTCACGTAGTAGGGATAGTCCACGTCTTTCTCGTCGGAAGGATCGACCTTGGCGATGAAGCCGATCGACTCGGAGAACGGGATCGTCGTCGGGAAGGACTGCGCGAACGTCGCGTACCGAGGAAACTCGACGATCCGGATGACCTTGTGAGGATACGGACCGATGGTGTCCGTCAGATAGGCGAGCGTGTCCTTCACGCCCTCGATCATCCGAGCGACGTTGTACGTGTGGGACGGGTGGTAGTAGACCTCGATGGCGACGTCGCTCCAGCGATCGCGCTTGACCGCGTAGCGCGCCGAGAGCATCGAGAAGAACCCGAGCACGGGGGCGCTCGTCCGATACTCGAAGCGCCGCCTGCCGTCGACGGTCGACTCGGCGACCAGCTCGCCAGGCGCGAGCCCGATCTGATCCGCGTCGGTGGTGATCGTCGAGTGTACCGAGAGCCAATCCGCGTGCGGCGTGACGTAGTTGTGCTGGCGCGCCTCGACCTTGTCGAGATCGGCCATGCGCTCCTTGGTCGGCAGCTTCTCCTTCCGACGCGCGTCGTCGCTCGAGAGTTCGGCGCCCTCCAGGTATCCGATCTGCGGCAGGATGAAGGCGTCGATGAAGGTGCCATTGGCGACGATGCGCTCGACGGCGTCACGCGGCAGGTAGCCCTGATTCACGTACCGCCCCTCGAACACCAGCTCGCTCGCCCCGCCAGGTGGGATCGGCGTCGGCAAAGCGATGCGATGAAGCCCGAGGTCGCGATCCGAGCTCTTTGGCACCTCGCCCGCGACGGTGAGCTTGTCGATCTTGGCGTCCGGCACGAGGGTCACCAGCACCTCGGCGATGGGCTTGTCGGTCCGGTTGCGCAGGCCGTAGCGCAGCTTGACCGTGAGGACGCGCGCCGCCGGCTGCAGATCGTAGTCGACGTCGATCGTCTCGACGCGCGGCTGCGGCAGGTCCGCCAGCGCCTTGTACTTGCGCTCGTAGTCCGCCTGCGCGC
>CAZPEY010000679.1:0-1732 GCA_964585665.1 uncultured Polyangiaceae bacterium | reverse complement strand
GCCGACGTCGGCGTCAGCTTCAACGCCGCCGGCGCGAGCGCCGTGCCCGAAAGCGACGCGGTCGTCTCGTTACCAACGGCGGCGAAGATCTTGAAGCCGGTCTTCTTGATGCCGCGGTTCCCCGTCGGTCCGAACACAATCTCGAAGGTACAGGTTCCACCGGCCGCGGCGAGCTTGACGCCCTGGCAGTTGTTGTTCTGCACGTTGAAATCCGCCGTCGCCGTCGTGAAGCTCGTGGAGAGCGCCGGAGTCTCCGGGCCGTTGTTCGTGACCGTGAAGAGCACCGGCTCGGAGAAGGTACCAAGTAGCTGCCCCTCGAAGTTCACCGGCGAAGGGGTGACCGTCAGGTTGGTCGCGTTACCCGCGTAACCCGACAGGTCCGCCGTCGCCGACGTCGCGGGCGCCCCATTGACCGTCAGCGTGCCGAAGCGCGGTCCGGTCGGACTACCCAGATCCGGGTTTTGATCGAGCGGGCGGAAGTCCGCCGTGATGGTGCACGTCTGGTTGTGGTCGAGCTTCGTGTTGAAGCACAGATCCTTCTTCACGGTGAAATCGGCCCCGACGAGCATGCGGCTGAGGAAGCCCGTGGTCACGTCACCCTCGTTCATGACGGTGAAGACGACCTCGTTGGACGGCACGCCACCCATGACCGCAAAGCCGAAGTCCTGCTCCGAAGGAGTGATGATCAGGTTGCCCTGCTTGAGGCCCACGCCCGAGAGGTTGGCCTTGGCCAGCTCGTTGTACTTGGCCTCCTTGACCTGGACGTAGCCGATGTTGGTGCCGCGATCTTCCGGTGCGAACGTGACGATCACGGTGCAGGTGGCGTTCGGTGCCAGCGTCGTGATGGTCGTGGCGCAGGTACCACCCTCCGTATCGAGGAACGAACCGTTCATCGAGATCGAGAGCAGCCCCGAGTCGACATCTCCGGTGTTCTGGAAGGTGAAGGTCTGGTTCGCCGAGGTCTGACCAAGGAGCGTCGGTGCATAGTCGAACGAAGTAGGCGTCACCTTGAGGGTCGAGCGGAGCTGGCCAAGACCCTCGAGCGTCGCCGTCGCCGTTACGCCCGTCCCGGAAACCGTGGCCGTCGCCTTCGAGGTCTGCCGCTTCGTCGGAACGAAGCGAATCGACAGCGAGCAGCTCTCCGTCGGTGCGAGCGTCGCATTGACGCAGGTGTTGGCGGTGACGTCGAACTCACCCGGGTCGGTGCCGCCCATCGCGAGGTTCACTGGATTCGTCGGCACCTCGCCGTCGTTGGTGACGAGGAACGTGGCCGACTTGGTGGAGAAGCCGATCACCAGAGGGCCAAAGTCCTGGCTCGACGGGGTGATGGTCAGGTGCGCCGGGTTGAGGCCCGTGCCGAACGCGGCCGCCGACACCGTGCCGCCGTTCGTCGCCGCAGCGATCACCGACGCCGACTTCGGCCCGTTGGTGCTCGGGCTGAACACGACGTTGATGCTGCACGACAGGCCGGCACCGAGACCACCAGCACCCGTCGGGCAGTCCGTGGACTGGATCGAGAAGGAGTTGCCGCCGTCCTGAGCGCCGATCGACGCCGTGATGCCCGACGTCGAGACCTGGCCCGTGTTGGTGATCTTGTAGGCGAACGGACCGACCGAGCCGCCGTTGACGATCGGGCCGAAGTCGTGCCCGTCGATAGGCGCGATCTCGAGCTTGGCCGGACGGAGACTGGTCGCTGTCAGGTCCGCAAAGACGTCGCCGCCCGGCGTCGCCT
>CAZPEY010000678.1:0-1733 GCA_964585665.1 uncultured Polyangiaceae bacterium | reverse complement strand
CGCGGTTCGGCAACGCAGGCGCGCTGCCAAGAGGGGAGGGCGAGCCGACGATCACGCTCGGGCAAGGGGCGGTGCCTGCGACGCCTCGGGGCACTTCGATGATGGTGGTCGGGGCGTTGACGCTGACGATCGCTGTCGGCGTTGCGGGGGCGCTACTCTACGCGACCAGGTCGCCAACCGCGAGCCCGACGCCCGCCCCGCCGTCTCCGCCGACGAGCCCGCCGGCCCCGCCGTCTACACCGGCTCCAGCGCCACCGTCGGCGCCGTCGTCCATCGAGCCAATCA
The DNA here is from genome assembly GCA_964585665.1 of uncultured Polyangiaceae bacterium. GTDB lineage: Bacteria > Myxococcota_A > Polyangia > Palsa-1104 > Palsa-1104 > CAZPEY01. The sequence goes on along the minus strand of CAZPEY010000678.1, from coordinate 1,448 downwards.
CGGTTGCGCCACTGCCGTCGCCTGCACCCAAGAGCAAGCCGAGCACGCCTGCGCCGTCGTCGACACCTTCGGCACCGCCACCCTTGGCGTCGTCGCCTGCCGTGAAGCCAGCAGCGACTCCCACCTCCCCGGAGGAGCTCAAGCGCAAGATCGCCGAGGCGCGTGAGCTCGCCAGCCGCGGCCAGTCGCGCCTCGCCACCGAGAAGCTCGAAGCCCTCGGCAGCGAGCCCTCGGCGGTGCTTGCATTGGCCGATCTGCTCCTCGATCAAGGGCAGTACGACCGCGCCGCCAGCCTCGCTTCGCGGGCCTCAAAATTGGGCGCCGGTGTCGAGGCGCTGTATGTTCGCGGCAGTGCAGAGCTGCTCGCTGGCAACCCGTCGGACGCGGCCCGAGACTTCCGCAAGGTTCTCGACGCCAAGCCCGATCACGCCGACGCCAAGCAAGGGCTTGCTCGCGCCGAAAAGATGCTGAGCACCAAGACGCCATGAGACTCCGACTGTTCGCCCTGCTGCTGTGCGTTTCGACGGCTTCGGTCGCGGAGGCGGACAAGCGCGCGCTCGTGATGCCGGCGCAGCTCAACGGGTGGTTCCCTGCGAAGAAGACGCTGCCCGCCGACATCGAGCTCAACATCAGTGATCGCTTGCGCGCCTCGCGCTTCGAGGTCGTGAAGCCCGAGCTCGGGCCCGCGGAGCTGACCTGCTTCGACAACGATTGTCTCTCGGCGATCCTGGTCAAGTACGGCGCGGACATCGTCGTCGCGCCACGCCTTACCAACGACGAGCAGCAAGTCACGACCTACTTCGGCGCGGTGCTCGTCGCGCAGATTCCCGACGGCAAGATGGCGGTGAGCAAGCACGAGAAACAGTGTGCGAACTGCTCGCCCGTCGGTGCGCGCGAGATGCTGGTGGAGCTCGTCGGTCAGGCGCTCGCCGGGCCAAGCAAGCCGCCACAACCGGACAAGCCCAAGGGCGGGCCGGAAACATCGACCGCGCCCGCGAAGGTTCCGACCGGCAAGTGGGTGCTGCGCGGCCTCGGCATTGGCTTTGCGGCGCTCGGCATCGCTGGCCTCGTGCAAGGTGGCGTCGAGGTGTCACACGACGGCGACAAGGTTGATGCCAAGGGCAAGGCATGCAGCGTTGGCTGCGACTACCGACTCGACACGACGAAGGGGCAGGCACTGTTTCTTTCGCTTGGCGCCGCGCTGCTCGTGACCGGAGTGGCGCTGTCGGTCGTGGGCTGGTTGCCGTCTAAGCGCGTCGTGGTCGCGCCCTCGGTGAGCAAGTCGAGTGCGGGCGTGCTGGTCGATTACAGATTCTGAGGTCGCTTATGCGAGCACTAGGACTGGCGCTGTTTCTCGTCGCTGCGGGCTGCAGCATCTACAACGACGTCAAGTACGTCGGCGACGGCGGGGCGGATCATTCGGTGGTGTCGGACATGGTGTCCGATGG
>CAZPEY010000677.1:0-1735 GCA_964585665.1 uncultured Polyangiaceae bacterium | reverse complement strand
TCAACGCCGCGCTGCGCGGCCGCCCCATCGGCGGCATGCCGGTCGACGGGGGCGGCAAGGTCGCTGGCGATCCGTGCCTCCGATGAGCGCCTCGACCGAGACCAAGACGGCGCCCGATCTCGAGCTGTTCGTCGACGGCTTCTACATCAGCCCGTACGCGCTGTCGGCGTTCGTCGCGCTGACGGAGAAGCAGCTGCCGTTCTCGATGACCGAGGTGCATCTCGACGCCGGCGACCAGCGGCGGCCCGAGTACGTGGCGCACTCGCTGACCGGCCGCGTGCCGATGCTGCGCGACGGTGACTTCTACCTCGCCGAGTCGCAGGCGATCGGCGAGTACCTGGCCGAGACCTATCCGTTCCCCGACCACCCGCGCCTGTTTCCCGCCGATCTCAAGCAGCGCGCGCTCTCTCGCCAGTTGATGGCGTGGATCCGCTCCGACCTGATGCCGATCCGCGAGGAGCGCGCCACGCACACGATGTTCTACGAGCGCGCCACCGCGCCGCTCAGCCCGGCCGGCATCGCCGCGCGCGATCGCGTCGTCGCCGTCGCCGAGCGACTGGTCGGCGATGGCCGCAAGACGCTGTTCGACGCCTGGTGCCTCGCCGACGCCGACTTCGGCTTCTTCCTGATGCGCCTCGTGCTCAACGGCGATGCGGTGCCGGCCGCGGTGCGCGCCTACGCCGAAGCGCAGTGGCAGCGCCCCTCGATGCGCGCCTTCTGCGATCGACCGCGCGAGCCCTTTCGCCCCTACTAGCTAGTCAAGCGTCTTGACGAATCGCCGCTCCGCCCTCCTGCTTGCGCTCCTGGTTGCGCTCAACCTCGGCCTGCTCCTGTGGAGGCGGCCAAGCGCACCGTCGACGAGCCAGGCGCGGCGCCTCCGCGCCGGCGTGGTCTTCGATGTCGGCGGCCGCGGCGACAAGTCGTTCAACGACGCCGCCTACAAGGGGCTCGAGCGCGCCGTCACCGATCTGCACGTCGTCGCCGAGTACATCGAGCCGGGCGACGGATCCGATCGCGAGAGTGGCATCCGCCTCCTCGCGGCGCGCGGCTTCGATCTGGTGATCGGCGTCGGCTTCATCTTCTCCGACGACCTCTACGCGATCGCCAAGGAGTACCCGAGCGTCCGCTTCGCCTGCATCGACTACGCGAAGTTCGACGAGCACGGCTTCGTCGTCCCGCCGCCCAACATGGTGGCGATCAAGTTCAAGGAGGAGGAGGGCTCGTACCTCGTCGGCGCGCTCGCCGCGCTGCTCTCCAAGACCAAGACGATCGGGTTCGTCGGCGGCATGGACATCCCGCTCATCCGCAAGTTCGACGGCGGCTACCGGGCCGGCGCGCAGGCGGTTTGCCCCGAGTGCAAGGTGCTCTCGGCCTACGCGGGCACGACGCCCGACGCGTTCAAGAACCCGGCGCGCGGCAAGGAGCTGGCGCTCGCGCAGTATCAGAACGGCGCCTCGGTCGTCTTTCAGGCGGCTGGCTCGACGGGGCTGGGCGTCTTCGAAGCGGCGCGGCAGCTCGATCGCTTGGCGATCGGCGTCGACGCCGATCAGTACGGCGAGGCCCCCGGCCACATCCTGACCAGCATGACCAAGCAGGTCGATGAGTCCGTGTACCAGACGCTACGGTCACTCTCGCAGGGCCAGTGGCAGGGCGGCGTGCGCGTCTTCGGGCTCGCCGAGCGCGGCGTCGACTACGTGTACGACGAGCACAACCGCGCGCTCATCCCCGACGAGGT
>CAZPEY010000676.1:0-1751 GCA_964585665.1 uncultured Polyangiaceae bacterium | reverse complement strand
CGTCCGCCCTCGCGTCGCTCGCCGCGCGGCGGTCCTTCGCGGCGCTCGCCGCTTCCGCGCGGCTGCCCTTCGCGTCGCTCGCCCTTGGCCTCACCGCGTGGCCCGTCGCGTCGCTCGCCGCGCGGCTCTCCACGGTGCTGTCCGTCGCGGCGCTCGCCACCTTGGCGTGGCGGTCCCTCGCGGCGCTCACCACCTTGGCGGTGCTGTCCTTCGCGTCGTTCGCCAGCTTGGCGTGGCTGTCCCTCGCGTCGCTCGCCAGCTTGGCGTGGCTGTCCCTCGCGGCGCTCGCCAGCTTGGCGTGGTTGCCCTTCGCGGCGCTCGCCCGCCTCGCGTCCTGCCTCGGGGCGCGCCGCCTGCTCGCCACCTGGACCGCCGCCACGACCGCGGCCACGTCCGCCGCGTCGGCGTCCGCCGCCTCCGCCGCCTCCGCCGGGCGTACGCTCGCCGCCGCCAGGTGGCGGTGCCGATGGGGGCGGCGCTCCTGCTCCGTCGGTCATCGCCGTGCTCCCTGCGCGGCGGGCCGGGCCAGCGCCGCGACCATCAAGCCGGCGTGCTCGAGCGCCAGCACGGGGGCCACGTTGCCGACGAGCGCCTGGCTCGCCTCCCGCAGCGCACGGTAGATCGCCAGGTCGAGGATCTCGGCCTCGCCGCGCTCGACGATGCGTGCCCGCACGCGTCGCTCGGCCAGCCGCACGGCGGCGATGGCCTCGGTGCGCTCGCCGCCGAGCTCTTCGGCAGCCGCCAGGATCGCGAGTCGGTCGCCGCTGGCCATCGCCTCGAGGAAGGCGTCGACGCCGCGGAGCTGCTCCTCCACCGCGGACCCCTCTTCGAGCGCGCTCAGCGCGACGCTGACGCTGCCTTCGGAGCGCGCCGCTGCCTGGCGCGCCGCCTCGGGATCTGCTGCGTGTCGATCGACAAGAATCTTGACGATCTCCTCGCTGGCCAGCGGCGCGAACCGCACCGTCTGGCAGCGCGATCGCACCGTCACGGGCAGCCGTCGCGCCTGCGAGGTGATCAACACGAAGCGCGTGCGGGTCGGCGGCTCCTCGAGAGTCTTGAGCAGCGCGTTGGCTGCCTCGGCGCGCCCCTGCGCGCCCGCCAGCTCCTCGGCCGGGTCGATGATCACCACACGCTCCTTGGCCTCGTGCGGCGCAAAGCCGAGCGGCCCTTGCAGGTCACGCACCCGATCGGTCAGCCCCTTGGGCGTCATGTCGAGGCTGATCAGATCCGGGTGGATGTCCTCTGCGATCTTGCGGCACGGGGTGCATCGACCGCAGGCGTCGCCGAGCTGCGCCCCGGCGAGGGTTCGCTCGACCGGTCGCTCGCAGTTGAGCACCTGCGCCAGGGCGCGCGCGACCAGCGCCTTGCCGACGCCGCTCGGCCCGTCGAAGAGAAAGGCGTGGTGCAGCCGCGCGGCGCGCAGGCCGGCGGCGAGTTGGGCGATGGCTCTCGATTGTCCGACGATCTCGGAAAGGCTCGGCACGCGGGCACGCTACCACGCGACGACGAAGCGTCGCGAAAAGTTGGAGTCGATGAGGTCTAGAGGTCGGGGTCGGTCGGGCTGCGACCGCTCGACGCCGAGGCGGAGCTGGGGGGCGGCGACTTGCCGTCCGGCGCGTCGGCGCTGTCACCCGAGTGCGAGTGGCCCCCCGAAGGAGCGCCGGGCATCGGGTTCGAGCTTCCCATTCCGGTGCGGCCGGGCATCGGGTTCGAGCCCGACCAGTCGGTGGTGTCGAAGGTCGCGCTGCGCG
>CAZPEY010000675.1:0-1756 GCA_964585665.1 uncultured Polyangiaceae bacterium | reverse complement strand
ACCGACGGATGGCGCCCGGCGAGCCGGTCTACGATGTCGCCGAGCTGCTCGTCGTGCAGCAGGGCAAGATCGTCCGCAGCGCGGTGTTCCACGCGTAGGGCTCTGATCGCGTCGGACCTACTTGCAGCAGCGAAAGCCCGTCGAGTAGTCCCAGTGGCTCACGTCGTGGGCCGTCGTCCGGTACAGGCACCCTTCCCCGTTGATCTTCGTATCGAAGTAGAAGCCGCCCTGGAAGGTGCCGGCCGGATCCGAGGTCCACTCGTGGAGGTTCCCCATCATGTCGTTGACGCCGTACGGCGACACGCACTCGGCCTTGGCGCCTGCCGCCTCGATGGTCTTCGCCTGCTGGCTGATGCCAGGGTCGCCGAGCTTGGACCAGATCCAGCTCTGTGACGAGCCGAAGCACTCGACGACCGGGTGCACGCTGCGATCGCTCTCGTCGTTGCAGCGATCGTCGATGCGGGTCGAGCCATACGGATAGGTCAGGGTCGCGGGCCCCTGGCATGCCTGCCGCCACTCGGTGTTCGAGCACAGCCGCTTGCCCGCCTCTTCGCACGCCTTCTTGGCCTGGATCTGGTTGATGTAGCCCTGCGGGATGGCGCCCTCGATCGAGGCGGCGCGCACCCGCGTCGTGCCGGGGTTCTTGAACGGCGACCACGAGCCGGTGACGGTGCCGGCGGTGTCGACGGTGAAGAGCGAGGCCTCGAACTTGTCGACGCAGAAGGCCAGCACCGGCACCATGCCGGCCGGGCAGGCGCCGTCGTAGACGACCTCGCCGGGAGTGTTGTAGAGGCCCTCGTTGGGCGTCGGATAGCTCGTCGAGGGGCAGAGGTGCCCGCTGGTGCCGCCGTCGGGCGCCGGCGTCGGATCGGTGCAGCACTGCACGTTGCTCGGGCCGGGGCACAGGCCGGCCGTCGACATCTTGCCCTGCGCCGCGCAGTCGCTCGTCGTGATGCACTCGCCGGCCTTGCCCGCGACGCTGCACGAGCCCCAGCTCCCACCGCTGCCATCAGGGGGCTTGGCCAGATCCGTCGGCTTCGCCAGATCCGCGCCAGGCTTGCCGTCGCTGCCGGCCAGGTCCTTGGATCCGTTCAGCGACAGATCGGCGCCGGGCGGGCTGGCCGAAAGATCGCCGTCGGTCGCGCCGTCACCGGTCGGCGTCGGGCCGAAGTCGAGCGACGACTTGATCGCCGGCTCACACCCGACGAGGGCGCCTACGGAGCTGGCAACGAGGAGCAGGGCGCGTAGAGTTCGCAGCATCTTGAACGTCTTGATCACGCGCCGGGCGGGCCGCGATCGTCGTCGGAGCGCGGGGGCTGCACGGGCTTGGGGATGGCGCGCTGCGTGTTCCAGTTCGGGCCGAACAGGCGGGCCATCACGACCTCGGCGGCGGCGCGCACTCCGGGGTGCTCGCTCTTGGCGTTGGCGCGCAGCGCAGCGACGACGTGCGGCTCCTTGAACTCGGCGATCGCCGTGATGAGCTCGATGCGCTGCTCGGGGTTCGGGCAGGTCATCGCGATCTGGGCGAGCACGCGCGGCGCGGCGCCCTTGGGCACGTCGACGTACGGGGCGGGCGGAGGCGGCGGCAGCTGTGGCTCGGGCGGCGGCGGCGCGGCCGCAGCCTCGGGAGCGTCGCCCTTCTTCCCTTTTTTCGCCTTTTTCCCTTTTTCTGCTTTCTTTTCGGACTTCGCCTCGACGGCCGAAGCGGCCTCGGGAGCGACGGCGGGCCCAGCGGCGATCGGCGGGTCCGACGGAG
>CAZPEY010000674.1:0-1758 GCA_964585665.1 uncultured Polyangiaceae bacterium | reverse complement strand
TACGCCGGCACGGTGATCACCGCGCCGTCGAGCGGGCCTCCGAGCTCGGCCTCGGCGCGCTCGCGCAATGCTCGCAGGATCTCGGCGCCGACCTCGATCGGCGTCACCGGCGGCCGCCCCGGCACGGCAAAGCGCACCACGGGCCCACCGTCGTCGACGAGCGAGAACGTCGCGAACCGTTGCGCCGCGCCGACCTCGCCCGGCCGCCGTCCGATGAAGCGCTTCGACGACACGATCGTCGGCCCCGGATCGTCGGCGGCGAGAGCCTCGTGGCCGACCAGCGGCGCGAGCCCGGCCCGATAGTGCACGGCCGACGGCAGCAGCGTCCGGCCAGCCGCATCGGCCAGGCACTGCGGTTGGCCGGCACGAACGGTCGCAACCAAGGAGTTGGTGGTGCCCAGATCGATGCCGACGACCCGCCCGCCGCACGCCTCTTTGATGTGCGACTCCCCGGGCTCGCTGATCTGAAAAAGTCCGCCGCTCATGGCTGCTCCTCGAGAATCGCCTCTACCTCGGCGAGCAGCTTGTCGCAATAGCGCAGCTCGATGAGCGCCCGCGCCAGCCCGTCGACGACGCTGCGATCGCCCTCGTCGAACCGCAAGAAGTCACGCTCGATCTTCGCCAGCGTCTCGGCGCGCCGCGCCTCGGCCGCCGCCTGTAGCGCCCCGATCTTGTCGCGATCCCCAGCCGCCTTGGCCTCGGCGAGGGCCTCACGCTCTTCGAGCAGCTCCAGCAGCAGCGCCGGGTCGATCTTGACCCGCCGCCCCGCGTCGCTCGAGCCCTCCTCGGTGACGTCGACGCCCGCCAGCTTGAGCAGGTACTCGCCGCGCCGCGCCGGCACCTTGAGCAGGCGGTACGCGTCGTTGAGCTCCGTCGAGGCCTGCAGCGCCCGCAGCCGCTCTTTGGCGTCGGCGCGCGCGAAGCGATCCGGATGGAGCCGCTGCGACAGCGCCTTGAACCTACCTTCGAGATCGTCGGGCGAGAGGTGAAAGCGCGCCTCGACTCCCAGGATCGAGAAGAGGCTCTTGGGGCCGGAATCCATGGTCATTGACATCGCAGCACAACGCGCGGGGAGAACGACTCCCCGCCGTTCAGAAGTGAACCGACTCGCCGCAGCCGCAGGCGCCCTTGACGTTCGGGTTCTCGAACTTGAAGCCGTGCCCCATCAGGCCGCGGAAGAAGGTCAGCGTCGTCCCGGTGAGGTAGAGCAAGCTCTTCTTGTCGATGAAGATCTTGATCAGCTCTCCGTCGGGGGCGTGGAACTCGAAGACGTGATCCTTGGGTCCTGGCGGCTTGTCGGCCCACTCGAACAGATAGGAGAAGCCATCGCAGCCACCGCCGCGCAGGCCGATGCGCAGGCCGAGCGCCGGCGCCTTCCCCTCGTCGAGACGCTTCTTCATCAGCCGCTGAACCTCGGTGAGCGCCAGCGCATCTGCCTCGATGCGCAGCTCGCGCTTGGCCTCCGTCTCGACGGGAGGCGGCGGCGCCACCGCTGCGGTGTTGCTCGTCTCGGCCACCACTACTTCGCTCCGCGCTTTTGCTTGTAGTCCTCGATCGCCGCCTTGATCGCGTCCTCGGCCAGCACCGAGCAGTGGATCTTGACCGGCGGCAGGCTGAGCTCCTCGGCGATCTGCGAGTTCTTGATCTCCATCGCCTGCTCGACCGTCATGCCCTTGACCCACTCGGTGACGATCGACGACGACGCGATCGCCGACCAGCACACGAAGGTCTTGAACTTCGCATCCTCGATGATCACGT
>CAZPEY010000673.1:0-1759 GCA_964585665.1 uncultured Polyangiaceae bacterium | reverse complement strand
TCCTCGACGGAGAGAAGACCCTGATCTCGAACGTGGGCCTGGCCGAGCGCTTCGTCGTCTTCGCCAACGCCGATCCGAGCGCGGGCAAGCGCGGCATCTCCGCGTTCGTCGTCGGTAGCGACGCGCCCGGCCTCGAAGCGACGCCGCTGCCGATGAGCGTCGATCACCCGATCGGCAGGCTCCGCTTCACGGGCTGCCGCTTGCCGCAGCGCGCCCTCCTCGGGGCGGTGGGGCAGGGGCTGCGGATCGCGCTCGGCACGCTCGACACCTTCCGCGTCAGCGTTGGCGCGGCGGCAGTCGGCATGGCCCGGCGCGCGCTCGACGAGAGCCTGGCGCGCGTCGCCTCCCGCGAGCAGTTCGGACAGCCGCTCGCCAGCCAGCCGGTGATCCAGTCGCAGCTCGCCGAGATGGCCACCGAGCTCGACGCGGCCCGCCTGCTGGTGTATCGCGCCGCCGCGCAGAAGGACGGCGGCGACCCCAAGAACCCGCGCCAGGTGGCGATGGCCAAGGGGTACGCGACCGCGGCGGCGCAGCGGATCATCGATCGAGCCGGCCAGCTCCACGGCGGGCTCGGGGTGCAGCTCGGCAGCGTCGTCGAGCGACTCTATCGGGAGGTGCGACCGCTGCGCATCTACGAGGGCACGAGCGAGATCCAGCAGCTCATCATCGGCAAGAGCCTCGTCGAGGTGACGCGATGATCAGCTTCCCCGAACGCTTCAACCTGGCGGACTACTTTCTCTTCGATCGACTGCACGAGGGCCTCGGCGAGGCGCCGGCGATCCGCTTCGGCGAGCGCGTCTACTCCTACGCCGACGTCGCGGATCGCGCCGAGCGGGTGAGGCTCGCTCTGCAGCGCCTCGAGCTGCCCATCGAGTCGCGCGTCTACCTCGTGCTCCCCGACACGCCGGCGTTCGCCTGGGCGCTGTTCGGCGTGCTCGCGGCGGGCGGCATCGTCACGCTCGGCAACCCCGACGCCAGCGGCGAAGATCTCACGCATGTCCTCGACTACGTGCGGGCGCGCGTGCTCATCACCACGCCCCCGGTGCTGGCCAAGCTCGCAGAGCTCCTGCCGACGCTGCCCGAGCTGCGCGACGTGCTGGTCGTGCCGGACGTGCCCACCGGTGAAGACTGCGAGCTGGTGCTGGAGGCGGCAGAGCTCCCCGGGGCGGAGGGGCTGTCCCAGCGCGTGTGCAGCCTCGCGGCGGCGATCGCCGAGCCGCGCGATCCGCGCAGCGAGCCGGGGCGGCCGGTCACCCACCTCGACGATCAAGCGATCTGGCTGTTCACGTCGGGCTCGACCGGGCGGCCCAAGGCGGCGATGCACAGCCACCGCGACTTCGCGTTCAACACGGAGGTCTACGCCAAACGCACCGTCGGGTATCGGCGCGGTGATCTCACCGTGAGCGTGCCGCGCCTGTTCTTCGGCTACGCGACCGGGACGAACCTCTTCTTCCCGTTCGCCGTCGGAGGCACCGTCGGGCTCTACGCCGAGCGGCCGACGCCGGAGAGCCTGGCGCGGGCCATCACGCGCTACCGCCCCCAGATCGTCACCAACGTGCCGACCATGATGGGCAAGTTACTTGACTATGACGAGGCCGAGGTCGCGCGCGGCCAGGCACCGCTCGATTTCTCCTCGGTGCGGTTCTCGCTCTCGGCCGGCGAGGCGCTGCCAGCGGCGCTGCTCGAGCGCTTCGCGGCGCGGTTCTCCGGCGAGATCTACGACGGCATCGGCTCGGCCGAGATGTTCCACATCTACTGC
>CAZPEY010000672.1:0-1759 GCA_964585665.1 uncultured Polyangiaceae bacterium | reverse complement strand
GTCTCGGCGTCGAGGCCCATCAGCGCGATCATGCCGACCCACACCGCGATCGACAGGTTGTAGCCGAGCGCGTAGAGGAGCCAGACCGCGCCGACGAGCGAGAACGGCACGGCGAGCAGGACGATCGCGGTCTTCACGCCTGACTTGGTGTTCGCGTACAGCAAGAGCACGATCAAGAGCAGGGTGAGCGGCACGACGAGCCGCAGCCGCTCGCTGACCCGCGTCATGTTCTCGTACTGGCCGCTCCAGGTGAGCGCGTAGCCGGGGCGCAGCGTCAGCTGCTGGGCCACCTTCCGCTTGGCGTCCTCGACGTAGCCGCCGAGGTCGCGCTCGGCGGTGTCGAAGTCGACGAACACGTATGCCGCGAGCAACCCGTTCTCGTCGCGGATCATCGCCGGGCCGAGCCGCAGCTCGATCGTCGCCAGCTCGCCGAGCGGCACCTGGACGCCGTTGCGCGTCGTCACGAGGACGCGCCGCAGCGACTCGAGATCTTCGCGCAGCTCGCGCGGATAGCGCAGGCTGACGGTGTAGCGCTCGCGCCCTTCGATCGTCGTCGTCACGGCGGCGCCACCGATCGCGGTCATGACGACGTCGTTGGCGTCATCGACGGTGAGGCCGTAGCGCGCCAGCGCCGCGCGCTTGAGATCGAAGTCGAGGAAGTAGCCGCCCGCGGCGCGCTCCGCGAACACCGAGCGGGTTCCCGGCACGGTGCGCAAGATCGTCTCGAGCCGGGCGCCGATCTGCTCGAGCTCCCGCAGCTCGGGGCCGAAGATCTTGATCCCCACGGGCGTACGAATCCCCGTCGACAGCATGTCGATCCGGTTCTTGATCGGCATCGTGAAGGCGTTGGTCGTCCCCGGGATCTGCAGCGCCTGGTTCATCTCGTCGATGAGCTCGGGCATGCCGATCCGGTCGGGCCAGGCGGAGCGCAGCGCCCTCTCGACCCACGACGGGAGCCAGGACCACGACGAGTACCAGCGCGGACGCTTCCGCCACTCCGACTCGGGTCGAAGCAGGATCGTCGTCTCCATCATCGACAGCGGCGCCGGATCGGTCGCGGTCTCGGCGCGTCCCGCCTTGCCGAACACCAGCGCGACCTCGGGGAACTGCCGCAGCAGCCGATCTTGCGTCGCGAGCAGCTTGGCCGCCTCGCCGATCGAGATCCCCGGCATCGTCGTCGGCATGTAGAGGATCGCGCCTTCGTTGAGCGTCGGCATGAACTCGGAGCCGAGCCGTCGATAGGCCGGCACCGTCGACGCAACGATCAAGAGCGCGGCCAGGATCGTCTTTCTCGGGTTGCGCAGCACGAACCGGCAGGCCGGCTCGTAGACGCGGAAGATGACGCGACTGACCGGGTGCTTCTCTTCGGGGTGGTACGTTCCGACGAGCAGCAGGTTGGCCAGCCACGCCAGGGGTCGCGGCCGGACGCGCAAGGGCTCCATCCGGCTGAACAGCATTCGCAGCGCCGGATCAAGCGTCACTGCGAGCAGCGCCGCGATGGCCATGGTCAGCGTCTTGGTGACCGCCAGCGGCTTGAACAGGCGCCCCTCTTGATCGAGCAGCGTGAAGATCGGCAAGAAGGCCACCGCGATCACCAGCAGCGAGAAGAACACCGACGGGCCGACCTCCTTGAGCGCGGCCAGGCGCACCTCGTGGAAGTCGCCCTGTCGCCCGCCCGCCTGCCAGAGCTCGAGCTTCTTGTAGGCGTTCTCGACCTCGACGATCGCGCCGTCGACCAGCACGCCGATCGAGATCGCGA
>CAZPEY010000671.1:0-1761 GCA_964585665.1 uncultured Polyangiaceae bacterium | reverse complement strand
GCTCGGCCGGGGCCGCGGCCGCGGCGCTCCGCTCGACCCCCACCACGACGCTGGCGCCCGCCTGCCGCGCCGCCGCGCTGCACAGCAGGCCCGACTTGCCGCCGCAGCCAAGGATCAAGACGCGCGCCCCCGGCCGCACCAGGCGCGAGACCTGCGGGGCCGCTCCCGCGACGTCGAGCGCCGAGAGCGCGACGCGCTCGGGGAGGTCGTCCGGGAGCTTGGCGCACCCGGCCGCGTCGAACAGGATCGCGTCGGCGCGAACGGTGACCTGATGGCGCTCGAGATCGAGGTCGAGGATCTCGTGCAGGCGCAACGGCGTGAGCGACAGCGAGACGAGGGTCGCGACGCGATCGCCGACGGCCAGCCCGGCGCGCTCGAGCCCGGCGCGCGCACCGGCGGCGACGATCGTCCCGAGCAGCATGCCGCCCGAGCCGGTCACCGGGTTGTGCTGCTTGCCGCGCGCCGCGACGGTGCGCTCGACGGCGGTGCGGACCGCGACCCGCGGATCGGGACCACCGTCGCGCTCCATCTGGACGAAGCTGGCCGAGTCGATGTTGAGGCGCTCGACGGCGATGCGCAGCTCGGTCGCGTAGAGCCGGTCGGCGTCGTTGTCGACCCGCTGCGCCGCCTGCGGCAGGCCGCCAGCGGGCTCGCGGACCCGCTGCACCCCGAGGCGCAGCAGGCGGTCGGGGAGGTTGGCGTCGTCGATCCAGGTGATCTCGGGCTCGGGTCGCATGCGCCGCAGGCTACCCTCAACGCGCGCGCCATACGAAACGGAATTGCGCGTCTCGGCCCATGCGTCGGGCACGGAATTGACCCTGCCCCCCAGCCGGGATAAGCTACCGACGGGAATTGTTGCCGCCTTGAACCCGAACCCAGGCAGAGGAAAGCCACTTTGAGCCGACTCGGTGAGCTTCTCGTTCGCGAAAACATCATCTCTCTGGCGCAGCTTCAGAAGGCGCAGGACGAGCAGCGCAAGTCTGGCGCGCGGCTCGGGTATAGCCTCACCAAGCTCGGCATCATCGACGAGGAGCAGCTCACCAGCTTCCTGTCGAGACAGTACGGCGTCCCGTCGATCAACCTGGCCGAGTTCGAGATCCAGCTCGACGTGGTGCAGCTGATCCCGCCCGAGCTCGCCAAGCGCCACCAGCTGATGCCGGTCAATCGCGCCGGCGCGACGCTCATCGTCGCGATGGCCGATCCGTCGAACATCTACGCGATCGACGATCTCAAGTTCCGCACTGGCCTCAACATCGAGGTGGTCGTCGCCAGCGAGGTGGCGATCGACGAGGCCTTCCAGCGCTACTACGAGAAGCAGGTCAACTACGAGGACGTCCTCGGCGACATGGACGCCGACGCCGTCGAGATCGGCAAGGACGAGGACGACCTCAACATCGTCGACCTCGAGAAGGCCTCGGGCGAGGCGCCGGTCATCAAGCTGTGCAACCTGATCCTGCTCAACGCGATCAAGAAGCGCGCCTCGGACATCCACATCGAGCCGTACGAGAAGCTGTTCCGCGTCCGCTACCGCATCGATGGCGTCCTCTACGAAGAGCAGCCGCCGCTGCCGCTCAAGCTCAAGAACGCGGTCATCTCGCGCATCAAGATCATGTCGAACCTCGACATCTCCGAGCGGCGCCTGCCGCAGGACGGCCGCATCAAGCTCAAGATCGGCAAGGACAAGGAGATGGACTTCCGCGTCTCGGTCCTGCCGACGCTGTTCGGTGAGAAGATCGTCCTCCGACTGCTCGACAAGTCGAA
>CAZPEY010000670.1:0-1774 GCA_964585665.1 uncultured Polyangiaceae bacterium | reverse complement strand
GCGCGCAACCGAGCGTCACGCGATCGCCGCGCTTCGACATCTCGAGCTGATGCTGCCCGTCGACCTCGACGCAGACGCGGATGCAGCGCGTGCACTGGATGCAGCGCTCGGCGTCGAGCACGATGGTCGGCCCGAGGTCGAGGTGCTTGGGCTTGCGCTGCTTGCCCTGCTCGATGCGGCTCGCCTGGTGATCGTGGTCGACGTAGTGCTTCTGCAGCGTGCACTCGCCGGCCTTGTCGCAGATCGGGCAGTCGACCGGGTGGTTGGCGAGCGTGAACTCGAGCATCTGCCGGCGCACGTCGAGGACGCGCGGCGAGTTGGTCACGACCTCCATGCCCTCGGCGACGGGGAAGTAGCAGGACGGCTGGAGCTTGCCCTGCCCCTTGACCTCGACGAGACACTGGCGGCAGACCGCCGGAGACGACAGCCCGGGGTGGTAGCAGAAGTGGCTGATCTCGCAGCCGAGGGTCTTGGCCGCCTCGAGCACGTTGGTGCCCTTGTCGACGGTGACCGACTGGCCGTCGATCTTGAGAGTGACCTTGTTCGTGGGCTCAGACATTCCGGAGTTCCTGGCTAGCGGTCACATTCACCGCCGATCATGTTCATCATGTCGAAGGTCGGGACGATGTCCGGCAGGGGCTTGCCGACGATCATGCCCTCGAGCGCCGAGACGATCGCGAAGCACGGCGGCCGGACGCGGCAGCGATAGGGCCGGCCGGTGCCGTCCGAGACGATGTAGAAGCCGAGCTCGCCGTTGCCCGCCTCGGTGTACGAGTAGACCTCGCCGGGTGGGACGCGGATGCCGTCGACGATCAGCTTGAAGTGGCCGATCATGCCCTCGATGGAGTTGTAGACCTCGCTCTTGGGCGGCATCGAGATGCGCGGATCCTCGAGCTTGATGGGGCCGTCGGGGATCTGCTCGAGCGCCTGCTTCAAGATGCGCATCGACTGGCGGATCTCCTCGATGCGCAGGATGTAGCGATCGAAGTTGTCGCCCTTGTGCGCGACGGGCACGTCGAAGTCGAAGCGATCGTAGACGAGGTACGGGTGATCCTTGCGGACGTCGTAGGGCACGCCCGTCGAGCGCAGCGACACGCCGGTCCAGCCGTAGGCGATCGCCTGCTCCTTGGTGAACACGCCCGTGCCGTCCATGCGGTCGCGGAAGATGCGGTTGTCGTAGAGCGAGTTGGTGATGTCGGCGAGCGTCTGCTCGATCTTCGGATAGAGGTCGAAGAGGCGCTGCTTGAAGTTCGGCGTCAAATCATGCGCGACGCCACCGACGCGGACATACGAGTGGGTGAGGCGCGCGCCCGAGAGCTCCTCGAGGAGCTCCCAGATCCACTCACGAGTCTTGACCGCCCAGAAGAAGATCGTCATCGCGCCGAGCTCCATCGCGCCAGCGGCGGAGCAGGTCAGGTGATCGGTGATGCGCGACAGCTCGCTGACGATGACGCGGATGTACTGCGCGCGCTCCGGGATCTTGTCGACGACGCCGAGCAGCTTCTCGACCGCGAGCGCGTAGCCGACGTTGTTGCACATCGGCGAGACGTAGTTGAGGCGGTCGGTGTACGGGAAGACCTGGGTGTACGTGGCGTGCTCCGCTTCCTTCTCGAAGCAGCGGTGCAGGTACCCGATCTGGACGTCGGCCTTGCGGACGGTCTCGCCCTCGATGTCGAGGACGATGCGCACGGTGCCGTGGGTCGCCGGGTGCGACGGGCCCATGTTGATGGTCATCGGCTCGGACGGCAGATCGTCGTCGCTGTCAATGTCCTGG
>CAZPEY010000669.1:0-1782 GCA_964585665.1 uncultured Polyangiaceae bacterium | reverse complement strand
GGGCCGAGCTGTGGCCGCTCATCCAGGCGGTGGTGCGCCTGCATCCCGCATCGGCCGAGGCGTGGCAGTTGCTGTGCTTCTATGCGACGGCGCGCGGCGATCGCGAGCAGGTCGACGCCGCCACGGCCAAGGTCGCCGAGCTACGCGCGGGCGAGGCGGCCACTGCGACCAAGGCATTTGACCCCGTCGCGAGCAGCTGAGCCGATACGTGCAACGTTCACCGCGGCGCTCGATTGTGCGACAGTCGCGCGCTCGGAGGCAGGCTTGGGAGACATGCTGAAGGAAATCCCGTCGCCCGATGTGCGCGATGGGACGGGCGCGGACGCAGCGGCCCCCGCTCACACCTCGCCGTCGCAGACGGCCGAGAGGACGAGCGCAGCGCGGCAGATTCGGCGCTCGCTTGCAGCGTGGCGTGATGCGGATCGCGACGGCGGAGTGGACTCGGAGGCTGCGGCGGATTCGAGCGAACAGGGCGCGACTGTCTTCCGTGCCAAGGACAAGGGCAAAGGTCCAATCGAAGAGCACCGCGGTCGGCTGCAAGTGCAAGGCGCCGACATGCGTGCGGAGCTGTCGTGGCCTTGGACGCGAGACAAGCCGCCACCGGCTTCGGAAGCCTTGGCCGAGCTCGCGAAGCTGCAAGGCCAGTGCAACAAGGCCGAGCTGGCGCTTCGCGATCAGGCCTTCAAGGACGCGGCTGCCTTTATTGCGCGCGCGGCGGGTCGAGGCGTTGATGCGCCGGTGAGCCAGACGTTCCAGAACTATCCGCTGCCGCCAAAGTACAAGACGGCGCGAGTCGACATCGAAGTGCGAAAGGGAAAGGCCTTTGTCTGACGAGCGACTGGCTCGGCTGCATGTCGTCGAGCGTGAGGACGAGCCGGAGGTGCATGAGGACGAGATCCTCGACCTCTGCGAAGGGCTGGCTGGGACGGACGCGAGCTTGGCGGCGCTCGTCGAGGAGTTTTCGGGCAGCACGGTGCGCTGCATCGTGCGCGCCGTGAGCTTCGTGCTCGCGCAGAGCGCCTTTCGAGTGAGCGAGGCGAGCGCTGGACTGGTCTACCGCCACCTCGAGTTCCTGACGGCCCGCGACGACACCACGGTGCTGCTCAACACGCTGACCGCTGTGCAGCGGCAGTGCATTCAGGGCGTCCCGTGGCCGAAGGGCAGGCCTCCGTCGGTGCTCGCGCCCTTCCTCCAGCACTGCGTGCGGCAGGATGAGCTGGTGCGCGCCAACGTCGAGCGCTTGCTCGACTGCCTGCGCAACGAGCACCGGATCCTCTCCGTTCTCAAGCCCGACGAGCTCCTGGCGCTAGAACGAGAGCTCGCCAACCGCGGCGCCTAACGATCACGCGATCAGGATTTGCTGAGACGAGTAAGGAGCGCTGCGAACTCTTCGATCGTCTTGAGGGTTGGGTTGTTGACGTAGTAGCGGTACTCGAGGTCGCGACGCCGACTCTCGACGGGGGCGAGGAAGCCGTCAATCGAGGTGTCGCAGAGCGTTTCGAGCCTCTCGAGATCGAACCGCTCTTTGCCTACGGCGGCCGCTGCCTCCTTGGCGCTCGTGAGCTGCTCCTCGCGGAGTCGCTCGTTGCGCTGGTGGATGTCGGCCAGGACCTTCTTGGCGTCCTCGCCCTTTAGCGTCGTCATTCGGCTCCCTCGTCCGTTGCCCCGCTGGCCTGCCTCAGTCGCGATACTTCTCGGCCATCCAGCGCCCGAGGTCGGCGAGCTCCTTGCGCAGGCTCGCGGGGGCGACGACCTCGACGTGCTGGCGCCACGACGCCACCC
>CAZPEY010000668.1:0-1803 GCA_964585665.1 uncultured Polyangiaceae bacterium | reverse complement strand
ATGCTCTACGATCCGCCGAACTTCCTCGTGCTCGACGAGCCGACCAACCACCTCGACCTCCAGACCAAGGAGATGCTGATCGAGGCGCTGCGCCGCTTCGAGGGCACGATGCTCTTCGTGTCGCACGATCGCCACTTCCTGGCGGAGCTGTCCAACCGCGTGCTCGAGCTCGGCGCGGGAGCGCCGGTGGTCTATGGCGGCGGCTACACGGAGTACGTGCAGAAGAGCGGGCACGAGGCGCCGGGCCTGCGGTCGTAGACGAGCGACGCGGCTCGCGCGGGAACCTCAGGCCAGATCGAACAGGAGCAGCTCGGCCTCGCCGCCGTCTTGGCGACCGCGCAGCCGCACCATCTCTTCGTCGCTGAGCGCCGCTCCGTCCCCCGCCTCGAGCGCCTGGCCGTTGAGCTCGACCTGGCCGCGCACGACCTGCACCCAGGCGTGGCGTCCCGGCGGGAGCGCGTGCTCGACCGTCTGATCGCTGGCGAGCAGCGTCGCGTAGATTCGTGCGTCCTGGTGGATCACGAGGGAGCCGTCCGCGCCGTCGCGCGACGCGACCAGCCGCAGCCGCCCGCGCTTGTCTTCGTCGGGGAAGGTCTTCTGCTCGTAGCCCGGCGCGAGCCCCTGCCGCTCCGGCAGGATCCAGATCTGCAGGAAGTGCACGGGCTCGGTCCGGGAGGCGTTGAACTCGCTGTGCCGGATCCCGGTGCCTGCGGTCATGCGCTGCACGTCGCCGCGCGCGATCACCGAGCCGGTGCCGAGCGAGTCGCGATGGGCCAGGCCTCCCGCGACCGGGTAGGAGACGATCTCCATGTCGCGATGCGGGTGCGTCGGAAAGCCTCCGCCCGGGGCGACGCGATCGTCGTTGATCACCCGCAGCGCGCGAAAGCCCATGTGCCGCGGGTCGTAGTATTCGCCGAAGGAGAAGCTGTGCTTGCTGTCGAGCCAGCCGAAGTTCGCTGCACCCCGTTCTGCCGCCCGCCGGATGGTGATCATGGATCTGCCTCCTGTCGTACTCCTGCAGCTTGGTGCTGATGCAGCCTGGGAACAAGTGTCGCTGGCTGGGACTCATTGTTGCTAATACTGCAACGCGAAAAACCGCTCGGCCCAAGTCGTGATAGTGTCCCGCGGCTCATGCGCTTGCGTGCCACCGTTCGAGGTCAGACCTATGCCTTTGGCAGCCTCAAAGAGGTGCTGGCCAAGGCCAACGAGGAGAAGTCCGGCGATCGCCTCGCTGGCGTTGCGGCCGAGTCCGCCCAGGAGCGGGTCGCCGCCAAGCTCGTGCTCTCGGAGGTCACCCTCGAGGAGCTGCGCGACAACCCGGTCGTCCCGTACGAGGACGACGAGGTGACGCGGCTGATCCAGGACGATCTCAACCTGCCGATCTACCGGTCGATCAAGAGCTGGACGGTCGGCAAGCTGCGCGAGCATGTCCTCGACGAAGAGGTGAGCGGGCCCGACTTGCTGCGCCTGTCGCGCGGGCTCACCTCCGAGATGATCGCGGCGTGCAGCAAGCTGATGTCGAACCTCGACCTCATCGTCGCGGCCAAGAAGATCCGCGTCGTCGTGCACGCCAACAACACGCTCGGGGAGGCCGGCCGCCTCGGCGTACGTCTGCAGCCCAACCACCCGAGCGACTCGATCGACGGCATCCTCGCGTCGCTGCGCGATGGCTTGGCCTTCGGCGCCGGCGATGCGGTGATCGGCGTCAACCCGGTGACCGACAACGTCGAGCAGACGCGCAAGATCCTCGATGCGACGCACAAGTTCCTGCGCGACTGGCGCGTGCCGACGCAGAACTGCTGC
>CAZPEY010000667.1:0-1812 GCA_964585665.1 uncultured Polyangiaceae bacterium | reverse complement strand
GGCGCGAGCGCCACCTTGACCTCGGGTCGATGGGCGTTGGACACGACGAAGTGCGGCTCGCGCCAGTAGGCCTTGCGCATCTCGGCAAGCAACGGCGCCGGCAACTCTTGGCGCTGGTTGCCGTTCTCGATGTAGCTGCGCGTCGGGCCCAGCACCTGGACGAGCGCCTGATTGCCGAGCTTCATCTCGACGCGCACCGCGCTCGGCGGCAGGTAGCGCTCCTCGATCGTCACCGGCACCTGCTTGCTCCCGACGGTCATGGTGCCGTGGCCAGAGAGGACAAGGTACTTGACCTTGTCGTTAGCGGCGCCGCCCTTCTGGGTCCACACCGCGTCGAGCAGCTGGCGCGCCGGATCGCTCGCCCCGGATGCCATCGCGCGCTCCCGCACGCTGACCGGATCGGTGAACGCGACGGTCTCGCCGACCTCGAGGCCGAGCGTCGCGAGCTGCGGCGCGATCAACGCGCGGTTGCCCGCGACGACCAGCACGGCGGGCTGGAGATACTGCTTGGCGACCCGCGCTACATCCTCGACGGTGACCTTGTCGAGGCGCCCTGGCCACTCGGTGACGAAGGCCTGGCCTTGTCCGTCGAGCTCGGCGGCGAGCAGCGACTCGCCGACGTCGGCCGCGGTCTCGAGCGACAGACCGTAGCCGCCGATCAAGTTCGCCTTGGCGCGCTGGAGCTCCCCTGGATCGACGCCGCCAGCGCGCAGCTTGTCGAGCTCAGCCTGCACGAGCTTGATCGTCGCGGCGGTCTCCGCCGTTCGCGTCGAGGTCGAGATCACCCAGGCGCCGCCAACGCGACCGATCTCGAAGCGGGACCGGATGCCATACGTCTTGGCGCCGTTGGATCGCACGGTCTGCATCAGGCGCGACGAGAACCCGCCGCCGCCCAAGATGTAGTTCATCAGCGTGACGGCTGGATAGTCTGGTGAGCTCGACGCGAACGCAGGCGCGGCGAAGGCGATCGCCGCCTGGGTTGCGTCGGGCTTGTCGACCATACGGACGAGCAGCTTGCCCGAGGGCGTCGGCGCCGACGTGCGCGGCGCTGCCGTGGCGAGCGGCTTCCACGCAGAGAGCGCCCGCTCGATCTTCTGGCGCGCCTGCTTCGCGTCGAAGTCTCCAGACAGCGAGACGACGGCGCGGCTCGGCTCGAACGTCTCGCGATGAAAGCGCACGAGCGCTGCCCGATCGATGCTCTTGAGCGAGCGCTCGGAGAGTGGACGGCCGCGCGGATCGTCCTCTCCGTAGAGCTGGTTGCGCCAGTGCATGTCAGCGACGCCGGCGGGAGAATCGCGGCGCGAGGCGATCGACGCGAGGAGCTGGCTCCGCACCTCGGCGAGCTCCTTCTCGGGGAAGGTCGGCATCAAGAGCAGCTCGACGACGTTGTCGAGACAGACGTCGAGCTCCGTGGAGCGGGCACCGCAGCGGACGGTGAGCGTCTCGCCACCGGCGCTCGCGGTCAGGGTCGCACCGCGCGACTCGAGATCCTTCGAGATGCGATCGGCGGTCCGCCGCTGGGTTCCCTTGCGCAGCATCAGCGCGGTGAACGCGGCGAGCCCCGCTCGATCGACCGGCTCGGCGAGGCGGCCGCCGCGCAGACCGACGGCGAGGTTGATCACCGGCGCGGCCTTGCGGGGCACGAAGAGGATCTGGGCGCCGTTGGGCAAGCGGAAGCGCTCGATGGCGCCGAGCTCGACCTTGGTGTCGTACGCGGTTGGCGGGGGCTCGAGGAGATCGCCCCGATTGGCCCAGGGATCCTCGGGGGCAGGCGGCGCGGCAGGCTTCGGCGCGGGCTTCGGCGCGGGCGCG
>CAZPEY010000666.1:0-1815 GCA_964585665.1 uncultured Polyangiaceae bacterium | reverse complement strand
GAGCGGCTGCGGCGCTACGGGATCACGGAGGCCGACATCGATCAGCTCGTGGCGCGGGGAACGGTCGAGCGGACCTCGATCCTGCGCGCGCCCCGCTCGGGCTTCGTCACGCAGAAGTCGACCGTCGCGGGCGCCAAGGTCAACAGCAACGACTCGCTGTTCGAGATCGTCGATCTCTCGACGCTGTGGGTGGTGGCCGACGTCTACGAGAACGAGCTGCCGCGCCTGCGCGTTGGCCAGAGCGCGGTGGTGACGCTCGCCTACTGGCCGGGCCGCCGCTGGCAGGGCAAGGTCACGCAGATCCTCCCGACCGTCGACGACAAGACCCGCACGATCAAGGTGCGCATCGCGCTCGAGAACCCGAAGTACGAGCTCAAGCCCGAGATGTTCTGCACGGTCGAGCTGCAGGCGCCGCCCCGCGAGGCGCTGGTGATCGACGAGGACGCGCTGATCGAGTCGGGGACGCGGCAGCTCGTGTTCCTGGTTCGCGAGGGCGGTCAGCTCGAGCCGCGCCAGATCGAGACCGGCCTGCGCGCCGACGGCAAGATCGAGGTGCTGCGCGGCCTCGTGACAGGCGATCGGGTCGCGGCTGGCGCGAGCTTCCTGCTCGACTCGGAGTCCCGGCTGCGCGCCGCGGTGTCCGAGCTGCCGAGCCACGGCGCCCTGGAACCTGAAGGAGCGCACCGATGATCGCCAAGCTCATCGAGGCCTCGGCGCGCAACAAGCTGCTGGTGATCGCGCTGACGATCATCGCGATCCTCATCGCGGTGCGCTCGGTCAAGACCATCCCGCTCGACGCCATCCCGGATCTGTCGGACACCCAGGTGATCGTCTACTCCCGGTGGGATCGCAGCCCGGACATCCTCGAAGATCAGGTCACGTATCCGATCGTCACGGCGCTGCTCGGCGCGCCCAAGGTCAAGACGATCCGAGGCCTGAGCGACTTCGGCTTCTCGTACGTGTACGTGATCTTCGAGGACGGCACGGACCTGTACTGGGCGCGCTCACGGGTCCTCGAGTATCTCTCCAAGATCCAGGCGCGGCTGCCCGAGGGCGTCAAGACCGAGCTCGGCCCCGACGCGACGGGCGTGGGCGGGGTCTACGAGTACGCGCTCGTCGACGACTCGGGGCAGCACTCGCTCGATCAGCTGCGCTCCTATCAAGACTGGTTCCTGCGCTACACGCTGCAGGCGGTGCCCGGCGTGGCCGAGGTCGCGTCGGTGGGAGGCTACGTCAAGCAGTACCAGATCACGATGGACCCGAACCGCCTCGCCGCCAATCACCTCGGCCTCGCCGAGATCGCCGACGCGATCCGCCGCTCCAACAGCGAGGTCGGCGGACGGCTGCTCGAGCTATCGGGGCGTGAGTACATGATCCGCGGCCGCGGCTACTTGAAAGGGCGCGCCGATCTCGAAGCGATCGTGATCAAGACCAACGAGGCGGGGACGCCGCTGCGCGTTGGCGATCTCGGTCGTGTCACGATCGGCCCGGACATGCGCCGCGGGGTCGCCGATCTCGATGGCAAGGGCGATGTGGTCAGCGGCATCGTCGTGATGAGGCAGGGCGAGAACGCGCTCAACGTGATCGACGCAGTCAAGCGGCGGCTCGACGAGCTCCGGCCTTCACTCCCCGCTGGCGTGCGCGTCGTGACGACCTACGATCGATCCGAGCTCATCGAGCGCGCGATCGCCACGCTGCGCGAGAAGCTCATCGAAGAGATGATCATCGTGTCGTTCGTGATCCTGCTCTTCCTCTGGCACTTCCCGTCGGCGATCGTGCCGATCGTCACGATCCCGGTGGCCGTGCTGCTGTCGT
>CAZPEY010000665.1:0-1816 GCA_964585665.1 uncultured Polyangiaceae bacterium | reverse complement strand
GACGACATGGTCCTTGAAGTAGGACGGCAACCCCTCGCCCGCGTCGAGGCGGTCCTTCAGCTTGGCGTGGGCGATGTCGCGCGCGACGACGAGCGTGCCGCGGAGCGCGAGTCGCGTCTTGATCGGATGGCGCGACAGGATGCGGCGGATCTCGGCCATCGGCTGGTTCAGATCGATCTTCACGACGTCGCCCGATAGCTCGTTCTTGTCGGGCTCCGGCATGAAGCGCGCGGGATTGGTTTCGAGCTGTTCGAGGAAGATCCCGTCGTGGGTGATCTTCGCGAGCGCCTGGCGATCGGCGGAGCACGACACGCCGATGCCCACCGGCAACGACGCGCCGTGGCGCGGCAGGCGGATCACGCGCACGTCGTGGCAGAAGTACTTGCCGCCGAACTGCGCGCCGATCGCCGTGCGCTGCGCGATGCCCAGGATCTTCTGCTCCCACTCGAGATCGCGGAACCCATGCCCGGTCTTGCTGCCCTTGGTCGGCAGCGTGTCGAGCGTGCGCGCCGACGCGAGCTTGGCCACCTTGAGCGCAAACTCCGCCGACGTGCCGCCGATGACGACCGCGAGGTGATAGGGCGGACACGCCGCGGTTCCGAGCGAACGCAGTTTCTGGTCGAGGAACTTGGTGAGCGACTCCGGGTTGAGGAGCGCCTTCGTCTCTTGATAGAGGAAGCTCTTGTTCGCCGAGCCGCCACCCTTGGCCATGAACAGGAACTTGTAGGCGTCTCCCTCGGTCGCGTAGAGCTCGATCTGCGCCGGCAGGTTGGTGCCGGTGTTCTCCTCGCACCACATGTCGAGCGGCGCGAGCTGCGAGTAGCGCAGGTTGTACTTCTGGTAGGTCTCGTAGACACCGCGCGCGATCGCCGCTTCGTCGTCGAAGCCGGTGTAGACGAGCTGACCTTTCTTGCCCTGCACGATCGCGGTGCCCGTGTCCTGGCACATCGGCAGCACTCCGCCTGCGGCGATGTTGGCGTTCTTCAGCAGATCGAGCGCCACGAACCGGTCGTTCGGCGAGGCCTCCGGATCGTCGAGGATGTTGCGCACCTGCTGGAGGTGGCCTGGACGGAGGAGGTGCGCGATGTCGTGCATCGCCTCGCGGGTCAGCAGCGTCAGCGCGTCGGGCTCAACCTTGAGAAAGTCAAGGTTGTTGACCGAAAAGGTGGAGACGAAGTCGCCACTCAGCTTGCGATACGGCGTGGCATCATCACCGACGGGAAGCAGGGTTTGGAATTCGAAGCTCATGGGCGCAACCTACCGCGTCGGGCGGCGGCTTGCACCCGACAATCAGGCAGCCGCCACAGGAGCTACGAGCGGCAGACGCAGCACGAAGCAGGCGCCAGGCCCAGACGATGGACGACGTGCGGCGCTCGGCTTCCTCGCTTCCGCGTTGGGCGGACGCGCCGTTGGGGATGCCCGCGAGCCGGCGGTGCTCGTCCTGACCAACCCGCTGAGTCGAGGCAGGACTACTCGAACTGCTTCGGGTCCGGATTCTCGCCGACGAGGATCTTGTCGTAGACGATGTCCAGCACGTCCCCGCCGGCGGTCTTGCGCACGGCGTGGAAGGGCGCGCGCAGACCGCCTCCGCCCTCGACAGGCCGATAGTCGGAGAGGACATCGACGCCCGGCTTGCCGCCCTCGGTGTAGCGGATCTCGACCACGTCGCGGCTCTCCGGTTCGACGACGAGCTGCACGAGCTCCCCCGTCGGTGAGGTCACGTCGAGGACCTGTAGCTCGCCGTTCTGGCGCTTGAGTGCGGGCGCGAGCGCCACCTTGACCTCGGGTCGATGGGCGTTGGACACGACGAAGTGCG
>CAZPEY010000664.1:0-1818 GCA_964585665.1 uncultured Polyangiaceae bacterium | reverse complement strand
CTGGAACCGCGACCACGTGCGCTGACCGTCAGCAGCTCGAGACCCGCCCCCCGTCATCGGACGAAGGACGCCACCTCACCGACCGCTCAGGCCATCTACGACGATGAAGTCTCTGGCAGCAGTGGCGCCCGCCCCAACGATGAGAGCGGGGGTCTGCTCGCGGTTGTCACGCCGCGCTTCGCGCGAGACGCGGGGCGCGATCCAGGTGTGGAGCTCGCCGAGCGAGATCGCGCCGTCGCCGTCGACATCCGCCGCTCCCGAGCCGAGCGCAGAGAGCACCACGGTCGTGAACAGTCCGCCGCCCTGCTTGGCCGGCCCCGAGATCTCCGAGCCCGAGGCCGCCGACAGGAGTGCCACGCGCGGCACGGCGCGCGTCTCCTGAACCTTGACCAGCGGGCGAGTCCCGGGGGGCAGGATCGAGCGGCCGCCCGCGCCCGAGAAGCAAGAGTCGACCATCGCGAGCACGTCGCCCGCCTTGGTCAGCGAGAGCGCCTTGAGTACCTCGGGGAGCTGCAGCGACGTATCGGCGAGGAAGCGCGGATCGCCATCGTAGGGCACGAGGTACGAGGTGCCCGTCGAGGGATCGGGCGCGCCATGGCCGCTGAAGTAGAAGTAGACGCGGCCGTTCTGCGGCACGTTCGTGCGCAGCCAGCGCAGATGCTTCTCGATGTCCGAACGAGTGGCGCGCTCATCGAGGGCGAGCAGCATGTTCTGCTCGGGCACACCGAGGCTGGTGCGGAGGAGGCCGGCCATCGCCTCGGCATCGCGCCGCGCTCCGGTCGGCGAGCTCACGTCCCGATAGCGCTCGATGCCGATGACCAGCGCGTAGGCGTGCGGCTGGCCCGCGCCGCGCACGTTCGGTGGAGCCGCCGGCGGTGGAGTCGCCGGGGGAGCCGGCAGCGGAGGTGCAGCCTCCGGCCGAGCGACGGCCGAAGGGCCCGTCGGCTCGCCCGCGCCCGGCGGCGGCCTGCCGTCGAGCGCCGCGAGCTCAGCCGCCACGGACGCACGCCGCGCTCGCATGAGCTCGAGCTGCGTCGGGGTCCAGCTGCTCTGATTCTTCGCGAGGAGCTGGTCGAGCTCCCAGAGCGTCTGGGTCAGAACCGTTCGACGATCGGTCGTGGGCGCCATGACCTTGCTGGTCATGCCGACGCTGGTCGTACCTGCACCGCGGGCGAAGACCGCCGGAGCGCCGGGGCGTGGTGTCGCCTCGATCTGCATCGTGATCTCGAAGCGGTCGGGGAGATTCGAGCCCGGGCGCGGACGCAGCACCACCAGCGTGCACGTCGCGCCGATCGGTCGCGAGCGGATGTACCCGATGAGCTGGGACAAGCCCCCGTCGAGGCTCAGTCCATCGATCGTAAGGATGACGTCGAACGGGCGGACGCCGGCGCGCTCGGCGGGCCCACCCGGCACCAGGCCGGAGACGAAAGCCCCTGGCAGAGCGGTCGCGTTGGGCTGCGGGGAGGGCGGAGTGCTCCGCTTGCTCGAGAGGTAGTCCCAGTGCTCGCTGGTCACCTTCTGCAGGTTGATCCCAACGTACGGAGCGCCGGGCGGAGGCTGGCTGCTCAGCGCTACCTGGGCCAGGAGTGCCGGCGGCGAAGCGCCGACGGCGAGCAAGAGAAACACGGTGGACGCGAGTTGCGAGCGGCGAAACGGCATGTCGTTCTTGGTAGAGACTCTACCGCATGTGGTTTGGCAGCACGAGCAGCGGCGATGTGTCGGTGCCGGGCGTCCAGCGCAGGTGCAGCACGGTGAGGCGCTCGGCGTCCGTCCCCGGAGAGAACGACGACGAGTAGTACGGCGCGAAGACCTCGAGCC
>CAZPEY010000663.1:0-1832 GCA_964585665.1 uncultured Polyangiaceae bacterium | reverse complement strand
CCCAGAAGCGCGCGATCACGTCGTCGAGCGACGCCTTGCCGCCGGTCGCCTCGCGAATGCGGACGTCGACCTCGAGCCAGAACAGATCGCCTTCGGGATAGAAGTCGACGCTGCGGCGCAGCGCGCCCCAGTCGTCCCGCGCCGCGTAGAGGAGCTGCGCGGCCACCGCGGTGTCGACGAGCGGGCGCGTCTTGCGTCCGACGGTGCGACGCATCCCCTCCGCGGTGATCGCGAAGTGATCGCGATACTGCTGCGCCGTCCAGTGCCCCGCGCGCGCCGTCAGGAGCTTGCCGAGGTACTGGGTCAGCCCCTCGTACACCCAGAGCAGCTCGCCCTTCATCGGCGCCTGAAAGTCGCCCGTCGCCAGCCCGGCGGGCCGACGGTACTTGCCGTTCCACGAGTGCACCGACTCGTGCGCCAGCAGCGAGCCGAGCCCCCAGAGCGCGAGCTCCTTGTCGACGAGCGTGCGGCCCGGCATGCGGTTGTCGCTCGACTGGTGGTGCTCGAGACCGAAGTGGCCGACCAGATCGGACAGCGTCAGCAGAAACGCGTAGCGGTCGAAGTGGCGGTGGCCGAACAGCGCCAGCTCCTCGCGCAGGAGCCGCCCCATGAAGGCGCGCTGTCCGTCGGTCAGCCGCGCCTCGTCGGCGGCGTCCGCGGCGACGTGCAGCGACACCGGTGCGCCGTGGAAGTCGCCGACCGGTACGTCGACGAGGTGCGCCCCGGCCAGGACCGGCGAATCGATGAGCATCTCGACGGTGGTGGGGGCGTAGCGCACGATCTCGCCACCGCCGCTCGCGACGGCAAGCGCGCTGGCCGCGCGCCACCCCGGCGGCAGCTTGAGCTCGGCGCGCGCCTGCTGGACGCGCGGCGACGGCGTGTCGGGGAAGATCATCACCTGGTTCCACGACAGCACCGCGAGCGCAGGCGTCATCGAGGCCGAGCCCGAAAAGCCCCCCATCTGCGGCGGCGGCGAGAGGAAGTCCGCCGCTACCTCGACGGTGGCGACCCCCGCCGGCACATCGACGAGGAAGCGGTACATGTCGACCGCGTCGCGCCGCCAGCCAAGCGGCTTGCCTGCTGCGGTGATGCGCAGCCCCACGTAGTCGGTGATCGGCCCCGTCGGACCGTGCTCGCCCGGCAGCCACTTGGCGTAGACCAGCGCCTGCGTCGCCCCCGGCTTGACCGGGATCGTCTGGCGGACGTGGATCAGGCGGCGCGCCGCCTCGGTCAGATCGACCGAGACCGTCAGCGGCGCCGCGGCGGGAGCGGCCTTGCCGACCAGCGGCGACAAGAGAGCGAGCGCGCCCAGCAGGCGCGCCAACGAGTGTCCATGGGTCATCCGACTACTTGCCTTTCGTCGAGGAGAGGTAGGTTTGTTCGAGGCTGCGGCCGCGCTCGACCGAGCCGATCTTGGCGCCCGCTTGCAGGAGCGAGAGGAGGATGCGCGAGATCTCGTCCTCGGGGATCTCGCCCTCCTTGCGCCCGAACTGCACGACGACCGAGAGCGCGTCCTTGCCGGGCAGGAGCTTGCACTCGGGCAGCGCGCGCTGGCAGGCGGCGACGGTCTCGGCGCTGAGCGGGCGGCCGAGGATCACCGTGCACTGCGAGTCGGTCGAGGTCAGCTCGTTCATCTTGCCGGCGTCGACGGTGCGCCCCGCTTCGATGAAGGTCGCCTCGTCGCACATCTCCTCGAGCTCCTGCAGGTTGTGCGAGGAGACGACGATCGCGCGCTGGCCGCGCTGCCCGCGGATGACGTCGCGCAGCTCGGCGGCGTTGCGCGGATCGAGGCCGGCGGTCGGCTCGTCGAGGAGGATGAGATCGGGCGAGCC
>CAZPEY010000662.1:0-1841 GCA_964585665.1 uncultured Polyangiaceae bacterium | reverse complement strand
CCGAGGCCGGCGCCAAGCTCGCCGCCCCGATCAGCGCCAAGTACTCCGCCTCCGCCCTCCGCAAGATCCTCCGCAAGAAGGCCTTCCGCGATCCCGCGCCCGAGGCCGACGCGACCGCCGAGGCTGCGCCCCCCGAGGCCGCCGCCGCCGAAAGCAGCGCGGAGGCCGCGCCCCCCGAGGCTGCCGCCGCCGAGGCCGCGCCCCCCGAGGCAGCCAGCGCCGAGACCGCGAGCGCCGAAGCCGCGCCCCCCGAAGCCCCGCAAGAAGCCGCCCCCACCGTCGCTGCCAAGCTCAAGGGCATCCACCGCAAGGTCTTCCGCGCTGGCAACGATCCCGGCTTGGTCGGCGGCAAGAAGACGCGTGACGACTTCGCCAAGGGTTCGGGCGCGGGAGGATCGCTTTCCCAAGCCGAGACCGCGGCGGCGGGACAGAACGTTCGCAACTACAACCAGATGACCCTCGACCAAGTCGCCGCGCAGGTCTCGGGGGCAGGGGGAGCACAGCAGCTTCCCGGCAGGTCGGAGCGCGAGATGCTTGCCGCGATTGAGTCGGGCCAGATGCCACGCTATGTGGCGCGCGTCGGACTTCTGTCTCGAATGACCGTTGGCGCCGCCTTCGGAGGCGGCCGCTTTGGGGATGCCCCAACGGTTTTTGCCACCGAGCCGGCCGATGTCATCGGCTGCAAGCCGCTCGAAGCGATGCTCAAAGTCGGATGGACCTACGATTCGATCCTCTCGATAGTCGCGGCGGGGCACGAGGTCGGCGTGTGCGTCTTCGATACCGAGAAGGCCATCCAGACCGACCCGGCCGACCCCAACAGTCAGAAGAAGGTGGGCGTCGGCAACTTCGAATGGCCGCAGCTGATCGCGAAGGCCAAGGCGCATCCGGGCTTCAAGCAAGATGTAACGAGTCAGGGCATTGCGCTGACGGAGCTCGATCAGATCTTTCAGGAAGTCCAGAACACGCCTGTCGGGGCAGCTCCGGCGTCGCCCAAAGCCGGCATCGTCCGCAAAGCGATGAAGGATCATCTCTCCGCTAACGAACTCTACAGCGGCATGGGCGCCACAGTTCAAGAGAGCGGCAAGCTCGGCGCCCGGGAGGTCGCGCTCGACAACAACGGCACCAACTTCAAGCTGACTCCGGACAACCACCGCGCAATCGCTCTCGGTAAGGTCAAGCAGGACGAGATGAATGCCTTGGCGGCGACGCTCAACAAGCCAGTACCCTTCCCGACTGCCGGAGGAACCTCTTGATCACGGTTAGATCCGTCGACGTCGTCGATAACAAGGACACCATCGATCTCGTCGCTTCAATCGACGTCAACGGCATGGTCTTGGAGGAGACGCTCGCGTTGCCCCGTCACAGCGTGCAGTGGCTCGCCGACCAACTCGAACCCTTTTTGAGCGGCGACGAAGACAAGCTCCAACCTAGCCACGAAGGACAGGACTATCAGATCTGGACACCGGATCGTGCGATCGAGCCGGTCGTTTGCATCATGAACCTGACGATGCAGCCGGATCCGCCCCGCAAGATCAAGGCGAAGGTGACCATCGCCCTGAGCCAACTTGCCGCGACAATCGTGGCGCTGCGCAAGATCGCAGCGACGACGGCGACCTGAGCCTGGAGGCGCCCCCTACGGCATCGCGCAGGTCGGCATCGGTGCGTCGGGCGTGGGACGGGGGTCGAGGACGGCGCACTCGATGAGCGTGCTCGTCCTCGCTGCGCCGGTTGCGCGGCGGACCACGACGCCCGCGCGCTGCGCCGGATCTCCTGGCCGCGCACACACCGAAGCGCACGCAGTCTCGGGTCGCGTGTCGAGCTGCCAGCACGGGAGCACGCCG
>CAZPEY010000661.1:0-1851 GCA_964585665.1 uncultured Polyangiaceae bacterium | reverse complement strand
GGGCCCGAGGCGCCGCTCGTCGACGGGCTCGCGGATCGCTTGCAGGCCGCGGGCGTGCCGGTCTTCGGCTGCTCGCAGGCGGCGGCGGCGATCGAGGGCTCGAAGATCTTCATGAAGGAGCTGGCGCGGCGGCACGCGATCCCGACCGCGGCGTTCGGAGTCTTCGACGCGCTGTCGGACGCCGAGCGCTTCATCGACGAGACGTTCGCGCGCGCCAGCCGACTGGTCGTCAAGGCCGATGGCCTCGCGGCGGGCAAGGGCGTCGTGCTGTGCGACTCGGCGGCGGCGGCCAAGGAGGCGGCGCGCGAGCTGCGATCGAGCGTCGGTGGGCGGCTGGTGATTGAGGAGTTCCTCGTCGGGCGCGAGGCGTCACTGCTCGCGTTCGTCGCCGGCGAGGCGGTGGTGGCGCTGCCCGGCGTCGAAGATCACAAGACGATCGGGGATGGCGACAGCGGCCCGATGACCGGTGGGATGGGCACGATCAGCCCGACCCCGACGCTGCCGTCGTCGCTGCACGAGCGCGCGGTGGCCGAGATCGTCGCCCCTGCGGCGCGCGCGCTGGCCGTCGAGGGGCGACCCTTCTTCGGCATGCTCTTCGCGGGCTTGATGCTCACCGCGGAGGGGCCGCGGCTGCTCGAGTTCAACTGCCGCTTCGGGGATCCGGAGACCCAGGTCCTGATGCGCCGCTACGACTCGGATCTGCTGGTCGCGCTCACCGACGTCGCGGCGGGGCGGGCGCCGGCAGCGCCGCGCTTCTCGGACGACACGGCGGTGGCGGTCGTGATGGCGTCCTCCGGTTATCCGCAAGGCGCCCGCGCAGGCGATCCGATCACCGGGATCGCGGCGGCCGAGGCCGATCCCGCCGTCGTCGTGTTTCAGGCCGGCACCGCCGAGCGCGACGCGGCGCTCGTCACGGCGGGCGGGCGCGTGCTGGCGGTCAGCGCGCTCGGCGCCGACCTCGCCAGCTCCCGCGCCGCCGCCTATGCTGCGGTGCAAAAGATTTCGTTCCCTGGCGCCCAGTTTCGCACTGACATCGGAGGCCGAGATGGCTGACCTTGCTCCCTTTCGCGGCGTTCGCTACGACGAGTCCGTCGCGGGACCCGCGCACACGCTGCTCGCCCCGCCGTACGATGTGATCGGCGACGACGAGCGCAAGCGCCTCGCGGCGCTCTCGCCGTACAACGCGGTCCACATCATCCTGCCCCAGCCCCCCGAGGGCGGGGTGTTCGACGATCGCTACACCGAGGCGGCGCGCCTCTTTGGCGAGTGGCAGCAGAGCGGCGTGCTGCGCCGCGATCCCGAGCCGGCGATCTACCGCTACAACCAGCTCTTCACGATCGATGGCATCGACTACGAGCGGCGCGGCATCGTGGCGCGCGTCCGCCTCTCGCCGTTCTCGGAGGGGAAGATCAAGCCCCACGAGCGCACGCTCGCCGGGCCCAAGGTCGATCGGCTCAAGCTCATGCGCGCCACGCGCAGCCACTTCTCGCAGGTCTTCGGCCTGTATCCAGATCCGGAGCGCAAGCTCGATCAGCGGCTCGGCGTCGTCGAGATGGCCGAGCCCGCGCTGGTCGGCAAGACCACCGACGGCGTGCAGCACAAGCTCTGGCCCATCACCGACATCCAGACGATCGGCGACGCCATCGGGCTGCTCGCCGGCGTGCCGATCTACATCGCCGATGGGCACCATCGCTACGAGACGATGCTGGCGCTGCGTGACGAGCTACGCGCCGAGCACCCCGACGCTGGGCCCGAGGCGCCTTGGGAATTTGCCACGATGTTCCTCTGCAACATGGACGATCCTGGCTTGATCGTTCTGCCGACCCATCGCGTCGTGCACAGCCTGCCGCA
>CAZPEY010000660.1:0-1855 GCA_964585665.1 uncultured Polyangiaceae bacterium | reverse complement strand
GTACGAGTATCGCTGCGAGTGTGGGAGCTGCTTCGAAGCACTCGAGCGCGTCGGCGCCGTCCGCGCCACCTGCGGTGACTGCTGCAAGCAGCCATCGACGGACGCCCGCCACGGCGCCGGCAGTGCGAGCGCATCATCTCCGGCATGGCGATCCGCGGCGACGGACGCGAGGCCAAGCAGGTCGTGATCGACCCCTGCGCGCGCTCGAATCGGCCGGGGGGCGGGTGTCACTAGCGCCGCTGCTCGAGGTCGAGGATCTCTCGGTCGCGGTCCACGGACCGGCCGGTATCGTCAAGATACTTGACCGGATCGGCTTCTCGATTCGGCGGGGGCAAGCGGTGGGCATCGTCGGAGAGTCGGGCTCCGGCAAGTCGATGACCGCGCTCAGCATCATGCGGCTGCACCGCGATCTGCCGCCCGGCGGCCTGAGCGGCTCGATCCGGTTCGACGGCATGGAGCTGTTGCCGCTGCCCGAGGACGAGATGCGCCGCCTGCGCGGCGATCGGATCGCGATGATCTTCCAGGAGCCGATGTCGTCGCTCAACCCGGTGATGCGCATCGGCAAGCAGGTCGCCGAGACGCTGCGCGTCCACCGTCAGGTGGGCGCGGCCGAGGCGGAGCGCGCCGCGATCGAGCTGCTGCGCAAGGTGCGGATCGCCGATCCAGAGGCGCGGGCGCGCGAGTATCCGCACCAGCTCTCGGGCGGCATGCGCCAGCGCGTGATGATCGCCAGCGCGCTCGCCTGTCGACCGTCGCTGCTCATCGCCGACGAGCCGACCACCGCGCTCGACGTGACGATCCAGGCCCAGGTGCTCGACCTGCTCGCCGAGCTGCGCCGTGAGCTCGACATGGCGGTGCTCCTCATCTCGCACGACCTCGGGGTCATCGCGCGCTTCTGCGACTTCGTCGTGGTGATGTACGCCGGCCAGGTCGTCGAGAGCGCTCCCGTCGACGAGCTCTTCGCAGCGCCGCGCCATCCCTACACACGGGCGCTGCTCGACTCGATGCCCAAGCTCGGCGGCGACAAGTCGAGCGGCCCGCTGCGCGAGATCCCGGGCCGCGTGCCGGCGCTCGATCGACTCCCCGCGGGCTGTCGCTTCGCCGATCGCTGCAGCCAGGTCGCCGCCGATTGCCGCCAGGCGCCGGTCGCGGCCTCCGTCGAGGGTGCGCGGACCACGCGCTGCCTGCATCCGCTCGGCCCGCCGGAGCGCGCGTCGTGAGCCAGCCGCTGGTGCGCATCGAGCACCTGAGCAAGCACTTCCCGCGGCCGGTCGGGCTGTTCGGCAAGCAGGTCGTGCGCGCCGTCGACGACGTGTCCCTCAGCGTCGATGCGAACCGCACGCTGGCGCTGGTCGGCGAGTCGGGCTGCGGCAAGTCGACGCTCGGTCGCACCATCTTGCGCCTGCTCGAACCGACCGCCGGCTCGATCGAGATCGACGGCGTCGATGTGCGCTCGCTCGGCGGCGAGGCGCTGCGGCGCTTTCGTCAGCGCGCCCAGCTCGTCTTCCAAGATCCGTACGGCTCGCTCAACCCGCGGTTGCGCATCGGCGACGCGATCGGGGAGCCGCTGGTCGTGCACCGGCTCGTCCGGACGCAGCAAG
Organism: uncultured Polyangiaceae bacterium; assembly: GCA_964585665.1. Classification (GTDB taxonomy): domain Bacteria; phylum Myxococcota_A; class Polyangia; order Palsa-1104; family Palsa-1104; genus CAZPEY01. The sequence goes on along the minus strand of CAZPEY010000660.1, from coordinate 254 downwards.
AGGAGCAGGCGCGAGTCGCGGCGCTGCTCGAGCAGGTCGGCCTGGACGCGGACGCGGCGCGCCGCTACCCACACGAGTTCTCGGGCGGGCAGCGCCAGCGCATCGGCATCGCGCGCGCGCTGGCCACCGAACCCAAGCTGGTCATCGCCGACGAGCCCGTGTCGGCGCTCGACGTCTCGGTGCAGGCGCAGATCGTCAACCTGCTCGTCGATCTGCAGGCGCGCCGCGGCCTGACCTACATCTTCATCTCGCAC
>CAZPEY010000659.1:0-1867 GCA_964585665.1 uncultured Polyangiaceae bacterium | reverse complement strand
GTGCAAAAAGCCTCGCCTCATTCAGCGGAGACAACAATGCAGGTAACAATCGAGCCGATCTCGTCGGTGGAGAAGAAGGTCGCGGTCGAGATTCCGTGGCCGTACGTCGCGCGCAAGCTCGACGACAAGTATCGCGAGATTGGCCGCGCCGTTTCGTTGCGCGGCTTCCGCAAGGGCAAGGTGCCGCGCCCCATCCTCGAGCAGATGTACGCGCAGTCCGTCGAGCGCGAGATCGTCCAGGAGCTCGTGCAGGAGAGCTTCATCGCCGCCGCCAACCAGTACTCGCTGCAGCCGGTGAGCGAGCCCGTCGTCGAGAACATCCAGATGCGCTCGGGCCAGCCGTTCGCGTACACGGCGCGCGTCGAGATTCGCGCCGAGGTCGAGCCGAAGGACTACGACGGCGTCGAGCTCGAGACCAAGGAGCCGACGGTCTCCGACGCCGAGGTCGATCTCGCCGTCGAGCGCAAGCGTCAGGAGCTGACCGAGTACAAGGAGATCAGCGGCCGCACGACGCTCACCGATCGCGACATCGTCATGATCCAGTTGAACGGCACCGTCGGCGATCAGTCGGTGACCAACAACGGCATGGTCGTCGATCTAGGCGACCCGGTTCGCAGCCCGATCCCGGGCCTCCGCGACGCGCTCCTCGGTGTCGCTGTCGACGCCAAGGACCACGAGCTGTCCTTCACCGTCGCGCCGCCGGCCAAGCCGCCAGCGGGCGAGGAGCCCGAGCCGGACAGCCCCGAGGCGATCGCCGAGAAGGCAGCGCCGCTCGAGGGCAAGCCTGCCAAGATCAAGATCAGCGTCCAGTACGCGCGCGAGAAGCACACGCCGGCGCTCGACGACGAGTTCGCCAAGGACACCGGCGAGGGCGAGACGGTCGCCGAGCTGCGCGAGAAGCTGAAGCAGAAGCTGCTCGAGCAGGCCACCGAGCGCAACAAGAGCCAGGTGCGCCTCGACCTCGTCAAGGAGCTGGTGCGCCGCAACGCGTTCGAGGTTCCGCCGAACCTCGTCGAGCGCCACCTCGACTCGCTGGTCTCGCGCTCGCGCATGTTCATGCAGATGCGCGGCATCGACAAGGACGGCTTCGCCGCGATCGAGGGGCGCGTCCGCGACGATCTGCGCGGCACCGCGATCCACGACGTGCGCGCCACCTTCCTCCTCGAGGCGATCGCCGACAAGGAGAAGATCGAGACGACCGACGCCGAGGTCGAGAAGAAGCTCGCCGAGCTCGCGGCCAGCCGCGAGACCTCGGTGCCGCGCCTCAAGGCGGAGCTGCAGAAAGAGGGCCGCCTCGGCCTGCTCCGCCACCAGATCCGCGAGGAGAAGACGGTCGACCTGCTGCTCTCGCGCGCCAAGATCACCGGCCCGCTCGCCTCGTCCTTCCAGAAGTAGCGCTGCCGCAGCGCTGCCCGCTGCCTCTTCTCCGAAAATCGGTTGACCTTTTGTAGAGCCGCGCAAAACTAAGGCGCGTCGCTGGCACTCTCCCTCAACCCCAAGGAGCCCGATGTCCTCCGCAACCAAGTCCGCGCTCGATACCGTCAACTACATCATCCCCACCGTCATCGAGCAGCTGGGACATTTTTTCGCGCCTGCTCAAGGATCGCATCATCTTCCTCGGGACGCCCGTCAATGACGAGATCGCCAACGTCATCGTCGCGCAGATGCTGTTCCTCGAGTCCGAGGACCCGGACAAGGACATCATGCTCTACATCAACTCGCCGGGCGGCCTCGTCACGGCGGGCATGATGATCTACGACACGATGCAGTACGTGCGCTGCGACGTCGCGACCATCTGCATGGGGCAGGCAGCGTCGATGGGCGCCTGGCTGCTCGCCGCCGGCACCAAGGGCAAGCGCTACTCGCT
>CAZPEY010000658.1:961-1871 GCA_964585665.1 uncultured Polyangiaceae bacterium | reverse complement strand
GCCTGGCGGGTGCCGAAGATCTCCCCAGGGCCGCGGATGCGCAGGTCGGCCTCGGCGATGTCGAAGCCGGAGCTGTGCTCCTCCATGACGGCGAGGCGCTCGGTCGCCTCGCGCACTTCCGAGAGCAGCAGGCACAGCGACGCCCCTCCGCCGCGACCGATGCGGCCGCGCAGCTGGTGGAGCTGCGCCAAGCCGAAGCGCTCGGCCCCCTCGATCACCATGACGCTGGCGTTGGGCACGTCGACGCCGACCTCGATCACGGTCGTGGCGACGAGGACCCGCAGCTCGTGGGCGCGAAAGGCGCGCATGATGCGGTCCTTGTCCGCCGTGGGCAGGCGGCCATGCAGCAGGCCGACCTCCTCGCCGAGCGCCTCACGCAGGAAGGCGGCGGCGGCGGTCGCGTCGGCGTAGTCCACTTTCTCGGATTCTTCGATTAGTGGGCAAACCCAGTATATTTGTCTTTTTTCGTCGAGCGCCTTCTGCACCGCGGCGAGCGCCTTCTTGCGCGCCGTCTTGCCGAGATGGACGCGCGTGGTCGCGGGCTCGCGCCCCGGCGGCATCTCGTCGAGCGTCTGCAGATCGAGATCGCCATACACGGTGAGCGCCAGGCTGCGCGGGATCGGCGTCGCGGTCATGACCAGCAGGTGGGGCAGGCGCCGGGCGCGCCCCTCGCCGAACGTGCCCTTGTCGCGGAGCAGCGCGCGCTGCGCGACGCCGAAGCGCTGCTGCTCGTCGATGACGATGAGGCCGAGCTGCGAGAAGGCGACGCGCTCGGAGAGCAGCGCGTGGGTGCCGATCAGCAGATCGATCTGCCCGGCGGCGAGCAGGGCGAGCGTCGTCGCGCGCGCCGGGCGCGGCGTCGACGCAGTGAGGAGGGCGAATCGCCGCCCGAGGCGCTGGGCCCCCTCCG
>CAZPEY010000658.1:0-951 GCA_964585665.1 uncultured Polyangiaceae bacterium | reverse complement strand
AGTCCGACAGGGTGCGGAAGTGCTGCTCGGCCAGGATCTCCGTCGGCGCCATCAGCGCCGCTTGCGCGCCGCTGGCCATGGCGAGCTCGCAGGCGGCGAAGGCGACCACGGTCTTGCCGCTCCCAACATCTCCCTGGAGCAGGCGGTGCATCGGGTGCGGCTCGGCGACGTCGCTCGCGATGCGCGCGATGGCGCGTCGCTGCGCGCCGGTCGGGGCGAACGGGAGGAGCGCGAAGAAGGGCTCGAGGTGCGCCTCGGCGCCGCGCGCCGCCGCGAGCGGCAGCGCTGCTTCTCGTCGCTGCTCGCCGCGTCTCTGGGCCAGCCCGAGCTGCAGGAAGAAGAACTCGTCGAAGATCAGCCGCTGCTGCGCGGGCGCCGTGCCCTCGTTGAGCCGCGCCAGCTCGTCGACGGTGATCGACTCGGGCGGGCGGTGCAGCAGGGCGAGCGCCTCACCCTGCCCGAGCAGGCGATGCGCGGCGCGGACCGCGGCGGGGATGCCGTCGGGCACCTCGTCAGCGACGGTCGATGCGGCCTGCTGGCAGAGTCGCTCGACGGTGCGGCCTGGCACGCCCTCGATCTCCGGATAGCGCACCCGGATGGTGCCGCCGGTCTGCGTGCCGTCGTCGGCGATGGTCTCCGGGTGGATCATCTCGAGCCCGCCCTTGTAGACGCGCGGTGTGCCCGCGAGGAGGAAGCGCGCCCCCGTCGGGAAGCGCTGCTGGGGCGCGCCGCGGTAGTTGAACCAGCGGCCGATCAGCTCCTTGCCGTCGTCCCCGACGAAGCGGACCTCGAGGATGCGGCGGCGAAAGCTCGAGGCGAAGCGCGCGGTCTGGACGACGCCGGCGGTGAGCTGCGGCCTGCCGAGCTGCAGCGCGCCAACCGCGACGAGCTCGCGCAGGTCGTCCCAGCGGCGCGGCAGGAGATAGAGCAGGTCGGCGACCTCGACGAGGC
>CAZPEY010000657.1:0-1904 GCA_964585665.1 uncultured Polyangiaceae bacterium | reverse complement strand
GAGCTCGATGCGGTCGACTTCGTCGGTCCCGTGGCGCTCGATGCGCTCGCCGGTCAGGTGGTGAGTCGCTGCGAGGTCGACCTCGACAAGCGGCCGTTCATCGACGAGACGACCTTCGCCAACGAGACGGGTGGCGGGTGGCAGCGCAACAACGACGAGATCGAGGGGATTCGTGCCCTGTCGGGACTGACTGGCGCCGAGTTGCGCGCCCTCCTGTCGAGCACCGACGGGCAGGGGCGGACGTTGTTCTCGCGCTTGCGCAAGAACCGCATCATGGAGGCCTTCACCTACGGCTACGCGATCGACGAGATGCCTTGGGACGAGAACAGCCACGCGGCGCGCGAGGGGTTGCCCTACATCATCTTGACCATCGAGTCGGATCGCTTCGAGCCCAACGCGGAGGGACGGCGCGAGATCTCCCTCGGCACCGACTACATGGACGACACGTACTTCGACACGCTCGGCTACGATCTGCTGCGCAGCGAGGCGACGCTGCGCGGTCGCGCGCGGTGGGATTCGCCCACCGAGGTTCGTCGCGTGCTCGTCGGCGCCAAGTTCGGCTCGACGGTCGACGATCAAGGGATCAAGAGCGCCTTCAAGGTCGACGTGCGCGGCGAGGGCCCCGACCGCATGGCGGCGCTCGACAACGATATTCGTCGTGGGCGCTGGAACGCCTACGGCGACGACAAATCGCTCGAGCCCGTCAAGGCGGTGTACGAGGCGATGACCAAGGCCGGAGCCCTGCCCGACATCGGCAGCAAGAAGAAGGTCCTGCTCCTCGATCCGAAGCTGCACTTGCGCTCGCAGCGCAGCCGCTACCACCTCGACGAAGCGCGGACCGACCGACTCGTCGCCTTGCACCGCAATGGCCGCGAGCGGCTCGAACAGATGATCGCGGTGGCGCGCGCTCGTCGCGATCAGATGACCAACCCGACCGCCCAGGCGCGCGTCGACGAGCTGCTCGCCCTGGCGGGGCGAACCCTCGACGACAGCGAGCTCATCGCTCGGGTCGGTGCAGCAGGTCAGACCATCGCTGCGAACGATGGGTTTCGCCCCGACGCCTGGCAGGTCAACGATCTGGCGCAGCTCGCCAAGGCCGAGGTCGTGGCCAACCAGCTCTCGGGCCTCTACCACGAGCTGGCGTCGCGACTCGACGAGGTGGACCGCGATCTGTTCGGTCTCCAGGCAGGGGAGCTCGAGGACCGCGCCGGTCAGTTTCGCGCGTTCGTCGAGACTCAGCGGCCCGAGCTCAAGATCAAGACGACGTGGGACGCGTTCCTCGCCGATTGCAAGGCGCTGCGCGCGCTGCCCGACGGCGAACGTCAGGCCAAGCTGGCTGCGCTCAACGAGTTTGGTCGCGCCCAGCGCGACGCCAACAACGACGCGTTCGAGGACTTTGCCGACTTCTCGGACGCGGAGCTCGAGCGCCTCGAGCTGCGGCTGGGCTACGAGGTGCTGCGCATCGCGGCCCGCCAGATCGCCGCGGGCGGAACGATGGCGCAAGCGCTGTGGTTCGATCGCGCGCGCGCCGTCTACGTTCCGGCGTCGAGTCGCGCCTTCTCCAACTTCATGATCGACACCTTTGACTGGACCGACATGCTCTCGCACGAGGAGTGGGAGTCGATTCCGGCTGCCGAGCGGACGATCGAGCGGCCGCTGCCCGCCGAGAAGGTGTTCCACACGACGCTCGTCAACGAGCTGCAGATCGAGCTCGGCTCCGAGGCGGAGTACGTCAAGCGAATCAAGGAGCTCGAGGCGCAGAAGGCCAGTGGCACGCCGCCCGAGGGAGTCGACGCGCAGCTCAGCGGCGCCAAGATGGTCTTCGACGAGTATCGCAAGTCGCTCAACTACCTGGCCGAGATCAAGGGCCAGAACGTGCTGTCGCGCCTGCGACGGGCCGGCGC
>CAZPEY010000656.1:0-1911 GCA_964585665.1 uncultured Polyangiaceae bacterium | reverse complement strand
TCGAGCTTGATGTTGACGTTGCCCCACCAGACGTGGTCGCGCGACGACGGCTCGTCGACGATACGCTTATCGGTCGGGCTGCGACCGGTCTTGTCACCGGACAGCGCGATGAGGGCGCCGGTCGACGAGATCGCGGTGCCGCGCTCGGCGCGCAGTCCGTGCTCGTAGAGGAGGGCCGGAGCAGCGTTGCGGATGACGTTCTTGACGTTGATTCCGAGCTTCTTGAGATCGATCCCCGTGCTCATGGGCCGGCAGAATACTCCTCCCAGGCGAGAGTGAACAGGGGGCGGGGGCCAAAGCTCCCGCAGGGAGAAGCTCTCGTCGAGAAGAGCCCGATCGAAGCCGGTCCTGCCCCGGCCGCAGACCCGCGACGCAAGGCGCCCCTCAGACCGTGCGCAGGACGGCGAACTTGAGGTAGCGCCCCTCGTCGAAGGGCAGCGGGGTGGGGTGGTCCGCTGGCTGGCCGCGGAGCTCGACGAGCTGCAGCCGCGTGCGGGCCTGCTGGGCAGCGCCGCGGACGGCATCGAGGAAGTCATCGTGCGTGATGTGGCTCGAGCAGGACGACGGGCAAAAGAAGCCGCCCGGCTCGACGAGCTGGAGGGCACGGGCGAACACGTCGCGGTAGGCCGCCAGCGCGGCGTCCTTGCTCTTCTCCGACGGAGCGAAGCTGGGCGGATCGACGATCATGACGTCGTAGCGAGAGCCCTTGCGCTCGGCCAACCACGCGAAGACGTCGGCGGCGAAGAAGCCGTGCTCATCGGGGCTCCAGCCGTTGTGCGAGAAGTTGGCGCGCGCCGCCTCCATGGCCGGAGCCGCGACGTCGACCGAGTCGACCCGCGTCGCGCCGCCGTGCTTGGCGTAGAGCGAGAAGCCGCCCGTGTACGAGAAGAGGTTGGCGACGCGCGCGCCTCGGGCGAACTGGCGCACCAGCGCTCGACTCTCGCGCTGGTCGAGGAACAGCCCGGTCTTCTGGCCGTGCAGCACGTCGACGAGAAAGCCGACGCCATGCTCACGGACCGCCACCGGGCCGTCGACGGCGCTGCCCCACAGGTGGTGGTGCGCCGCCTTGCGCGAGCGCTCGAGCAGGCTGCGCAGCCCGAGCTCGCCTGCCAGCGTTGCGACGGCGGCGACGATCTGTGGGCGGAGAGCCGCGATCGCCTCTCCATCGAGGCGCAGCACGGCGACCGCGCCGTAGCGATCGATCACCACGCCGGGAACCGCGTCGCCCTCGCCGTTGCACCAACGGTAGGCGTCGGTGTCGTCCCCGAGAAAGCGGCTGCGCAGCGCGTGGGCGAAGCGCAGTCGCTCGAGGAAGAAGGCTTCGTCGAGCGGGCGCCGCTCCTGCGCGTACAGCCGCACCGCGAGCGGCGAGCTCTGGTCGTAGAGCCCGCGCGCCAGGAACTTGCCATCCTTACCGACGACGTCGACCACCGATCCGGTCGTCAGGTCCGGCGGCGACTCGACCGCGTCGCGATAGAGCCAGGGGTGGCCCTGCCGGATGTTGCGACCCAGATCTCGACGGAGGACGAGCTTGCGAATCACGGCCAACCTTTGCTTGCGCGCTCGCCGCCGTCAATGCATCTTGCGCGCATGCAGATGGCACCGATGCCGACCGAGATCGTCGGCCTGCTCCGCTCGACGGTGGCGATCACCTGGGACGATGGCCACCAGAGCATCTACCCGGCGCGCGAGCTGCGGCTCGCGTGTCGCTGCGCGAACTGCATCGAGGAGATGACCGGCCGCGCGCTCCTCGACCCAACCTCGGTGCCGGCGCAGATCCGGGCCCGCGAGATCAAGCTCGTCGGGCAGTACGCGATCAACGTCACCTGGTCGGACAACCACAACAGCGGCATCTACGATTTTGCGCGCCTGCGGGCGATGTGTCCCTGCGCTGCCTGCAAGCCCGCCTGA
>CAZPEY010000655.1:0-1924 GCA_964585665.1 uncultured Polyangiaceae bacterium | reverse complement strand
GCACGCGCTGCTTCAGGATCTCGACGGCGCGGTCGAGCAGATACGGCTCCTTGCCGTAGAGGAAATACAACGGGCCAACCGGTCCATCGACGAGCGGCGCAAGAGGATCCACGCCGCGAACCTACCGCAACCGCCGCGCCGCCAACACGCTATTCCGCAGCGTCGAAGCGCCAGCCACCGTCGAACCGTTTCGCGAATCGCCCGCGCTTGAGCGAGGTGCACTTGCCGCGCAAGCGACGCAAGATCGCCCAGTCCGCGTCGCTGAGCTCGAGATCCTCGCAACCCGTTAGGTTGCGTTCGTCGTCGGAAGCGATGATGACCACAGGATTGCTCGGAGTGCTCCGATCGGGACGAACCGCGACCAGCACGAGTCCGTTGCCACGCACGGCCGTCCCAGCGACGCGAACCCGATCGGGCCCAACCACCCATCCGGATGCCTGCAGCAGGCCAGAAAGCTCCGTGTGTCGACGGGGAGTTCCCCACAAGACGCGCCCGCGCGTTGGCGTGTCCCCCGGCTTGGCCCAGGGCTGCGTCGCCAAGAAGGCCGCCGACTGACGCGCCCCCCGAGGACCTACCACCGACAGCGGCCGCGAAAACGCATCCGCAAGCGTCCCGAGAAACGGTGGCTGCGGAAAGCCGGAGCGGGCGTACTGCCGGCCGCGTGCCTCGAAGAAGCTGGCTAGCTCCGGAACCATCGCGTCGAAGTCCGGGTAGCGCCCGCCATGCCTTCTCAACTCACCGAGGAGCGCCGCCAAGTCGTGAGTCCAAAAGAAGGAGTCGCCGACGTCGGCCAGCGTCGCCTCCTTTCTCAGTCGCTCGAAGTCCCGCCCCCCCTGCCTGTGAGAAGTAGAGGATCGTCAACGCGCGAACCACGGACTCGTTGACCACGATCTCCCAGCGTCCGTAGTTGATTCTTCCCATGGCCGGCGCGGCGACGCTAAAGAGCGTGCGGAGCGCCGGCTCCAAGGTCTTGGAGTGCCGTGCCAATCGAGCATTGACGAACGCATGGGCTGATTCGTGAACGAGGATTCGGGCGGAACCCCGTGTTGCCTCGGGGCCGAAGCGACAGTCGTTGGAACAAACCACACCCAACGCCTGCACCGCTTCGATTTCCCCCGACGGACGCTCGACCAGCGGTCCGTAATTGCTGGTTCCGAGGAGCAGCGACACCGAAACTCGATGCTTGGTTGCACCGCGAACCTCGAAGAAGTCGTCGAACCACGCCGTGGGCCGAATGTCCGAGAGCCCCTGACGAAACGCGCCCTCGACTCGCTCAAGAAACGCCGACTCCGTCGCGTAGAAGTCGTCAAATCCACTGCGCTGCCGAAACGCGCGCACGAGCGCGAGGTAGGCGTCGAGCTCGCCTTTCCAACGGACGTCGAGGCTCGCCGGCCAATCCGCCCCTTCGGGACCGAGCGACAGGTCGTCCTGCAGGTGGACGGCCAGAGCGATGGGATCCTGATAGTCGAGACCGCGCTCGACAATCAGCCGTCGGGTCGCCACAACGGCCTGATCTCCCTTGAAGGGGGCAAACTGCCTCTCCAACCGCTCGAGAAAGTCGTTGGAGGTTGGCGGCGCCGCGTACCCCGGGGCTCCCGCGAGGTGAAACAGCAGCGCAAGCAGCTCGATTCGACGATCCACACGCACGAGGGAATCCGCGCGGCCGTCCGTTGCAACCAGCAGAGCCACCGCTGCGACGGCCAAGGCGCCCGCAACGGCGCATCGAGGCCACGGCACACTCCTCGACAAACCTCGCATGGCGAAAACGATAGGGCGAACCCCCCACCGCCGACAACCGCAAGCGGCGGCTACGTCCCCTGTCGTCGGCCCTGCATCTCGGCGACGATCTCGGCCTGCACCTCGAGGGGGAGCCGATCGGCGTGCGGCAGGATGTCGCGCTCTTCGGCGGCCAGGTGCCTGTCCA
>CAZPEY010000654.1:0-1936 GCA_964585665.1 uncultured Polyangiaceae bacterium | reverse complement strand
CGGACGGACACCCTGCGTCCCCGGCACGTTGGCCCTCCGCCGTCCCCGCGCCCCCTCGCACGAGCACACCCACGGCTCGCCGCTCGCCGCTCGCCGCTCGCCGCTACGGGGGGGCGTCCGCTTCGAGCTCCGCTGCGACGAGCGCCGGCACCTTGCGCAGCAGCACCTCGACGGGCTTGCCTGTGCTGGTGACCTCGAGATCGCGGAGCTCGGCGAAGTAACCCTCGTGGCGCGCCTCGAGTCGGTGCGCACCCAACGTCGTGGCGACGCGGATCCCCTCGGGACCACAGCGCTCGAGCACCAGCTGGCCGTCGAGGTACAGGCGGGTCTGCGGCAGGCTGCACAAGATCGACAGCGTCGTCGGAGCGCGCGCCACGGATCGAGTCGCGCGGGGCGCCGTCGCGCAGCTTGCCACGAGCGTGGCCCCAACCACGAAGCGCCCCAGGCGCGGCCTCATCGCAGGTTCCTAGCCGCCCGGCGTCGGTGCAGGAGGCGCCCGGCGAGCGACTTCCAGATCGAGCTGGTTGCCCGCCACGACCTTGCCCTTGCACTCGATGAGCGGCGAGCGCTCGAGCGCGGCCAGCAGCGCGGCCGCCGACAACGTCCCTTCGACCTCGACGGTGCACAGCGACGGGCTCACCGCCTTGACGGCAGCGCGGTCGACGCCCGCGGTCTGCTGCAGCGCCTTGAGGAGCAGCGCGACCTCCGGCCAGCTCCGCTTCCACGCCACGCGAACGTCGACGAGCGGCAGGTTCGCGCCAATGCGCGGTCCGACGAAGGGCACGAGCTGGAGACCGAGCTTGTCGGCGACCCGATCGATCGCCGCATCCTCGGCTTGCGTGGCATCCGGCCCCCAGCCGATCTGCGTCGCGGAGAGGCTGGCCTCGACGACGCCGGCCTTGGCCAGCCGCGCCTTGCCCTCGACGGTCGCAGTGACGAGCGTCGTGCCGCGCACCGTGCCTTCGGGACGCGCTTGCAGCTCGATCATGAGCAGCGACTGATCGGCGGGGAACGTCGCTGGGCAGCCACCATCTGGCTGCGCCAGCTTGGAGGCGATGCGCAGCGCCCGCCAGCGCACGAGCGCGCGCTCCGCCTGCGCGGCCGTGCCCGTGGTGATGCAGACGGCCAGCGGCCCCGTCGCTGCAGGGGGCGGCGGAGCGGCGACCGAGGTAGTCAAGTCCCTTGACAGTTGCTCGAGGTTGACGTCCGCGACCAGGCGCAGGACGTACACCCCATTCTCTTCGTCCTCGGTGCTGATGCGATAGCTGAGGACATAGCTCTTGGCCTTGGGCAGGACGCGCAGCCGCAGCTCGCTCGACTTCTGCTTGATGCCGTCCTCCCCGAAGATCGAGGTCGCGGCGGTCTGCACCGCCATCCGCAGCGCATCGTCGAGCGCGCGATCGCGGACGCGCTGTCGATCGCCGGACAGCCGCACCTCGGCCTGGCCATCGAACAGGTTGTGGGTCTGGGCCAGCGACGGGCGCGTCGGTGCGACCAGCGCCGCGGCGAGGACCAGCACCGCCAGAGGGGTCTGCGCGCGTGTCATGGGGTCGCCTCGGATTTGGGCGCGGCCTTGGCGAGGTCGAGCTCGACCTCCATCACCACCGCGCCATCGCTCATGTAGTCAACCTTCTTGACCACCAGCTTGCCCGCCTGCGTGGCCGCGTCCGCGTCCTTGCGCCCGAGCTCGACGAGCGCGGCGCGCAGGCGCTTCTCGCACAGGCTGCGTGCCTGCTTCTCGGCGCGCACCCTCGCCACCTCGGCCGAGGGCGCCGCGAGGTCGACTGCGGCGGCCGCGCGGGTGCGCAGCTTGTGCGCGGCCTGGTCGAGCTCGGCACCGGTCGCGCCGACGGCGCGAAAGGCCAGGAGCAACGCGACGGTCTCGGCTACTCCCACTCGATCGGCGCGATGGGCCTCCAGGCCTCCTCCGATCTCG
>CAZPEY010000653.1:0-1947 GCA_964585665.1 uncultured Polyangiaceae bacterium | reverse complement strand
GTCGAAGTTTGTTGACAACCCGAGGGTACCTGTCACAAATACGACCCTCAAATCAGCCAGAACCAGCGGAATTTCAAAGGAACACCGGATGAGCCTCTCGACCGCCAAGAAGACCGAAGTCATCACCAAGTTCGCCACCCACGAGGGTGACACCGGCTCGCCGGAGGTGCAGGTTGCCCTCCTGTCCGAGCGCATCAACTTCCTCACCGAGCACTTCAAGACGCACGCGAAGGATCACCACTCGCGTCGTGGTCTGCTCAAGCTCGTCGGCCAGCGTCGTCGCCTGCTCGATTACCTCAAGGGCAAGAGCCTCGATCGCTACCGCAAGCTGATCAGCACGCTCGGCATCCGCAAGTAGTTTTCCGACGAGCCGGGGCCATCGTGTGGTGGCCCCGGCCGCGTTTTCGTTGCGAGCCTGGCGCGGGTTTGGATAAGCCCTGTTTCGGTGTCGCCGATCCTTCATCGGCGGCAGCGAAAAAGGACTCATCCGACGCGCGGGGTCGCAGCTTCACCTTCGCAACACCCCAGGAGCTCCCATGCACGTCAATGAAACCATCGAGCTAGGCGGCCGTGTGCTCAGCATCGACACCGGCAAGATGGCCAAGCAGGCCGACGGCTCGGTCGTCGTCCGCTACGGCGATTCCATGGTCCTCGTCTCCGCTTGCGCCAGCAAGTCGGTCAAAGAGGGCATGGACTTTCTGCCGCTCACCGTCGAGTACAACGAGAAGACCGCGTCGGCCGGCAAGATCCCCGGCGGCTACTTCAAGCGGGAAGGGCGGCCCACCGAGGCCGAGATCCTCACCTGCCGCCTCATCGATCGTCCGTCGCGGCCGCTGTTCCCCAAGACCTGGCGCTACGACACGCAGCTCATCTCGATGGTCGTCTCCTACGACAAGGAGAACCCCACCGACATCCTGGCGATGAACGGCGCCTCCGCGGCGACCTTCATCTCGGACATCCCGTGGGACGGCCCGTTCGGCGCGGTCCGCGTCGGGCGCATCAACCACGAGTTCGTCACCAACCCGACCTTCGCGCAGCGCGCCCAGTCCGAGCTCGACCTCGTCGTCGCCGCGACGGAAGACGCGATTCTGATGGTCGAAGGCGGCGCGGCGCACCTCTCCGAAGAGGTGATGATCGACGCGCTGCTGTACGCGCACACCGAGTGCAAGAAGATCGTCGAGCTCATCAAGAAGCTCGGCGCGCAGGTCGGCAAGCAGAAGCGCGTCGCCAAGGTCGTCGAGAAGGATCCCGCGATCGTCGCGCGCGTCGCCGAGCTCGGCACCGAGTCGATCCGCGCCGCGTCGCAGATCGTCAAGAAGCATGACCGCTCCGACGCCGTCAAGGCGGCCGAGGCGGCGGTGATGGCGGTCCTCGAGACCGAGTTCGTCGACGCGGACGGCAAGCCGCGCAAGAAGGAGATCGCCGACGCGCTCTCCGCGCTGCACAAGAAGATCGTCCGCGACCTCGTCCTCGACACGCGCCGCCGCATCGACGGTCGCGCGCTCGACGAGATCCGCACCATCACCAGCGAAGTGGGCCTCTTGCCGCGCACGCACGGCTCGGCGCTGTTCACGCGCGGTGAGACGCAGGCGCTGGTCACGACGACGCTCGGCACCAACCAGGACGTGCAGCGCATCGACTCGCTGCTCGGCGACGTCGAGAAGCGCTTCCTCCTCCACTACAACTTCCCGCCGTTCTCGACGGGTGAGACCAAGCCGATCCGCTCGGCGTCGCGCCGCGAGATCGGCCACGGCCACCTGGCAGAGCGCTCGATCGCGCGCGTCCTGCCGGCCTACGAGGACTTCCCGTACACGATCCGCATCGTCTCGGAGATCCTCGAGTCGAACGGCTCGTCGTCGATGGCCTCGGTCTGCGGCGGCTGCCTGTCGCTGATGGACGCGGGCGTGCCCATCAAGGCCACCGTCGCCGGCATCTCCGTCGGTCGCT
>CAZPEY010000652.1:0-1949 GCA_964585665.1 uncultured Polyangiaceae bacterium | reverse complement strand
TGGTCGCCGACTCGACGACGATCTTGACCGGGAGATCGAGCGTCTTGGTGACGCCATGAAAGATGAGCTGCGCCTTGACCGTCTTGTCGACCGTGGTCGGAAACGTCGTCGGCAGCACGAAGCCGTCGACCAGCGCGCGCAGCTCGATCAGCGGGAACTTCTCGGCCTCGATCGACTCCTTGATGTGCGTGTCGCGGTTGGTGTTCTGCGAGTCGAACGAGTCGGAGGGCACGCGGATCATGACCTGCGCGCCGCTCGGCAGCAGCCGGGCGCGCCCGTCCACGGACGTGCTCTTGGCGTGCACGGTGTGCAGCTTGTGGATCGCGTGATAGGTGAGCGAGCTCTCCTTCTTGTCGATGGCCAGCGTCGGCGTCTCGACGGCTTGCGTCGGCAGCGGAGCAGCATTGAGCGGCGGCAGGCCGAGCGCGAGCGCGAGCCGCGGGAGCGCGAAGAGAGCTAGCAGGAGGAGGGTGCGCATGGTTTGACTCCTAGAACACGAACGCCATCATGCCCGTCGCCATGAACGCCCAGCTCGCATACCCGGTGACGAGGTGCCCGAGCGCCAGGCCGCGCTGATTGAGGTTGCCATCCATCGAGCTGGTCAGGGGCCCCATGATCACCTGCGCCACCATTCCGGCGGTGGCGAGCGTCATCATGACCTTGTGGAGCAGGGCGCGGTCGGCCTTGAGCTCCTTCTTGTAGGGCGTCGGCGCGAGCAGGGCGAGCAGGCCGGTGGTCGCGAACGAGGCGGTCGAGAGGCTCGCCAGCGCCAGGTGCGGATACTGATAGCGGCCGGTCAGATCGCCGCCGCCGTACTTGTCGAGGTAGTTGAGCTGGCCGAGGATCAACGTGACGGCGAGCAACCCCAGCGTCGTGAAGCCGAAGCCCTGATGGAGCTGCAGGACCTTGCGGCGCAGCTTGACGCGGCGCTCGAACTCGATGCGCTTCGGATCTGGAACCACCGGCAGTGGCTTGGCGGCGGGCTGGTCGCCGAAGAGATCGAAGTCGAAGGCGCCGTCTGCCGTTGCGGTCGCTGCCGCTGGTGCCGCCGAGGCGGGGGCAGCTGCTGGTGCCGGGGGCAGCGGCGGTGGGCTCTCGGAGCCGAGCGTCGACGACGCTGGCGGCCCCTCGCGGGGCACGGGTGGGGCATCGGCCCGTACGCCCGCCGGAGCCAGCGCGAGGGCGGCTGCGAGGAGGCACGAAGAGACCGAGGCGAGACGCATGCAAGCACACTACGTGCGTCGCGTTGTCCCTCGCAACCAGGATTGCGCTCACCCCATTGTGGACGGGCCAGCTTGGGGTTTGTTCACCAAGCAGGTACGATTGGCGGATGCGCTCCCTGTCGGTGCTCGCCATCGCCGTCACCGTCGCCCTGACCGGCTGTCGCGAGCAGCGCGCCGCCAAGCAGATCGCGTTTACCCCGGCGGACTTCCCGAAGGGCAAGACCTACTACAAGGATGTTCTGCCCATCGTCCAGGACCACTGCTTGAGCTGTCACCAGGAGGGTGGCATCGGGCCGATCCAGCTCGACACCTACGATGCCGCGATCGAGCACGCGCAGCACATGGCCGAGCAAGTGTTCGCGCGCACGATGCCCCCTTGGATGCCGAGCCGGGACTGCGGATCGTTTCGCAACGCGCGCGTCCTCACCGACGAGCAGATCTCGACCATCGTCGGCTGGTTCGTCGACGGGGCGCCGGCGGGCGATCCGGCCGACGCGCCGCCTCCCTACATCCCGCCGCTCGGGCTCGAGAACCCGGACGTCGTGCTCAAGATGCGGACGCCGTACACGCCGAACGAAACGCTCGAGGACGACTACCGCTGCTTTGCCCTCGATCCGGCGCTGACCGAGGAGCGCGATCTGACCGCGTTCGAGGTCGTGCCCTGTGATCGGCGAGAGGTCCACCACGTCCTGCTCTACTATGTCGATCGCACGGCGGAATTCGATC
>CAZPEY010000651.1:0-1952 GCA_964585665.1 uncultured Polyangiaceae bacterium | reverse complement strand
TCGGTCGCAACGGCGCCGGCAAGTCGACGCTGATGCGCATCCTGGCGACGCTGCAGGAGGCCGACGCCGGGGCGGCGCGGCTCGGCGATCTCGACGTGCTGCGCGACAAGCAGGGCGTGCGCAAGGTGCTCGGCTATCTGCCGCAGGAGTTCGGTGTCTATCCCAAGACGAGCGCCGAGGATCTGCTCGACCACCTGGCGCGCTGCAAAGGTCTCACGCAGCGGGGCGCGCGGCGGGATGCGGTCGCGGCGCTGCTGCAGCGCACCAACCTGTGGGACGTGCGAAAGCGGCCGCTCGGCAGCTTCTCGGGCGGCATGAAGCAGCGCTTTGGCATCGCGCAGGCGCTCATCGGCGATCCGAAGCTGCTCATCGTCGACGAGCCGACCGCTGGCCTCGATCCCGAAGAGCGGGTGCGCTTCCACAACCTGCTCTCCGACATCGGCCAGAGCGTCATCGTAATCCTGTCGACGCACATCGTCTCCGACGTCATGGACCTCTGTCAGCAGATGGCGATCCTGCACAACGGCAAGGTCATCGCCGCCGGTGCTCCTGAGGCCCTAACCACGGCGCTGCGCGGTCAGATCTGGGCCGCGACCGTCGAGCGAGAGCAGCTCGCTGCGTATCAACAACAGCATCGGGTGATCTCGACGCGGCTCCGCTACGGCAAGACGCTGCTCCACGTTCACGCGCCGGAGTCGCCCGGCCCGGAGTGGACGGCCATCGAGCCCGAGCTCGAGGACGCGTACTTCTTCGCGGTGTACGAGAGCCGCGCGAGCAAGTCGTGACCTTCGCGGTCTTTGCGTTCGACCTGCGCCAGCGACTCGCGCGCCTTGGCTTCGTCGCCTACTACCTGCTCTTTGCGGCGACGAGCGCCTTCGTCTTCATGGCGGCCGCCGGTGCGTTCCCGTCGGTGAACATCGGGCTGTCGACCGGCGGCAAGGTCGTCACCAACTCTCCTTTCACGATCCACTCGTTGATCCTGACCTACTGCGTCTTCTCGGTGCAGCTCACCGCAGCAGCGATGGGGCAGGCGGTGCACCAGGATTACGAGCACCAGACGACGGCGCTGTTCTTTACGACCCGACTCAGTCGTCGCGACTATCTCCTCGGGCGCTACCTCTCTGCGCTCGCGTACCTGGCGATCCTGTTCAGCTCGTTCGGGGTCGGCTTCTTCCTTGGCAGCATCATGCCGGGGACGGAGAAGAGCCTGATCGGAGCGAACCACTGGTCGACCTACTTGATGCCGTACCTGACCGTCGTCATCCCGAATCAGATCATCTGCGGCTCGCTGTTCTTCGCTTTGGCAGCGCGGACGCGCAGCATGCGCGGCGTGTACACCGCGAGCGTCGTCCTGCTCGCCGCCTACCTCATCGCGGGCTCGACGGACGTGCAGGTCGAGTACAAGTGGATCGCGGCGCTCGTCGATCCGTTCGGCACCTATGCGACGCAGTACCTGACCGAGTACTGGTCGATCCACGAGAAGAACGCGCAGCTGGTGCGTCTGCATGGCCTGCTTCTGTGGAACCGGCTGGCGTGGATGGCGATCTCGGTCGGTGCGACGCTGGCGCTGGTCGCGCGCCTGCCGCTCGGACACCCCGAGGAGTCAGGCGCGCCGCGATCGCCCGCGGAGGTGCCGACGTCGGCTGCCTCGAGCGCCCTGCCCACCATCGGAGATCGCAAAGCGCGCGGGCTGTCGCTTCTCGGGCCGCTGTGGTGGCTGCTGTTCCGCGACACGGTCCGCAACGTCTACTTTGTCGTCATCACGCTGTCGGCGGTGGGCTTCTTCGTCGCTGCAGCGCAGAGCCTCGGCTCGATCTTCGGCACGAACACCTATCCGGTGACCTATCAGGTCGTGTCGATCGTGGCCGGATCGTTTCAGCTCTTCACGCTGATCGTGATCATCTACTTCAGCGGCGAGCTCGTCTGGCGCGAGCGGGACAGCAAGCTCGATC
>CAZPEY010000650.1:0-1953 GCA_964585665.1 uncultured Polyangiaceae bacterium | reverse complement strand
CAACGGCCGCGTCGGCGTCATGCTCGAGGTCAACTGCGAGACCGACTTCGTCGCCAAGAACGACGACTTCAAGAACTTCGTCAAGGACGTCGCGATGCACATCGCGGGCGCGTCCCCGGCGCCGATCTACGTCTCGGACGCCGAGATCGACGCGGGCGCCGTCGAGAAGGAGCGCGAGATCTTCACCGCCAAGGCGATCGAGTCGGGCAAGAAGGCCGAGATCGTCGGCAAGATCGTCGAAGGGCAGATCGCCAAGTGGAAGAAGGACGTCTGCCTGCTCGATCAGGTCTGGGTCCGCGATCCGGAGGGCAAGAAGACGATCGGCGCGCTGCTGACCGACCTCATCTCGAAGATCGGCGAGAACATCAAGATCCGCCGCTTCGTCCGCTGGGAGCTCGGTGAGGGCCTCGAGAAGAAGAAGGACGACTTCGCGCAGGAAGTCGCCAAGGCCGCGGGTCTCTCGTAGATGTCGACCGCCTCGCCGCGCTACAAGCGCATCCTGCTCAAGCTGTCGGGCGAGGCGCTGATGGGGGACAAGGGCTACGGCATCGACCCGGCGGTGATCGATGGACTCGCCGCCGAGGTCGCTGACGTTGCCCAGCTCGGGGTCCAGCTCGCGATCGTCATCGGTGGCGGCAACATCTTCCGCGGCCTGGCCGCGTCTGCCCACGGGATGGACCGCGCCAGCGCCGACTACATGGGCATGCTGGCGACGGTGATGAACTCGATCGCGCTGCAAGACGCGCTCGAGCGCAAGGGCGTGATGACGCGCGTGCAGTCAGCGATCGAGATGCAGGAGCTCTGCGAGCCCTACATCCGTCGACGCGCGGAGCGCCACCTCGAGAAGGGGCGGGCGGTGATCTTCGCCGGTGGGACGGGCAACCCGTACTTCACGACGGACACCGCGGCGAGCCTGCGCGCGATGGAGATCCACGCCGACGTCTTGCTCAAGGCGACCAAGGTCGACGGCATCTACGACAAGGATCCGAAGAAGCACCCGGACGCGGTCCGCTACGAGAAGCTCTCGTTCCTCGAGGCGCTGCAGAAGGACCTCAAGGTGATGGACTCGACGGCGTTCTCGCTCTGCCGCGACAACCACCTCAACATCATCGTCTTCGACATGACCACGCACGGCAACATCCGCCGCGCGGTCCTCGGCGAGCCGATCGGCACGCTCGTCACCGTCTAGCTCCTACGCGTCGCTCTTCGTCCCGTCAATGAGGCCGCGGAACTTGTCGGCCATCGTCACCAGCACCAGCGCACAGATCGAGGCGAGGAGCAGCATCCCCAAGATCGCCAGATACCACTTCACCGTCCACTGAAACGCGACGATCGCGCGGTAACCGAACGAGAGCTTCTTCGGGGCGCCGACCTCGGAGAGCGCGAACTGGATCGTCACGAACTCGTTCTCGGCGTCGAACTCGCCCAGGCGCACGCCGAGCTTCTGGATGTTCTCCTCGGCCTCGAGGATCTTCTGCTCGAGGTTGATCAGCTCGTCGATCTTGGCGCCCGCAGCCCTGCCCTTGAGCGCAATCAGTGCGTCGCGGGACTTCTCGAGCGACAGGCGCTTGACGTTGAGGTCTTTGTACTCGTTGGTCTTGTCCGTCTTGTTGACCTGGATCGACGTCAGCGTGCCGATCGTGCGCACCTGGTCGAGCATCGGCTCGAAGGCCGGCGCAGGGACGCCGATCGACAAGTGCAGGTAGCGATGGCCGACGAGGCCCGAGCTCTGCTCGGCCTGGATTACGGCCTTGTTCGTCGTGATCGCGGTGCGCAGCGACCTCTCGTGCGTCGGAAAGTCGGTCGAGGTCCCGGTCAGCCGCGCGACCTTCTCGAACTTCTGGTCCCCGCCCGTCGGCATCTGGACCGCGACCCCGCCCTTGTACTCCTTGCCCGACGAGTAGTTCTTGCGCGAGTTGGCGAAGAAGTCGCCGCTCCAGTCGTTGTTGTTGT
>CAZPEY010000649.1:0-1953 GCA_964585665.1 uncultured Polyangiaceae bacterium | reverse complement strand
TGTTGCTGCTGCCGCCGGAGAGCGCGATGCCGGTCGTCGAGCCGTCGTCGCAGAACGAGTCGGGAAAGTCGACCCAGGTCCAGGTGTTGAGTGACGAAGGCAGCGGCTCGCCGAGTGGCAGCTGCTCGCCGGCGCTGCAGCCGATGAGGCTCGCGCAGAGCAGAGAGAGGAGGAGCTTGTTCATGAGGGCCTCGTGGCGGGGCTCGGTAGAGCCCCCGGAGGTTGCGAAGCGGTCGCTACTGGATGGTGACGCCGCGGAACGACAGCGTGCCGATGATCGAGTCCGCCTCGTCCTCGGGCACGAGCAGCATGCCGCCGGGGAGGTGGTCGAACGGGAAGAAGCGCGCCTCGATCTGCTCCACCTGCGTCTCGGTCTCACGCTCGACGTACGCGACCTTGCCGCCGGACGGCGCCGCGATCAGGCCGCCCTTGGTGGCGCCCTTGTCGTTGACGATGACCGTCCGCCAGCGCTTGTGCGCCTTGGCGACCTGCGGGACGTTGTTGACGTAGGTGATGCGATCGTAGAGCGCGTTGTAGGTGTAGTCGCTGACCCAGGCTGGCGCGCAGTAGCCCATCATGTCGCGCATCTCACCCTGCGGATCGAGCAGCGTCTTGGTCGTGGCGTCGAAGCCCCACACGCCGATGCCGCCGTTCTTGTAGGGGAAGGAGCGATCGACGCCCTGCGCGCCGCCGCACGGCGCGTGGTCGCGACCGTGCGCGTGCCCGATCTCGTGCACGAAGGTGATGTCGCTCTCCGACTCCTTGTCGGGGTAGCCGAGGCCGATGGAGCCGCGCACCCACGCCGTGTCTTCGTCGGGCGCCCCGAGGCTGAGGCCGAGCACGCAGCCGTACCCGCAGAACTCATCGAAAGAGTCCGCCGGCTGGAACATGCCGTAGTAGTAGACGTTGTTGTCGACGCCGTCGTCATAGCGCTTGCGCAACACCGTCTCGAGCAGCCGGTCCCAGTTGCCGCCATCGGCGGAGATCTGTCGGGTGAACGAGATCGGGTCGGCCACCGTGATCTGCACGTCGCGCACGGGGTAGAACGCCCGCATCCGCGCGCGCAGCGACTCGATCATCTCGGGGCTGGTGTCAGGCATGCGGCCCGAACCGTCGGCGTTGTACTGGATCGGCAGCACGACGATGTGCTGATCGCCCGTCTCCTTGATCCCGAGCGCGATCTCGCCCTCGGGCGGATAGATCGCCCCGGGGTTCTCGACCGTGCTCTTCGACTTCTTGGTCTCGCGCAGCGACACCGCGAAGGTGAGATCCGCGGTGACCTGCTCGGCGGTCAGATCGAGGTTCGCGGTGCTGGCGAAGTCGCCCTCGCTCGACGCGCCGCCGAAGGCCTGCTTGACCTCGATGGCGTTGGTGATCCCGCCCGAGGTCAGCTCGAAGCGCACCACGACCTCCCGGCCGTCGTAGCCATCGAGCGGCGCGACGAAGGCGCGCAACGTCATGGGCTTGCCGGCGATGATCGGCACCTCTGGGCTGGCCGCGGCGCCATCCTTCATGAGTGTGGTCTTGAGCGCCTGATACCCGGCGATCTCGGTGATGGTCAGGTTCGAGACCAATGGTGCTGCGCCCTGCTGCTTCTTCGAGCAACCCGAAAGGCCCACCCACAACCCCGTGACGAGAACGACGATGCCGTTGCGCAATTTCATGCCGCTTCTCCCGTGGAAGTGCGGCGCATATTGCTAACAGCAATCATGCGAAGCAAGAGAATCGCCGTCGACGCCGCGCGTCGACGTTATGAGTGTGGGGAATCTTACCGAGGGGAAGTAGAGCGAGGTTCTAGAAACGGGCTACGGGCTGAAGCCGCCCGAGCGTCCGCTGCCGCCGCTGCGACCGCTCGAGAACGAGCCGGCGCCGCCGCGGGATCCGCCGCCGCGGGATCCGCCGCCGCCGCCGCGGGATCCGCCGCCGCCGCCGCCGCCGCGCGGCCCGCCGCCG
>CAZPEY010000648.1:0-1969 GCA_964585665.1 uncultured Polyangiaceae bacterium | reverse complement strand
TGAGGTTGCCGCGCGGATCGTGGATGCGCGGAAAGTCGATGATCCGCGACTGGCTTATCGACACGCCTTATCCCCCCGCCGCTTCCTTGGCGATCTCCTCGTCGGTCTTGCCGTAATACGAGCCGTAGCGCGAGTAGTAGTAGTACTCGTAGCCCGTCTGTTTCGACAGGTCGATGTCGTTCATGATGCAGCCGAGCAGGTTCGAGGTGCCGTGGCTGTTGAGGGCGCGACGGGAACGACCGAGCGCCGCCTTGGACGTCTTGTGGCTCTTCGCGACAAAGATGGTACCGTCGGTGAGCTGAGCTAAAATCGCAGCGTCCGTCACGGCATCGACGGGCGGCGAATCGAGGAGCACGCGATCGTATTTGGCCGCCAAGATCTCGAGAACGTGCTTGAACTTCTCGGAGTGGAGCAACTCAGACGGGTTGGGCGGAATCGCGCCACATGGCAGCAGCGACAGGTTGGCGACGCCAGTCTCCCGAACGGCCTTGATTGGATCGAAGTCGCTCACGATGGCCCGCGAGAGTCCATCCGATGAGCTCGGGATCCCGAACACCTTGTGGAGGCGTGGCTTGCGCATGTCTGTGTCGACGAGTAGGACTCGCAGTCCCGACTGCGCCAGCGACATAGCAAGGTTCACCGAGGTCGTCGTCTTGCCGTCCTGCGGTCCCGCCGACGTGACGAGCAGTGTACGGGGCGGATCGTCGGGGCGCGCGAACAGCAGGTTGGTACGGATCGCGCGCGCGCATTCGGCGACGGCCGACTTGGGATAGATCAGCGCGTACAGATCTCGCTTGCCGCTCTCGGTCTTGAGCACATCGGCGAGCCCCGGCGGTGGCGCGACCTGGGCGCTCTTGGTCTGCTCGGCGATCTTCGGCAACAAGCCGAGGAACGGAACGCCCAGAATCCGCTCCATGTCTTCCTGGGTTCGCACCGTCGAGTCGGCGAGTTCAATCAGAAAGGCGAGACCGAAGCCGATCAGCAGGGCGAGGGCGAACGCTATGCCGACCGACTTGGGTACGTTTGGCGCAATCGGCCATTGCGGAACGAGCGCGGCATCGAGGATGCGCACATTGTTCATCTTGAGGTGGCCGGCCAGGGCCGTCTCGCCACGTCGCCCGCCGACCTGCTCGGAGAGCTTCGCGAGACGATCAAAGTTGCGCTTGAGGCGATTGTACTCGATGGCCCGCTGCTCGAGCGCCAGCGAGTCGCGCGTCGCCGAATCGAGCGCAATCTTGAGATCCCGCTCCTGCTTGAGCAGGCCGGCGTACTGGGCCTCGACACCCTTCATCGACTGCGCTGCTTCGCGCCGAAGATCGGCGCGTACCTGAGCAAGCCGCGCCTCCTGCGCCTCGAGCGCCGGGTGCTTGTCGAGATACTTGCCCTTCATCTCGACCAGCTTCGTGTACTGGTCGATGTAGAGTTCCTTGAGCTTGAGCACCACGCCGCTGTCGGTGACGCCCGGTTGCACCGAGGTGATCGGGTCGTCGGTCATGAGCTGCTGGTACTGCTCGCGCATGGCGCGCGTAACCAGCAGTCGCACCTGCGTCGTCGAGAGCTCGTCGGACAACTTCTTGCGACGGTTCGACAGCTCGTTCTGTTGTTCGTCGATCGCGACGGCGAGGATGTTGTTCTTCTTCTTGAAGTCGAGGAGCGCCCGCTCGGCCTCGTTGAGCTGGCTCAGCAAGTCCGTGTACTCGTCGGTGAGCCAGGTCGCGGCGCCCTCGGACGTGGACAGTCGCCGCTCGAGGTTGCGCTGGACGTAGGTCTGCGCATTCTGGTTGATGACTGCGGCTGCGATGTCTGCGTCCGATGATTTCACTGCGATGTCGACGACACGCGAGTCCTTGATCGCTTCGACGAGCAGCATGCTCTGCAGGGTCGGCGCCGCGTTCTCGATCAGATCCTTCTCGCTTGAGCAGTCGATGTCCGGAAGAATCCGCCTCATTACCGAGACGTCGTCCTTCGG
>CAZPEY010000647.1:0-1972 GCA_964585665.1 uncultured Polyangiaceae bacterium | reverse complement strand
TTACCAAGGATTCGGCGGAGCAAATTGCAGCGCAACTCGCGGGCAGCGTTGGGCGGTGGCTCTGGCGTGAGTGAGCGCTGCCCAAAGTCGAAGTGTCCCGCGTATCCCATGGCGAGTGCCTCAGCTGTGATGTAGCAGAGCGTCGAGTAGTCGTCCTTCTCGTCTTGAGATCCGGCGCTGTCGCCGTCGCCCGTCGCCGTCATCGAGGGCAAGAAGCCGTTGCGACGTGACGGCAACCCCACTACCTTCCGCGCATGGGGCTCGATTGGAATCCGTTGTGGCGCGCGCGGCCGGGTAACAAGCGCAAGGTGGCGCAGCTCTTCGCCGAGATCATGCAAACGCCGGAAGACGAGCGCGCGCCGCAGTGGGAGCTGTTCAAGACGCTCACCGAGTCGCCGAACGCTGTCCTCGGCGCACCGCGCATCGGCTTCGACGCCGCGGCGAACGAGTGGGTGGCAGCAAACCTGCGCGAGGAGGGGCGGCTCGGCGAGCTCGAAAAAACACTGGGCGAGATGCGCGGGCAGGAGGTGCTCGACCTCGTTCCCGAGTGCGATGGCTTTCCCCCGTACAGCAATCTCTTTTTCGGTCGCCGCTACACGTTTCGAGCCGAAGGTCTCATCGAGCTCAGCGACATCCTCGACGACGATCTACTGGATGCGGCGTATTCCCATATGCTCGCCCCCGAGCTCGCCGAGTACGCCGCCGCGCTCCACGAAGCAGCGGCCGCGTACGCCGCCGAGCACGGAGTGCCGTTGGACAGCAACCGCGAGAAGGCGGCAGAATCCGCCGAGGCCGCCGGAAACGTCGACATCCTCTTATGGGCCGCGCGCTGGGCCCGCTTCTGGTCCGATCGCGGCTATGGCCTCAGCCCCTGGTTCTAGCTTGGCTGCTCGTCGGTGCGGCGTAATTCGATAGCGGCCCGAATGAAGAACGTGTTGGGTGCAAATGAAACGAGCTACTCGTTTTCGACGCGCCCAAGAACACCGTGGCAAAGAATGCTCAGACGATTTCGGCGCATCCCCGATCTGCGGCAAGCCGCTCGACGTCAACGCGTTCGGCTGGTTTGCGCGCGCAATCTCCCCGGGAAAACACGCGCCGGTTCATCTCGACTGTCTGCCGCCGCATCCGAACCACGACGACTGACGGACGACTGGCCCAAAGTCCGCGGACGCAGCTCAGGCTCGTCTTCGTGCTGGCAGCGTCTGCCCACGCGACGCCGTTCCTGGGCAGTGAGTTTTCCCCGAGCGCTCCGGCGCCGCTGGCGCTCGAGCGCGGCACCCGCCTGCCGATGACGTCCCGCACCAACCCATGGCAACCCCTCGGCGCCCCGACGCAGTTCTCCGTCGTCTACGGGTGGCCCGCGGTCGAAGTGCCGGCGCGAGCGAACCAGTGCTACGCCGTCGAGCTCTCGTTGCTGCGCTTCGACCTCGACACACGCCTCGATACGACGCGCGCGCTCGGTCCACCGAACGCGATCGCGACGGTGCAGATCTACGAGCGCGCCATGAACACCGAAGAGGAGTGGCAGCAGCGGGCGCGGCTGGTCCCCTTCTTGGCGGGCGGCGTCGCGCTCGAGTCCCCGAGTCGCTACACGGCGACGGGGGTGCGGGCGACGCGAGCGCTCGACGCGTTCACTCCGGTCGAGCTCGGCGCGCTCGAGCCGCAGCACTGCGACGCAGTCGGCATCACTCTCGGTCCCGACGTCATGCTCAACCGGGGACTCAACTACGAACGTGCCGCGACCTCCCGCGAGCTCACGCGCTGATCCGCAGCCCGGCTCGTTGCTAGACGTCCGCCTGCTTGATCGAGGTGAGCTGAGCGCAGAAGCGCGCCAGCTTGGGGTGGCGGCGCAGCTTAGGCAGACCCCGCTGCGCTAGTGGCTCGGAGGCTGTTCTTAGCGATCGGGACGGCGGTATGGAGCCACGGCTCGTGCGGGACGGCGCCTCCGGATGAAAGACACGAGAGCCAGCGC
>CAZPEY010000646.1:0-1974 GCA_964585665.1 uncultured Polyangiaceae bacterium | reverse complement strand
CGCTTCCGACCCAGCCTGGGCTGTGCTACACGGCGCGCCATGCATACCACGCGACTGCTTCCTTCTCGTCTCCTGCGCAGCCTGACCGGCTGCCTCGCGCTCGCTTCGTCGGTCGCCTGTGCGGCGCCCGCCAAGACGGCGGCGCCCGCCAAGGCCAAGCCAGAGGCCAAGCCCGCCGCCGAGGCGCCGCCCGCGCCGCCGGCGCGCAACGCGCTGCCGCGCGACAAGTTCAACGCGATGGCGCTGCGCCTCAACCTGCCGCTCTACTGGCGGGCCGACAGCAACAAGAACGGCGCTGTCGACGCCGACGAGGTCGCCTCGCTGCTCTTCTATCCGACCTCGGGCACGGCGGCGGCCAAGTGGGTCGACGGCGGCAAGCTGACCGCGGCGTTCGACCAGGCGCTCGCGCGGATGATCGCCGAGTCCGACCGCGCGGCCGTCGACAAGCGCGAAGAGAAGCTCGACGCCGGCGAGCGCCAGCGCCGTCGCCTCGTCGAAGAGGACCTCGACCAGGGCCGGACCACCCTGGTCTCGACCGACCTGTCGAAGCTGTCCGCCGACGAGCGCGCCTTCATCGCCGCGATGCAGAAGGTGACCGCGCACGTCGACGCCATCTACGGAGAGCAGAGCGCGATCGGCGACCTGGTCGGCAAGGTCCCCGCCGATCACACGGCCAGCGTCAGCCTGTTCCGTCGCAACTGGGGGCCGCGCTGCGAAGGCCCGCGCACCGAGCGCAACCCGCAGTGCACCGCGATCCCGGGCGGCGCACCGCGCCTGACCAGCCTCTTCCCGGCGGCGCTGCAGAAAGATCCGAAGTACTGCGAGGCGCTCGAGAAGCACCCCAAGTCCAAGACGCTGCTCGACCCGTTCGTCGTCGTGCGCGAGGGCGGCAAGGGCGAGCTCGAGGCGGTGCCCTACTCTGTCGCCTACGCGACGAACATGAAGGCGGCCGCGACCGCGCTCGAGGCCGCCGCGGCCGTGCTGCCGGCGAGCGAAGCGCCGCTCAAGAAGTACCTGCTCGCTGCGGCGCAGTCCTTCCGCGACAACAACTGGCTCCCCGCCGACGAGGCGTGGGCCGCGATGGACGCGCGCAACTCGAAGTGGTTCGTCCGCGTCGGACCCGACGAGACGTACTGGGAGCCGTGCAACCAGAAGGCCGGCTTCCACGTGACCTTCGCGCTCATCAACCGCGACTCGCTCGCCTGGCAGGACAAGCTCACGCCGCTGCAGAACGACATGGAGCAGACGATCGCCAAGCTCATCGGCAAGGAGTACGCGGCGCGCAAGGTCAGCTTCCACCTGCCCGACTTCATCGACATCATCTGGAACGCGGGCGATGATCGCCATGGCTTCGGCGCGACGATCGGCCAGTCGCTACCCAACTGGGGCAAGGTCGCCAACGAGGGGCGCGGCCGCACCGTGGCGATGTCCAACCTCTATGGCGATCCCGACAGCGTCGCGGCACGGAAGGAGCAGGCCGCCGCGCTGCTGACCACCGAGACGATGGCGACCTACTCGACGGCAGCGACGCCGGGCCTCCTGTCGACGATCCTCCACGAGGCGACCCACAACCTCGGACCGTCGCACGAGTACGCGTACAAGGGCGTGACCAACACGGCGGGCTTCGGCGGCGGCCTGGCCTCGATGCTCGAAGAGCTCAAGGCGCAGTCGGGCGGCCTCTTCTTCGTCGACTACCTGGTCAAGAAGAAGATCATCGACGCGCAGCTCGCGGCGCAGACGTTCACCGACGAGATCGTCTGGGCGTTCGGCCACATCTCGCGCGGCATGTACACCGACACGGGGGGGCGCAAGGCGTATAGCCAGCTCGCCGCGATCCAGGTCGGCTTCCTCATGGACGAGGGCGCGATCGTCTTCGACCCGAAGGCCAAGGCGGCCAACGGTACCGACGTCGGCGCCTTCTCGATCAAGCAGGACAAGATGCCCGCCGCGACGACCAAGCTGATGGCGCTCGTC
>CAZPEY010000645.1:0-1979 GCA_964585665.1 uncultured Polyangiaceae bacterium | reverse complement strand
GCCGCCTTGGGCGCCGCGGCCGGGCGCGCCCCGACCGATCCGCCGCCCGATCCGTAGCCGCTCCCACCGCCACCGCCGCCGCCCTTGCCGATCGTTCCAACGGAGCCGAGCCCGATGCTCCCCTCGCCGCCGCCGCCTCCTCCAGCGCCGGTGCCGCGCAGGCCGAGCCCACCCATCTCGGGCGGTGCCGCCTCGCCGGCCGAGCGCGTGGCGTAGGTGCCTGCGATCCGCTCGGCGGTGCGCTTCTCGTCGATGGAGACCATCCGATCGAGCTGTGCCGCGAGGCTCTCGTTGGTGCGTGGCGCGTTGAGCAGGACGATGTCCGTGACCTTGAGGATCACGTCGTCGTCGACGCGGACCAGGTGGTTGTTCTTGACGAGGTGGACGATCAAGAACTCGCCGGCGGGGACGACGAGGGTGTCGGTGCGCAGGATCGGCATCGTCGGCCGCGGCGCGAAGGCGTTGCCCGCGCCCGGCTTGATGCGCGTGCCGGTGCCGCCGACGAGGTGGACCTTGGCGAGGAGCTCGCCGGTGCCGGTGCCGGCCGGGCGGGGAACGTCGCCTCGCGCCACGAGCGGCACTGCACAACAAAGGAGCAACCAACCCAACGCGAGCCGACCGAGCTTGATCCTCATCGTAGCGAAAGGTCCCACGACCGCGAGGCGTCGGCAAGCGCGTGTCCGCAAGCGGCGCGGAAGGGGTATGCTTGCCGCCATGCACAAGGCGCTCGCCCTCTTCCCGATCCCTGCGCTCGCCCTTTCCCTCATCACTGCGCTCGCCGTGCTGACCCTCGGCGCGTGTGCGCACGCCCCCAAGAGCGATCCGCAGCTCGCCCGCCCCGCCGTGGTGGCGCTGCAGGAGGGGCGCTTCGACGAGGCGTCCGAGCAGGCACGCACCGCGATCACCAAGGACGCGAACAACGGCTGGGTGCGCGCCGTGCTCGCCGTGACGCGCTACAAGTCGAGCGGCGAGCAGGCGCTGCATGGCGTCGAGTCGCTGATCGAGGGTGCCTTCCGCGATCATCCCGAGAACCTGCCGCGGCTGCGCCAGACCGTCGTCGATCTCGAAGCAGCGCTCGGCCGCGTCGATGAAGATCTGGCGATCGCGTCCCGGGAGCAGGCCTTCTCGATCGAGCTCTGCCTGGCCTGCTGGCAGGTCGACTGGAACCACAACGGCCGGCTCGATCGCCGGGACGCGCGCCTGTTCCAGATCGAGGTCGACGGCAACGGCGAGTCGATCCCCGACGAAGATCCGCGCCGCAAGCCGACCTTCCGCTTCGACGTCGGCGATCTGCACTGGGCGCGCGCCATGGTCGCCTTCCAGCGTGGGCTGCTCGATCTGCTGCTCGTCTACTGGTCGCCGACGCTCAACCCGCAGCAGATCAAGACCGGCGTGTTTACGCTCAAGGCGCACGATCGGCCGCGCTCCGTCGCCGCCAAGCAGCGCTTCCTCGACGCGCTCGATCAGTCCGAGGCGGCGCGCACCGCGTACTTGGCGGAGACCGATGACGATCGCGAGTGGGTGCCGAGCCCGCGCCAGAAGAACCACCCGATGCCGCTGCCCGTCGACGAGAAGCTCTACCAGACGTGGGCGGCGCTGATCACCGACGTACGCGCGATGCTCAAGGGCCAGGAGGCGATCGAGCTTCAAGCGCTGGTGGCGATGATCGATCCGCGCGGTCGGGCGCCGCGGCCGAGCGGCTACGTCAACCTGGGTGCGTGGCTCGCGTCACCGCCCGACATCGAGGTCAACCCGATGGTCCTCGGTCGCGTCGAGCGCGAGCCCGAGCTCCTCTTCAGGACGGTCTTCGGGCCCGGCTACGTGACGACGGGCAAGGCCTCGCCGATCCTCACGCACCTGTCGCGCATGAGCGAAGAAATCAAGCGTGGCGAGGAGTCGTTCGAGAAGAAGCTGCGCTATCTGTTCTGGATCAACTAGCTCCGAGGCTGGTCCCGACGCTAGCGCAGGCCGAGCTGCTG
>CAZPEY010000644.1:0-1982 GCA_964585665.1 uncultured Polyangiaceae bacterium | reverse complement strand
GGCGCCTCGATCCACTTCCCGGTCATGATCCATAAGCTCCACTTCGCCCGCCTGCTCGACGGGTACGCCGAGGCGGGTAACCTGCTGCTGCCGGGCAAGCTCCAATACGTCGGCTACAACAACACCCCGACTGGTGAGCCGCTGTCCGAGATCTTGCTGCCCCAGGACATCCGGAGCTGCCAGACCTGCCACACCGACTCGGGCGCCGCCTGCTCCTCGACGAAGCCCTGCGGCTTCGGCCAGGCGTGCGTGCAGAGCAAGTGCATCAACGTAGCGTGGGAGACGCCGTCGGCGGCCGTCTGCCTCTCGTGCCACGACAGCGAGGCGGCGTACGGCCACGCGCAGATCAACACCTGGACGTCGGGCCCGAATAAGATCGAGACCTGCGACGTCTGTCACGGTGAGGGATCGCAGTACTCATCGAAGGCCGTTCACAACATCAGCAACCCGTACGTCCCTCCGTACGCTCGTACAAAGGAGTAACTCGATCATGAACCGGACTCTCGCGCTGCTGTTCGCTGCTTTTCTCGTCCCCGGTCTCGCGCTCGCGCAGCCCGCCGACCCGAAGGTGACGCGCACGTGGAAGGCCAAGTGCGCTTCGTGCCACGGCGAGGACGGCAAGGGCAACACCGACCAGGCCAAGAAGATGGGCGGCCTGCGCGATCTGTCGTCGGCGGAAGTTCAGAAGAAGCTCACCGACGACAAGATCAAGGAAGTGATCGCCAAGGGCGTCAAGGAGAAGAAGGGCGACAAGAACGCCGAGATGGACGCGTATCCGGATCTCGCGCCCGCAACGGTCGACGGCCTCGTCAAGCTGATCCGCGGTCTCGCAAAATAGGAGAACTCCACGCGTGAAACGCCTCCTCCCAATCGTCGCAGCGCTGCTCCTCGGGTCTGCCGGTTGTACCAAGGCTCGGCCAGTCGAAGGGGAGCGCGCATGCCCGAGCTGGGAGGGCGGTATCGCGAATCAGCTCGTCACCTCGTGCGCCTCTTGCCATAGCGGCAAGAGCGCCGAGGCTGGGTTCGACGTCACGACCTATGTCGGGGCGCTGGGCGTCAATCAGCCCGAACGCTTCGTCTCGCCTGGGCTGGCCTCCTCCAAACTGCTGACGATCCTCGGCGACGGCGCGACCGCACCGCACTCTGGCTTCGGTGTGCTGCGCGAGCAGCTCGAGATCTGGGTGATGCGCTGCCAGCTCGCGTATCGCGACTCGGACGTGCACGCGCGCGGCCTCCTCGACCCGGCGTCGCCTGACTTTCACGCCAAGCTGCTGCGCAGCCGCAACTACGACTTCCCGCTCTGCCAGAGCTGCCATGGCATGGAGTTCGACGGCGGCAAGTCGAACGCCTCCTGCATGACGTGTCACGAGCAGAAGCCCGATCAGTGCAGCACCTGCCACGGCGCGAGCGGGCCGCAGACGGGAGCGCATCAGGCGCACACCCAGGCGGGACCCATCGGCAAGGCGCTCGACTGCAGCGAGTGCCACGTGGTCCCCGAGAAGTGGTCCTCGCCTGGCCATATCCTCGACGAGCGCGGGCAGCTCGATCCCGCGCCGGCCGAGGTCGTCTTCGGTCCGACCGCCGGGCTCGATCCCTACCCGCGCGGACTCTTCGGCGGGCCCGCACCGAAGTACGAGAACGGCACCTGCAGCAACGTCTACTGTCATGCGCCGAACGCGTCAGACAGCGCGGCGACCGACTCGACCCCGCAGTGGGCTGACTCCGGGGCGCGCAGCTGCACGACCTGTCACGGCACCGCCCCCGCCGGCCACCCCGTCGGCGACTGCGCCAACTGCCACTCGCGCGTCGTCAGCGGCAATGGCCAGCTCGCCTCGTCGGCGCTCCACCTCGACGGCAAGGTCAGCCTCGGCGACGACAGCGGCACCTGCCAGGCGTGCCACGCCCAGCTCGGCGGGGCGCACGCGAGTCACCTCCAGCCGCCCCACAAGCTCGCCAACCCGATCGCGTGCACCGAGTGCCAC
>CAZPEY010000643.1:1420-1999 GCA_964585665.1 uncultured Polyangiaceae bacterium | reverse complement strand
CGGGATGCGATGGCCCCACCAGAGCTGGCGCGAGATGCACCAGTCCTTGATGTTGGTCATCCAGTGCATGTACGTCTTGGTCCAGCTCTCGGGGACGAACTTGGTCTGGCCCTTCTCGACCGCCTCGATCGCCGGCTTGGCGAGCACGCCCGCCTTGCAGAACCACTGCAGAGACAGCAGCGGCTCGACGATCGTGTCGCAGCGCTGGCAGCGACCAAGCGACAGGTTGTGCGGCTTCTCATCGACGAGCAGGCCGGCTTCCTTGAGATCGGCGAGGACGCGCGTCCGCGCCTCCTTGACCGAGAGGCCGCGATACTTCTCGGGGACGTTGGCGTTGGTGAGACCCGCCTTGTCGAAGATCGAGATGCTCGGCAGCTTGTGGCGCTGGCCGGTCTCGAAGTCGTTGAAGTCGTGGCCCGGCGTCACCTTGACCGCGCCAGTGCCGAACTCGCGATCGACGAGGATCGCGTCGCCGATCACCGGGATGTGGCGTCCGGTCAGCGGCAGCTCGACCTCCTTGCCGATCCAGGCGGCGAACCGCTCGTCGTCGGGGTGCACCGCCACCGCGGTGTCGCCGAG
>CAZPEY010000643.1:0-1410 GCA_964585665.1 uncultured Polyangiaceae bacterium | reverse complement strand
GTCTCGGGGCGCGTCGTGGCGACGACGAGCTTGCCGCCGCCGGGAAGGGGATAGGCGATGTGCCAGAGCTGGCCGTTGGTCTCTTCGTGCTCGACCTCGAGATCGGACAGCGCGGTGTAGCAGCGGGAGCACCAGTTGATGAGGCGCTCGGCGCGATAGATGAGGTTCTCTTCGTACAGCCGCACGAAGGCTTCGCGCACCGCGACGGACAGACCCTCGTCCATCGTGAAGCGCTCGCGCTCCCAGTCGAGCGAGGCCCCCATCACCTTCAACTGCTCGGTGATGCGGTTGCCGTGCTTGTCCTTCCACTGCCAGACGCGGCGCAGGAACTCGTCGCGTCCGAGGTCGTGACGGCTCTTGCCCTCGGTCGCCTTGAGCATGCGCTCGACGACCATCTGGGTGGCGATGCCAGCGTGGTCCGTGCCGGGCATCCACATCGCGTTGTAGGCGCCCATGCGCCGCCAGCGGATGAGGATGTCCTGAATGGTGACGAACAGCGCGTGCCCCATGTGGAGCGAGCCCGTCACGTTCGGCGGCGGGATCGCGATCGAGAACGGGGCCTTGGGCGTCTGCGCGTCAGCGTGGAAGTAGCGCTGTTCGAGCCAGTAGCGGTACCACTTCTGCTCGACTTCGCGGGGTTCGTAGGCTTTTGATAGCTCGTTCACTTCGTTTTGTTAGCGAATTTATCGAGGTTCTCTTT
The DNA here is from genome assembly GCA_964585665.1 of uncultured Polyangiaceae bacterium. Lineage (GTDB taxonomy): Bacteria > Myxococcota_A > Polyangia > Palsa-1104 > Palsa-1104 > CAZPEY01. Next base: position 710 of record CAZPEY010000643.1, on the reverse strand, counting down.
GATGATCGCCTCCGCCAGCTCCGGGACGATCTCCCAGACGATCTGCTCGATCGCCTCACGCGACAGCTTGGCGAGCGCCGCGTACTCGGGACCCTTCTCGGCGATCTTCGCCTCGACCTTGTCGACGGCGGAGGCGACGACCGCGCTCTTGGCCTCGCTCTGCGGCGGGGGCGTCGGCGCGTCCGGGATGGTCTGCGGCACGAGCTTGGGAGCGCTCACCGCAGCGACGGGCGGCGCCGCGACGACCGGCGTCGGCGCAGGCGCAGGCGCAGCGGCGGCAGCCGTCGCGGCCCCAGCTGCGGCACCGATGTTGAGCCCCGGCATCCCGACGGTGGGGATGCCCATGAGCGTCGCCTTGGGCATGTGGGCCGCGGGCGGCGTTGGCCGCGCCACGACCGGCTGCGGCTGCGGCGCGTTCGGGATCAGCGACGGGCGCGGCATGGTGGGGACGTCCTTGGGGATGGACGCGAGCACGACCGGCTCGGGCTTGTGCTCGACCACCGGAGGAGGGGCCGGCTTGGGCGGCTCGGGCGTCGGCAGCACGGGCGCCTGCGCCATCATGGTCGGCGCGCTCGCCGCCACCTTGGGCGCGGGTGGCGCAGCCGGTGGCGCCGCGTGGGCAGCCGGCGGCGCGGCCTTGGCCGGCTCGGGCGCTGGCTTGTCCTCGAGCATGTCGGGCGTGACGACTGGCATCGAGCTCGACGTGATGC
>CAZPEY010000642.1:0-1999 GCA_964585665.1 uncultured Polyangiaceae bacterium | reverse complement strand
GTGCAGTCGTCCACGTACCCGTTGCAGTCGTCGTCGAGGCCGTTGCATCGAGTCGCCGTCGTGTCCTCGCTCACCGGCGTCCCCGCTACCGCCGTGCAGCGCGACTTTCCCGTCGACGCAACGTGGGTCATGCCGCTCAGCGTGTACTCGCACTCGCGCACGCCGTTGGCCGAGCAGCCGCCCGTGCCCGCCTGGCAGGTCGCGATGCAGAAGCTCGTCGGCCCATTGAACTCGCTGTCCGGCAGCGAGGGTTTCTGGCAGACATACCCGGCGCCACACGTCGCCGCGGTGGCGCAGGTGCATCGGCCCTGGTTGCACGCCTGGCCGCCGCAGTCCGACGCCGAGGTGCACTCCTTGAAGACGCCGAAGCCCTCGTCGATCAGGCCGTCGCAGTCGTTGTCCTCGCCGTCGCACTTCTCGAACAAGATCGACTCGGCGAGGATGTCGGCGAGCGCCGCCTCGATGTCCGCCTGCGAGTTGGCAAAGCGCGCCGGGTAGGTGCCGCCGGCCGCCGCGATCGACTGCAGCGACGCGACATCCCCAGCGTCACTGATCGAGAGACCAATGACGTACACCTTGTTGGGAACACGCGCCGCCGTCACGGTCTCCTCAACGAACTTGCGAGCCGCTGCGGGCGGACCCCAGCGCCGCTTGGTCGTCGCGGTAGTTCCCGTATCGGAGACGTTGTCGCAGGTATCCGCGCCGTCGGTGAGCAGGATCGTGATGTAGGGACGACAAGCGATCTTTGCGTCGCTCGCCGCTGCCTTGATCTGCGAATACCAGGCCGCTGCCGTGCGTAGCGAGCCGCCGAGCGGCGTCGAGCCGACCGCGCGCAGCTCGGGGTTGACGACGTTCGAGGCACCCGTAGGGACGAAGTTCTGGGGTAGGGTCGCGGCGCTGGACAGGTGGTAGTCCTCGACGCCGTCGAGCCACTTGAGCACCGTCGAGGGCGCAGGGTTGCGCGGGTCGACGATGATCACCGAGCTGTCACCGCGGCAAGAGTTCGTCGTGTAGGTGCAGAAGCTGTTCACACAGGAGAACCCGCTGTGAACGAGGCCATCGGCCGCGGCAGGCAGATTGGTCGTACAGGCAGCGTCACCATTCGTCGCTGGACAGGTGCAGGCCCGTGCCCCAGAAGCAGAGACGAGCGTACCGGGGATCGGAGCGCACGCCTGCCCCGGCGCACACTCCGCATCGGTCTCGCAGGTGTACAGGGCGCGACAGCCGTTGTCCCCGAGCGAGGTCGCCGCGGCGCTCGTCGTGCCGCACGATCCGGCATAGGTTGCCGGCAAGCTGATCTTGCTCGAGCAGTTCCGCGAGCCGCCGTTGCTCAGGCGCGTATCGCTCGCCCCGTACTGATTGAAGACGCACAAGTTCGGATCGACCCGGCAGGAGCCGCTGATGCAGAACTCGTTGCGGTGGCACTGCGAATCCGTGCTGCAGGTGCAGCGACCGCCTGTGCACGTCTGTCCGCTCGCGCACTGATTGTTGTTGGTGCACGTATCGGTCGTGACGCAGGTATTGTAGATGTCGCCACCGCCGAAGTTGACGCTCAGACACCGATAGCCGGTCGTACACTGCGAGTCGTTGTTGCATCCGCAGGTGCCGTCCGCGTTCCCAGCGCTGCCACCTCTGCAACCGCCTCCCCCACAGTTGCCGTTGTTGTTGCACGTCTGGACGGTCACCTGGTTCGAGGCCGTCGTCGTGATCGGACAGTACGTTCCGGAGTACCGCGCCAGTCCCCAGTCGACATCGCCTGAGCCGTTGACGACGTTCGACACCGCGACCTTGGCGTTGTAGAGGCGGCTGTTGACGCCCTGATAAGGGGACGTGCCACACGTCCCAGCCGAGTAGCCGGGCGCGTACGTGGTGCTCAGCCCGAACTCGGTCGAGATGGACGTCGACCCGTCGGCGCCAGTGTCGTTGTTGGAGTCGATCGCTTCGGTCATCGAGCCCGACGTGTCGACGATCAGGAGGACGCGTGGCTTGACCTGCGTCT
>CAZPEY010000641.1:0-2003 GCA_964585665.1 uncultured Polyangiaceae bacterium | reverse complement strand
GGACCGTTGGCGACGCGCTCATCGCACTGCTCGGAGTAGGCGCTCATGAACGCCTGCAGCTTGCCGACCTCGCGAGCGTCGTTGCGACCGCCGACCAGGGAGTACGCGATCGCGAGCCCTGCCATGATGAACAGGCCGAGCACGATGAGGAGGTTGCGAAGGTAGTGATGGGCGGGCCCGATGTGGGGGACGTCCGAGTCTTGATTGGCGAGTAGGGTTGCCATGATGTCACCTCTCGTCGAGAAACACGTGCAAATTGGTTGCCGACGTGGGGTGCGGTCAACTGCTTGAGATCGCGAGGGTGGCGCGGCTCGCGCGGCGCAAGATCTGCGCGCTCGGCTCGACGCCCGCAAGGCAAGCGCAACGCAGCGCGGTGACGCCCCTTTCGCCTTCTGCCGCTTTCAGCTAGAACCTTGCGCCATGGGACGCATATTCGAAGTTCGCAAAGGCGCGATGTTCGCGCGCTGGGACCGGATGGCCAAGATGTTCACGCGCATCGCGAAGGACATCAACATCGCGGTCAAGGCGGGTGGCCCGAGCCCCGAGTCCAACCCGTCGCTGCGCCGCGTGCTCCAGAACGCGCGCGCCGCGAACATGCCCAAGGACAAGGTCGAGGCGGCGATCAAGCGCGCCCAGGGCGCCGACACCTCGAACTACGAGATCGTCCTCTACGAAGGCTACGGCCCGCACGGCGTGCCGATCCTCGTCGAGACGGCGACGGACAACGTGACTCGCACGGTCGCCAACGTGCGCTCGGCCTTCAAGAGCCACGGCGGCAACATGGGGACGTCGGGCTCGGTCGGCTTCATGTTCACGCGCATGGGCGTGTTCCGCTTGAACCCGGCCGGCATCGACGCCGAGGCGCTCGAGCTCGACCTCATCGATCACGGCCTCGAGGAGATGGGCGAGACCGAGAGCGACAAGGGTGAAAAGCAGCTCCTCGTGCGCTGCGCGTTCGCCAACTTCGGCCAGCTCGCGCACGCCATCGAGGCCAAGGGCATCACGCCGCTGTCCTCCGAGTCCGAGTACGTGCCGACGACGCTGACCGAGCTGCCCGAGGATCAGGCCAAGGAGGTGCTCGAGCTGGTCGACGCGCTCGAGCAGGACGACGACGTGCAGAAGGTCTTTCACAATCTCAAGTAGCGACTCTCAGCATCCGCCCGAGGTGATCCCGTGACCGTTCGAATCGAAGAGCCCATGGCGATGAGCGAGCTCGACAAGCTCCGCCACACCGCCGCGCACGTCATGGCCGATGCGGTCATGCACCTCTGGCCGACGGCGAAGCTGACGATCGGCCCGCCGATCGAGCACGGCTTCTACTACGACTTCGACGTCGATCACCCGTTCACCGACGAGGATCTCGCCAAGATCGAGGCCGAGATGCAGCGCATCGTCGACGCCGATCTGCCGCTCTTCCACAAGGAGCTGACGCGGCAGGAGGCGATCGAGCTGCTCTCGGCCAAGCAGCAGACCTACAAGCTCGAGATCCTCGAGGCGATCCCCGCCGATGAGAAGATCTCGGTGTGCGGCCATGGCGAGTTTGCCGATCTGTGCCGCGGCGGCCACGTCGAGCGCACCGGGCAGGTCAAGGCCTTCAAGCTGCTGTCGCTCGCCGGTGCGTACTGGCGCGGCGACTCGAAGAACAAGATGCTCCAGCGCATCTACGGCACCGCCTTCCCGTCGAAGAAGGAGCTCGACGAGCACCTGAAGCGCCTCGAAGAGGCGGCCAAGCGCGACCACCGCAAGCTCGGCAAGGAGCTCGGCCTCATCAACTTCCACCCGTACGCGCCGGGCGCGGCGTTCTGGCTGCCCAAGGGCGCGTTCATCTATAACCAGCTCTCGACGCTGATGCGGCGTCTGCTCGTCGAGCAGGCCGGCTACGTCGAGGTCAAGACGCCGCTGCTCTTCAACGCCAAGCTGTGGGAGACCTCGGGCCACTGGCAGCACTACCGCGACGCGATGTTCCACCTCGAGGTCGAGGAGCAGGGCTTCGGCTTCAAGCC
>CAZPEY010000640.1:0-2006 GCA_964585665.1 uncultured Polyangiaceae bacterium | reverse complement strand
CGCGGACCTCACGGTCACGGTTCGCTCGTGGGAACCGACGGAGCTGATCGACGCGTTGGCGTCGCGGCTCGAGTGTTGACCCCGCCGCGGCGCCGGACTGGAGGTAGCCAACGGAACGGAGCCACAACGGGCGGGGCGGTCGGGCGGTCAGGGGGCGGGGGATTTACTTCCGGGCGGGGCGGTCAGGGCGGTCATACTTCCGGGCGGGGCGGTCCGGGGATTTACTTCCGGGCGGGGCGGTCGCGGGGATTTACTTCCGGGCGGGGCGGTCAGGGCGGTCACGGGTGGGGCGGCCCGACTGCATAGGCAACGAGGGAGGGAGAATCGATGAGCAAGGAGCGCGCAGCGAGAGGTTCTCAGTCTACCGGGACTCGTGCCGCCACCAGACCGAGGCCTTCCGGAAAACCGAGCGCCTTCGTGGTCTGGCGCTACCGCGTGTTTGACGGTTCGGCGCCCCTCGAGCGTTCTCTGACGGCCATCGACAACGACGACGAGGTCGACAGCGAGTACGTCGAGATCATCGCTGGCGGCACTAGCACCGGCGCCCGGCGGCGCGCAGACTGGCCGAAGTCGGCGGCCGTCAGGTTGAGGGAAGCGCCGACGGGCGCGCTCCAGGATGTCTTGACCGGCACGAGCTACCTCATCGTCTCCGCAAAGATCGGCCGCGTGCTCAAGAAGGTAGATCGAAACATCGAGTTGCTGCGCCTCAAGGTCCTCCACAACCAGACGACCCTCGCCGACGACTACGTTCTCGTGAACCCGCCGCCCGTCTCGTGCATGAACACGCGGGCGTCAAAGCCGCGGACCATCGATGGCATGATCTTCGAGGTCGCCCAGCTCGTGCTCCGCGAAGACGAGATCCCGAGCGACGCGGCGGTGTTTCGCCTCCGAGAGTGGCCGGTCGTGATCGTGATGCGGCGAACCCTCGCCAGAGAGTTCGAGGGTGCGGGCGGCTTCTCTGTAGTCGAGCCGCGCGACCATCGTTAACCCCACCCGATCGCCTCGGTTGATTGGAATCGCTCCGAGAGTTTCGGCGAGGGCGCCGTCTGCCATCCGAACGGGCGGGCCGCGAGCGCGGAGTGCGCGGCGCGAAGCGCCATGACCCTGGCAACGACGTGCAACAACCGCGGTCCCGCAGGCTGCGACGGTCGCGCCGCTGCTGGACGGACGGTGTATCGTAGCTGCGTGAGCCTCGAACGATCCACGTCCATCCACGACTTCGCCGAGGCGCTCGGCATGAAGCACTTCTTGATGAACGCTTCCGGCGGCACGATCAGCCCGGAGGAGTTCCGCGGGCTCCTGCGCTGCTTTCAGTGGTACTCGCACGACCCCAAGTTCGAGGATCTGTTCGACGCGTCGACGGCGGCGATGCCCGTGCTCGGCGCGACGATGATCTACCTCGGGAAGAAGGGCGAGGACTTCTCGACCGCAAAGGTCTCGCGCGCCGCAGACCTCCTCGCTGAGTATCTCGACTCCGCGGCGCTCTCCCTCCGCGAGACCGAAGAGGGCACCGAGATCGTCTCGACGATGATCTACGCGGTGGAGGACAAGATCGCCAAGGCCAAGGGCCTGCTGTCGATCAATCCCGTCGTGAAGGAGAAGGAAGCGGAGCTTCTGAAGCGAGCGTCGCCCGCGCTCAAGAAGCTCCTGAAGCTGTCTCCGAAGAAGCGCCTCGAGGTCCTCAAGGATCGATTCCAGGAGGTCCGCACCTCGAAGAACTACCTCTACAACTTCGTCCGTCTCTCGGGAAAGGATCTGCTGCCGGTCATCGAGGAGGCGCTGCCACGCCTGCATCCGATGGATCAGGACTACCTGCTCCACGGCCTCGACGCGTTCCCGAAGAACAAGGCGGTGCTCGCCTTCTTCGATCGCTTCCTGGCGTCGACGAAGTCGGAGTACCTCAAGGCCCAGGTCGAGAAGTACAAGGAGCGCGTCAAGAAGGGGCAAAAGACGACGGGCTACGTGACCTGAGCTCGCGCTCAGAGCTCGTCGACAGCGCGACCGGA
>CAZPEY010000639.1:0-2013 GCA_964585665.1 uncultured Polyangiaceae bacterium | reverse complement strand
CCGGTACTCGTCGCCCTCCTTGTGCACGATCGCGATCGCGCTGTCCGACGAGTCGTTCCAGACGCCTTCCAGCACCGCTTCGTCGAGCGGCCCCTTGGTCGAGCCGACCATCGCTTGCACGCGCTTGTCGTAGTTGCTGGAAGTCGTGGCGCCGCCGCCGCCGCCGCCGCCACTGGCGCATCCGACCGCGGCTGCGCAGGCGCAGACCATGAGAGAGTGCTTGAGCATTGAGAGTCCCCCTTGGGCGTGACCGTAGCCCGCGGGTGCGTCGGTCGTCCACTACGGTTGGCGCGGCGAGTCGGGGGCCGAGCAAAGCACCGCGGCTGGGCGGCGCCCTCCTCAAGCAGTCGTTGACGCGCTGCGGTCGTCGCTGTTAAGCCGCGTGCATGAAGCACGGAAAGGTCTGGTCCACAGCGGCGCTGGTGGCGGTGGCGTTGGTCAGCGGGTCGTGTCAGCAGCGTCCGCCGGCGGCGAGCGCGCCCCCTGAGCTCGATTTTTCGGCCGCGCACCGGCAGGTGTTGTCGCTCTTGCCGAGCAACGCGATCCTGGCGATCAGCGTCGGCAAGCTCGGGCATCTGTTCGATCGGCTGCGCGCCGCGCAGCGGATCGCGACGGCGGGACCGATCGGCAAGCGGTATCTCGACGCGGCCCTCGTCAAGCCGCAGACCGAGCTCGGCTTCGATCCGCTCGCCGACGCGGGCTGGCAGGGCCAGGGCCTCGATCTCGAGGGCCCGGTCGGCTTCGCCTACCTGCCGGGGGACAAGGGGATCCTGCTCTTCCCGACGACGGATGCCAGCAAGGCGGCGACCTTCCTCAAGAGCAAGCTGCAGCAGGAGGAGCTGCGCTGCGAACCGTCCGAGCAGGGCCGCAAGTGGGTCGTCTGTCACGATCTCCCCGAGCTTCCGCTGGTCAAGCAGGTTGACCAATCGCTCTTCGCGACGGCCGGCAAGCAGATCGACGCGGAGACGCTGCGCCTCGGCCTGCTCGTCTTCACGAACCTCGAAGGCGTGCCGGGCGTCAAGGACGCGCCGCTCGACTACTTCAAGCAGAGCAAGGCGGCGTGGCTCGGCGTCGGCTCCGAGCCGCACGTCGCGCGCTGGCGCGGCGGCTACCTCAACCCGGACACTGCGTCGGTGCAGCCCTACTTCACGACCGACGCGCCCGCGGCGAGCACGGGGGGCGCGGCGAGCCCGGCCGCCCCGACGCTGCTCGGCGCGCTGCGCGGCAGCGACCACTTCGTCCTGCGCGCGGCGTTCAATCCCAAGGCGGTCTGGCAGTTCGCCAAGGGCAAGATCCCGCCCGAGGACTTCGACAAGGCGCTCGCCGGCTTCACGCTGGTCACCGGCCTCGACGCCGACAAGGACATCGTCGGCAACTTCACCGGCGAGCTGGCGATGTCCGTCACCAGCAACGCGATCGTGACGCTGTTCGGCGTGCGCGATGCGGCCGTCGCGGGCAAGCTCGTCGAGCGCATCGACGGGCTCATTGGCACGGCGCTTCAAGCGGCCCCGAGCGGCTTGCAGATCACGCGCTCGCAGGTCGAGCTCCTCGGCAAGAAGGTCTACGCCTACAAGGGCAAGATCGAGATCCCGAACCTCGACCCGATCGAGCTCGCCGTGCACGTCACCACCGGCTCCGGCGCGCTGGTTCTCGCCTTCGACGAGGCCGGGGCGAAGCTGGCGCTGCAGCGCCTCCAAGACGGGGCGGGCAAGGGCAAGGACGCGCTCCTCGCGGGGCTGCCGAGCGCGGTACAGCCGCTGTTTGCGACGCCGCGACCGTTCGCGGCGTACATGGCGCCCAGCTATCTGTCGGCACTCGGCCAGGGCGATCTCATGAAGCGGACCCGCGCCACGTACGCCAAGCTCGGGCCGGATCAGGCCAAGGCGCTCGAGGAGTACATCGGCGTCTGGATGCTGATCTTCGACTCGGCGTTCGAGATCAACCTGCAGCCGAACGGTGTGTTCGCCTCGGGCTGGATGAACCTGCTGTGAGAACGGGAGACGTGATGAAGAC
>CAZPEY010000638.1:0-2017 GCA_964585665.1 uncultured Polyangiaceae bacterium | reverse complement strand
TCTGGATCAACTAGCTCCGAGGCTGGTCCCGACGCTAGCGCAGGCCGAGCTGCTGCCGCAGGAACACGAACGAGATCGCCGACAGATAGGCGCGCTGCGCGTTGTCGGCCGCGCCGCCGTGGCCACCTTCGATGTTCTCGTAATAGAGGAGGTCGTGGCCCTGCTGGAGCATGCGTGCGACCATGCGCCGCGCGTGGCCCGGGTGGACGCGATCGTCGCGCGTCGACGTGGTGAACAGCGTGCGCGGATACTTCACGCCGGCCTTGACGTTCTGATACGGCGAGAACTTGGCGAGCGCCGCCCAGTCCTCGGCCTTGTCGGGATCCCCGTACTCGGCCATCCACGACGCACCGGCGAGCAGCTTGTGGTAGCGGCGCATGTCGAGCAGCGGCACCGAGCAGACGATCGCGCCGAACAGCTCGGGGCGCTGCGTCAGCATCACGCCCATCAGGAGGCCGCCGTTCGAGCCGCCTTCGATGCCGAGCTTCGACGGCGACGTGACCTTGCGCTTGTGCAGGTCCTCGGCGACGGCGATGAAGTCGTCATAGGCACGCTGGCGGTTGTGCTTGAGCGCCGCCTGGTGCCACTCGGGGCCGTACTCGCTGCCGCCGCGGATGTTGGCGACGACGAAGACGCCGCCGGCCTCCATCCAGCCGGCCCCGGTCAGCGAATCGTAGTACGGCGTGATCGCGACCTCGAACCCGCCATAGCCGGTCAGTAGCGTCGGGTTGTTACCGTCGAGCACGACGGTCTTCTTGGCGACCTGGAAGTAGGGGATCTTGGTGCCGTCCTTGGACGTCGCGAAGTGCTGCTCGACGACGAGGTTCTTGGCGTCGAAGAAGCTCGGGCTCTGCTTGAGCACCTCGGCGGGCTTGCCGAGCGAGGCGAACGACAGCGTCGTCGGCCGCACGAAGCCGGTCGTGGTGAGGAAGTACTCATCCGTGTCGCGCGGCTCGATGGCGCTCGTCGAGATGCTCTCGAAGCCACCGCCCATGAGCTCGCTCTTCTGCCACGTGCCGGCCTGCCGCTTCCACACGAACAGGCGATTGCGCACATCCTCGAGCTCGTTGACGACGAGCGCGCTCTTGAGCTGCGTCAGCTCGGAGAACGAGCGATTCGCGCTCGGCTCGAACAGCATGAAGAAGTCGCGCCCACCCTTGAGGAAGGCCTCGAGGTTGGTCGCCAGGTACGCGCCCTTGGGCCACACCTTGTTGCCGAGCTTCCAGTCCGAGCGCAGTCGCACGAGGAGCTGATCGTCCCAGGTGTCGACCTCGGCGTCCTCGGGCACGTCGATGCGCACCAGCTTGTCGTCGATGCGCAGGAAGGTCTCGGACGTGAAGAAGGTGATGCCGCGAAAGACGAGATCGCGCACCCGGCCGTGATCCCAGCTGCGCGCGCCGTACACGTAGACGTCGCTCTTCTGTCCTTCGTAGATCGTCTTGGCGTCGGCGAGCTTGGTGCCGCGCTTCCACTCCTTGACGATGCGCGGGTAGCCCGAGTCGGTCAGCGAGCCGGGGCCGAAGTCGGTGCCGACGTAGACGGTGTCGAGGTCCTTCCACACGACGTTGCTCTTGGCCTCGGGCAGCGAAAAGCCACCCTCGCCGCTCGCGAGGAAGCGCTTGGTCACCGTGTCGAACTCGCGCACGACGCTGGCGTCGGCACCGCCGCGCGACAGCGAGATCAGGCAGCGCTCCTGCTTCGGGTAGAGGCAGATCGCTCCCGCCCACACCCAGTTCTCCTTCTCGGCCTTGCCGAGCGCGTCGAGGTCGAGCACCGTCTCCCACGCTGGCTTGGGCTTGCGATACTCGGCCAGCGTCGTGCGGCGCCACAAGCCGCGGGTGTGCACCTCGTCGCGCCAGAAGTTGTAGAAGTAGGCTCCGTGCTTGTTGACGTACGGGATCTTCTCCTTGGAATCGAGGATGGCCCGGATGCGATCGCGGAGCGGCCCGAACGTGGGCGACGCCTCGAGCTCCTTCTTCGAGCGAGCGTTCTGCAGGCGCGCCCAGGCGAGCGCCTT
>CAZPEY010000637.1:0-2030 GCA_964585665.1 uncultured Polyangiaceae bacterium | reverse complement strand
CAGGCCGCAGATGCGCAGGATCGGGGTCGCCGCTGCGATGACCGTCGCGTCCTTCGAGTAGATGCGGAGCACCTCGGAGGGCGCGATCGCGATGACGAGGCCGAAGCCGATGGCGATGTAGAGGCCGATCTTGACCGCCTCCCACGCGTAGCGCTCCGCGGCGTCGAAGTCCTTGGCGCCCATCGACTGACCGACCAGCGTCGCCGTCGCGGAGCCGTACGCCATGCAGGCGGTGAAGAACAGCATGAGGATGATGATCGCGTTCTGCGTCGCCGCGGCGTAGATCGGCCCGCTGGTGGCGGCGCCGTCGAGCATGCTGACGATCTTGAAGAAGAAGCCGAAGCCGCCCATGACGAAGATCGTCGCGATCCCCGATGGCACCGAGAGGCGGATGATGTCCCACTGCTGCTTGAGGTCGAAGAGGCCGGCGCGATAGTGGCGGTACGTGCGCCGGTACTCGCCGCGGAAGCTCCAGTAGATCATGAGCAGCATGCCCATGTAGGCCGAGACCATCGACGCGATCGCCGAGCCTTTGACGCCCCACGCGGGGAAGCCCCACTTGCCGAAGATGAGCGCGATGTTGAGGAACAGGTTGAAGATGTTCATCACGATCGCGGCCATCATGTGGACGCGCGTGTGTCCGAGGCCGTCGAACCAGCTCTTGTAGCTGATCGTCACGACCATCGCGATGACACCGACCAGGCGCCACTGCAGGTACGGCACGCCCAGGCGGAGAACGTCTGGGTCCTTGGTGACGAGACCGAAGATGGCGGGCGCCGCGACCCAGCCGAGCAGCGAAGCGACCGCCGCCGACGCCCAGGCGACGACCTGCGAGTTGAAGAGGACCTGCCCGGCCTTCTCCGGATCCTTGGCGCCGATGCGTCGCGCCGTGAGCGCCTGCGTGCCGACGGAGATGGCCGACAGCGAGCCGCCCACCGCCCACAGCAAGATGAGGGCGATGCCGAGCGCCGCCTGGCCGGGGATCGACTCGGAGTCCGGGAGGCGGCCGATCAAGATGTGATCGACCTGGTTGATCGCCGTCTGGGACAGCATCGCGATGACCACCGGGCCCGCCAGCTGGAGGATGCGGCTGCCCATGGTTTTGTCGACGGCGAGCGAGAATTTTACGGCGCTTGCGTGGGCCAAACGCGCTCCTTGTCGACTGCTGGGAAATCCATCACGTCGGCTCTACTTAGCCGACGTTGCCCCGGGGTTCAAGTCGAACCGCCGGGTAGTTGTCTGACGCACAGTCCTTGCCTCCGACGGGGAGGCGTGTAGGATGGGCCCAATATGAGTCGCTTCTTCCTCGTGCACCCGCTCGGGCGGTTGATTACGGCGGGCTCTCTACTGTTGGCGATCTTTGCCTGTGTGCCGAAGGGCAAGAGCGTGCCGGATGGTGGCTTTGACTTGAAGGCGGAGGATCTCGGGCCGCTGCTCCCCGTCGGTACCGGCTGTACCGAGGACAAGGAGTGCGGGCGCGACAAGGTCTGTTCGATGCAGATCCTGCAAGGCGGCTACTGCACCGCGACGTGCAACAGCGACGACAACTGCATGCCGGATGGCGTGTGCGTCAAGCTGCTGGACACCACGACCGGCGCGGAGAAGGGCAACTTCTGCCTCGAGAAGTGCACCGAGAAGGGCAACTGTCAGCGCCTGCAGACGACGGTCGAGTGCTGGGATCGGATGCGGTTCGACACGGGCGTCTGCTACGACACGTCTCCAGGCGGCAAGACCCAGCGCTGCAACCCGTCGTCCCTCGCGCTCTGCGCGCTGCCGGGCGCGGGCGGCACCGGCGGCTGCGTGCGCCGCGGCCTCGGCGGCGGGACGACCCTCGGACTGTGCGAGCCGCCGTGCGTGATCGGCAACGGGACGTGCACCGTCGATCCGCTGACCGGCGGACCGCGCCAGTGCATCGTCGTCAACCCGACCGTGACCCGCGACGGCATGCTGAGCCCGAACACGAGTGACAAGTTCCTCGGCACCGCGTGCATGCCGGTGCCCACCGTGCCGGCCCGCAAGGCCGTGGGCGC
>CAZPEY010000636.1:0-2034 GCA_964585665.1 uncultured Polyangiaceae bacterium | reverse complement strand
TAGCCGACCGTCCAGTCGAGCATCGTGCGCAGCTCCATCGGCGAGTAGCGCTTCGACACCAGGTAGAACTCGTAGATCTCGCCGAGCCCCGTCGACAGGGGCGCGAGCTCGGGGCGCCCGTAGCCGGGCGGGATCTCGGCCTCGGCGAGCTTGAGGCGCTCGCTGACGAGCTGGCGCGCCAGCCACAGCTCGCTGTCGTCGGAGAACACCACGGTCACGGCAGAGACGGCGGTGCGCGACACCGAGCGGATCTCGGTCATCCCGGGCAGGCCGTTCATCGCCATCTCGATGGGCGTGGTGATGTATTGCTCGACCTCGACCGGCGACAGGCCCGGTGCGGTGGTGATGATCGAGACCTGCACGTTGGTGACGTCGGGCACCGCGTCGACGCCGAGCCGGCGCAGCGCCGCGAGCGCCGCGGCGAAGATGAGCGCCCACACGACGAGCACCACGCCGCGTCGTCGGACCGAGAAGGCGACCAGGCTCTCTAGCATGGCTACCTCAACAGCTCGGCCTTGAGGAGGAAGGCCCCGTCGATCGCGATCTCTTCGCCCTCACGCACGCCCTGCACGACCTCGACCTCGGTACCACCCGAGGCGCCGAGCTCGACGATGCGTCGCTCGAAGCCCGTGGCGGTCTTGACGAAGACCATGCTCTTGCCTTGCACGGTGACGACGGCCTTGCGCAGCACGGCGAGCACCTCACGCGCGCCGTTGGCCGGATCGCCGATCAGCTTCGCGGTGACGAACTGTCCCGGCCGCAGCTTGCCCGACGGGTTGTCGAACTCGATGCGCACCGTCGCGGTGCGCGTCTTGTCGTCGATGATCGGCGTGACGTACGCGACGCGCGCCTTCCAGATCTCGCCAGGATACGCCTCGGTGCGCACCTCGGCGCGCTGGCCGACGTGAACGCGGTTGAGGTCCTTCTCGTAGAGGTCGAGCAGCACCCACAGCTTGCTCAGGTTGACGACCTTGAAGGCGTCGGTGGCGCGCTCGACGGCCTGGCCGAGGGTGATCGTGCGCTGCACGACCGTGCCCGCGATGGGCGAGCGCATGGGCACCCGCCCCGCGCTGGTCGTGCCGCGCCGCATCGCCTCGATGTCCTCGGGGCCGAGGCCGTAGGCGCGCAGCTTCTCGATCGCCGCCCGCATCTCGGCGGACTCCTGGGCCGACTGCGCCTCGGCGACCTCGCGCTCGCGCTCGGACGAGATGCGCTGCGCCGCCAGATCGCGCTCGCGCCGCAGGTTCGCGTCGGCCGCCTGCGCGCGCGCCGCGGCGCCGAGGTACTGGGCCTGCGCCTCGCCGACGACCGTGCTCTCGATCTCCGCCAGCACCGTCCCCGCCTTGACCTGATCGCCGAGACCGGCGCGCAGCCGGTGCACGCGCCCAGGCACGAGCGGTCCGATCACCGCGACGTGGTCTTGATCGTAGGACACCGACCCGACCATCTCGAGGTCGACCGCGAGGCGGGTACGCTGGACGCGCCCGATCTCGACGGGGTTGTTGTCGAGAGCCTTCTGCGACATCGCGACCCTGCTGCGCTCCCCCTCGTCTGGGGCGGGCTGCGACTGGGCCGGCCGCGAGCAGCCGCCGGGCCCGATGACGAGCGCCGTGACGGCGAGCGCGACGGCGACGGCGAACACTACGACACGAAGTATGGATCGACTCATGGCATCCCCACGGCACGCAGCAGGTTGATGGAAGCGGTCCACAGCTCGCCGAGGACCTCGAGGCGCTTGCGCCTCGCCTCGGAGGCCTCGCGCTGTACTTGCACGACCCGAAACAGATCGAACTTGCCGGCCCGCCAGCCGGTCTCGACGAGCTGCGCCGAGGCGAGCGCGGCGGGGATGATCTGGTCCTGCCACAGCTGCAGATCGTCTCGTCGCAGCCGCACCAGCTCGACCAGGTGGGCGACCTCGATCTCGATCTGCCGGCGCTGCAGCTCGATGTCGGTCTGCACTCGACTCGCCTCGGCGCGCGCCACCGCGAGCGCCCCCTGGTTCCGCGCGAAGATCGGCAGAGACACCCCGAGGCC
>CAZPEY010000635.1:0-2039 GCA_964585665.1 uncultured Polyangiaceae bacterium | reverse complement strand
TCGGGTGCGGCAACGATCCACCGCCCGAGCCGCCGACGTCGAAGGCCAAGCCTGCCGGTGAGGCGGGCAAGGACGAGGCGGGCAAGCCGGGCCCCGCTGCGCCGGGTGGGGCCCCGCCGGGTGCAGGTGCACCAGGCGCTGCGCCCCCCGCTGCGGCTGCGCCAGCTGCTCCCGCTGCACCGCCGGCTCCGGGCGGGAAGCCTGCCAATCCGCTCGACGTGCTCCAAGGCGCGACGATGACCAAGGATCAGCTCCTCGCCGAGGTGCGCAAGCGCCAGCTCGTCAACGATGACTTCATCGAGGCCGAGGGCAACCGCGATCCGTTCCGCAACTACCTGTCGAGCTTCGCGGTGCAGGTCGTGGTCAACAAGCAGCACAAGATCATTCTCGAGAAGTTCGCGTTGGATGAGCTCAAGCTGGTGGCGATCATCAGCGGCGATGGCCTGTCGCCGACCGCGATGTTCGTCGACCCGACGGGCATGGGGGTGTCGGTGAGGCGCGGGGAGCATCTGTCGAAAGCAGACGCACTAATTTCGCGTATCTCCGCCGATCGTGTTTTCCTACAGATCGAGGACGAAGCGGGTAAGGGCAAGCCCACGGAACGCGTCGTTGAGCTACACGCTGGCGAGATCGCCAATGAGTAGCGGAGGAAAGTTGATGAACGCCTACGCTCGGTTTACAGCTCGATTCTCTCGACGGTGGCTGGTCGGCCCTGGGCTGGCGGCGCTGCTGCTCGCGAGCCCCGCGATCGCCACGCCGGTCAATCGCATCGGCCAGGTGGTCGCGAGCTCCGATGGCGGCAAGACCATCGTCACGATTCGCACCAGCGGCACGCCGAGCTTCACGGCGTATCGGCTCGATCGGCCGGCGCGTCTCGTCGTCGACATCGCCAACGGCACGCTCGACGGCGGCGATCTGGTCGACGTCGATAGCTGGGCGGTAAGCCAGATCGCGTCGACCGAGTACAACGGGAATCATGCGCGCCTGGCACGCGTGATGATCGGGCTCAAGCGCGCCGCGACGTACGACGTCAGGGCCGATGGCTCGAACGTGATCGTGACGATCACGGCCGATGAGGCACCGAGCCGGACGATCGGGCTCAGCGCCGCCGAGAAGCAGAAGATCGACATGCAGCTCGTCGAAGCCGAGGCGATGAAGAAGCGCGCCGAGGCGAGCGCGGCCGAGGCGGAAGCAGCGCGCAAGCGCGCCGAGGCGGCGCGGCAGAACGAGGAGGCCAAGCTGCACGCGTTGCAGCAGGCCCGCCAGGCGGAGGAGGCCAAGGCCGATCTTCGCAAGCAGGCGGTCATCGCCGAGAGCGAGGCCAACGCCCGCGCCGAGCAGGCGCGACGGGAGGCGCAGCAGGCCAAGGAAAAGGCGCAGGCCGTCGAGGCAGAGGCACAACTTACGAAGGAGCGGTTGGCGGTCGCCAAGCGCGAGATCGAGCAGCTCGCGGCGACTCGCGACCGGGAGCAGAAGCGCCTCGCCGAGCTGCAGCAGAGCTACGAGCAGGACAAGAGCCGCGGCTCGGCGGAGCTCGGTCGGCTGCAGAAGGAGCGCGAGGCCGAGCGGGCACGCATCGAGAGCCTTCGTCGAGAGGCTGACGCGCTGGTCAAGCAGCGCGACATCGAGATCGCCAAGCTGAACGAGGCGCAGTCGTCGGCGCGACGCGCGATCGAAGAGAGGGCGGCGCGACTCGAAGAGGCCCGCAAGGCCCTGGCGCTGCAAGCGCGTACGGTCGAGAGCCTGCGGGCGAGTGAGGAGAAGCGGGCGCGCCTCCAGCTCCAAGAGGCGCAGCGCCTCGAGCGAGCTGCCAAGAGTGAGACCAACGTGGCCGAGGCCGAGGCCCGCGCCGCGCAGGCGATGCAGCAGGCCCGCTCCGAGCAGCAGCGCATCGCCGAGCTCGGCCGCTCGGCCCAGAAGATCTCTGGCGATCTGTCGTCGACGCAGCAGGAGCTGCAGCGTGCCAAGGGCGAGCTCGATCAGTTGCTCGCCGAGCAGCGCAAGGAGCGCGAGCGCCTCGAGGCGCAGCGCGCCGAGGC
>CAZPEY010000634.1:0-2051 GCA_964585665.1 uncultured Polyangiaceae bacterium | reverse complement strand
CGGGCGTCGCGGTCGGTGCCGGCGCGCCGGGCGCGGGCGGCAGCGCCGGCGCGGTGGCGTTCTGCAGCTTGGTCTCGAGCAGGCCGACCATGAACTTGCTCACCTCGTCGTGCTCGTCGAGCGCCAGCCTGCGGAAGGCGCGCAGCGCCTCACGCAGGTGGCCCTGATCGTAGTCACTGATCGCCGCGCCCAAGACCACCTCGCGCTCGCCGGCAGCCACGGGCGTGAGCGTCGGGTCGTTGGCGGGCGCGAGCGGCGTGACGATCGGGCCCGACTCCTTGGCGGCGGCAGCGCGCGCGACCATGCGCGCGGCGGCCTCCTCTTCGGCTTCGCGCGCCTTCTTGCGATCGTACCACTCCCACACGCCGACGACGATCAGCAAGTAGAGCGTCGCGGCGCCGAGGACGAACGGGCGCCGGTTCTCACGCCACTGATCGCGCAGGCGATCGAGCAGCGCATCGCCGACCCCGCGCTCGGGCGCCCGCACCAGCGCGGCGCGCGGATCCCAGGGCTGGGTGATGTCCTCGGGGAGCGCGGTGTGCTGGGTGGGGCGGAAGACCTGCGGCTCGCTCGGCGGCGAAAACGGGCTGGCTGCGGCGCCGTCGAGCGGGATGTCAGTGCGCGTGTCGGGGATGCGCTCGGGCGGCGCCTTGGTCAGGCGCGTCGCATCGGGATCGCCGCCAGCGAGCTGGTCTGCGAGCTCGGCGCGGATCTGGAACAGGATCGGCACCGTGCCGAGGAGGATCGTCGCGCCGGGCGCCACCGAGACCGCGCCGCGCGCCGGCTTGCCATCGACGCGGGTGCCGTTCTGCGAACCCATGTCCTCGACGGTGAGCTCGCGTCCGCTCCACTTGAGCTCGGCGTGCTGACGCGACAGGCTGCCGTCCTCGATCTGCCAGTCGCAGCCCTTGCCGCGCCCGACCACCATGCGGTCGGACAGCGAGTACAGCGGCAGCGACGAGATCTTGCCGTTCGAGAGCTTGGCGCGGAGCTCGGCGACGATGCCCGAGTCGGGGTGGGCCGCGGTCGCCTGCTCGTCGGGCTCATCGTCGAGCCGCGTCTCGAGGTCGTCGTCGGGCGGCGGTGGGCGGCGGCTCACTTGTGACCTCGCGGGACGGGCGGCGGCTGGCCGGCGCCGCGCGGCTGCGCCGTGGCGAGCATCTCGGGCGGCAGCGCCCAGCCCTTGCCCTCGATCTCGTCCTTGAACGACGGCAGCTTGCCCGTCGGCGAGAAGGTGCCGATGACCCGACCGGTCTTCGGCTCGACGCCGGTCTGGCGGAACTCGAAGAGCATCTCGAGCCGATAGTCGCCCTTGTCGTCGAGGCCGAGGCACTCGGCGACGTGGGTGATGCGGCGCGAGCCGTCGTTGAGGCGCGACGTCTGGACGATGACGTTCACCGCCGACGCGATCTGCGCCCGCAGCGCAGAGAGCGGCAGGTTGATGTCGCTCATCAAGCACATCGTCTCGATGCGATGAAGCGTGTCATGCGGATAGGTCGCGTGCACGGTCGACAGCGAGCCGCCGTGACCCGAGGTCATCGCCTGGATGAGGTCGAGCGCCTCGCCGCCGCGGCACTCACCGACGACGATGCGGTCGGGGCGCATGCGCAGCGACGAGCGCAAGAGGTCACGGATGGTCACCTGGCCGCGGCCGCGCTGATCGGGCGGGCGCGCCTCGAAGTAGACGGTGTGTGGCTGCTGGAGCTGCACCTCGGACGAGTCCTCGATGACCACGATGCGCTCCGAGTCGGGGACGAAGGAGGACAGCGCGTTGAGCAGCGAGGTCTTGCCCGAGCCGGTGCCGCCAGCAACGACGACGTTGCGCTTGACCAGCACGCACTCGTGCAGGAACACGCGGGCCGCCTCGGACATCGCGCCATACTTGATGAGCTGATCGACGGTGAGTCGGTCCTTGGGGAAGCGGCGGATCGAGACGCAGATGCCGCGCCGCGACGCGGGCGGCAGCACGGCGCAGACGCGCGAGCCGTCGGGCAGGCGCGCGTCGAGGATGGGGTGCTCCTCGCTGACCGTCTTGCCGACGTACTGGGCGA
>CAZPEY010000633.1:0-2052 GCA_964585665.1 uncultured Polyangiaceae bacterium | reverse complement strand
CAGCCGGGTCGCGACCTCGAAGCTCTCGCCCTGTCGATCCGGACGCTCGCCTTGACGCTCGCCCTGTCGATCCTGACGCTCGCCCTGACGCCCGCCCGCCCGCTCGGGCGGCGCCGTCGCAGCGACGGGGCTGGCCACCGAAGCGGCCCCTCCCACAGGCGCGGCGCCGTCGGAGCGCGCCTGGACCTCGAGGCCAACCACCGCCTCAGGGGCCGTCGGCGAGGGGCCGGGCGGCGGCGCAGCGAGTCCGGTCTCGTTTTTATCTTTTTTGCCTTTTCTCTTTTTCTTATCGTTCTTATCTCGCTGAGCGCCCTTGTCATCCGCGCTAGCGTTTTTTTCTTTCTTATCGTTCTTGTCGTTCTTTTCGGCCTTGTCACCCCTGCCGGGAGAGGCCGTCGCCTGCGCCTCCCGGGGCGTCTCACCGCGCTTGCCCTTGCGCTCGCGATCGCGGCCACGCCGCCGCTTGCCGCGCGCATCGCGATCGGAGAGCACCTCGGCCGGGCGCATCCTTCGATCCTCGTCCTCGTGGACCGGCGCGTCCTCGTACGCGGCCACCGGCGCCTCGTCGAGATCGCCCATCGCCTCGGCGTCCTCGAGGGCCTGCTCGTCGTCGGCGGGCGTGGCGACGATCGGCGCAGCGTCCTCGCTTGGCGCCATCACGGTCTTGGGGAGGGTCAGCAGCTCGGGCAAGCGCGGTCGCGCCGGTTGTGCCTCTCCGCCGCTGACGGCAAGAGACTCCGAGCGCTCGCCGTCGAGCTCGCTCTCCTCGCCCTCGCCCTCGCCAGCGGCGCCTTCGACCCCGCCCTCGGCACCGCTCCGCCCACGCCGGCGACGCCGCCGGCGACGCGACGATCCTCCGGCCATCTCCCCGCCCGCAGCGCCAGCGTCGCTGGACGCCTGGCCAGCTGCGCCCGAGGCGCTCGCCTCCCCCGCAGCCGCCTCCGCCGTCGCCGTCGGTGGATAGCGCTTGAGCCCGAACACGCCCGGCTTCACCCGCACGAGCTCGTCGTGGTAGCCGCCGTTGGCGAACACCTCGTCGAGGCGTGACGCCATCGTCCCTTCGGGGTCACGCCCCACCACCGACAGCAACTTGTCGCGCACCGCCACCTTGGTGAGCTCCTGAACGGACATCGACTTGCCAGCGCGCCGCAACACGGCCAGCGCCGCTTCGAGAAAGGTCATGGAACTTCGGTCTCCTGAATTGGGCGCGGACTATACAGATTCTTTGCCGCGCAGCGAGAGCAGAGAGCGCGCGTCGAGGACGGAGGCCTGCACGGCGCGACGCGCCTCGTCGGCGACCGCCTCGATCCGGCCGCGCGCCGAGAGCGGCGCACCGACGACGAGGCCGACCTCGACGCGGGACAGCGCGAACAGGTTGGTGGCGTGCGTCGCGAAGCTCTCGTCGCCGAAGCAGGCGCTCGGCTCGGCGTACGCGATGCCGACCGGGACGATCGGCACGCGCGCTCGCGCCGCCGCAAGGAAGGCACCGGGCAGGAACGGCCGCACCTCGTCGTCGGTGAACGTCGTGCCCTCGGGGAACACCCCGACCGTGTGGCCCTGCTTGAGGCTGCTGACGATCCGGCGCAGCGCCCCCGCACCGGAGTGGCTGCTGTCGCGGTCGACGTACAGCGTGCCGCCGATCCCGGCCAGCCAGCCGAGGAGCGGCCAGTCAGCGACGTCGGCCCGTGACAGCAGGCGCCCGCCGAAGCGCGACAAGAGGAGCGGGATGTCGACGAACGACCGATGGTTGGCGACGATGAGCCCGCGCTGTGGGAGGGCGATCTGCCCCGCCTGGTGCACCTCGACCGAGAGCGAGCCGAGCGTCGCGTTCGCCCAGCGCCGCACGTAGCGATCGGTGCGCGCGCCATCGACACCGCCGGCCCACTCGTCGAGGCGCAGCGCGCCGACGAGGCCGAGCGAGCTGGCCGCGAGGCGACTCGCGCCCCACAGGAGCCTCGGTGGCAACTTGATCGACGATCGCGCAGACATTTGGCTTGGCTGTTATACTGGTTGGCCCATTGGCCTAAAAGGAGTGTGAGCGATGCAGCAGTC
>CAZPEY010000632.1:0-2057 GCA_964585665.1 uncultured Polyangiaceae bacterium | reverse complement strand
CCTCCTTGACGTCGGCGAGCTCGAGCAGTCGATCGGTGACGCCCTGCGTGTACGCAGCCATCACCGCGTCCCACTTGCCCCATCCTGGTGCGACCTTGGTCCAACTCTGGTGCTGCTTCGCCTTCGCCTCTACCTGATCCATTCGCCCCTCCGGCGCGCATCAGACTACGGAGCCTCTCGCTTGTCGAGCGCTCGACCTCGCGCCTGAGCCCGTGGCGCTCAGGGTGCTGAGTCGATGCGACTCGGCTTCCCCTCGGCGCGGCTCGATTCGGGACGCTGCGCGCGAGCTAACCACTGAAGCTCGCTCGATCCGGTCCTCTGGCACGCGAGTTGAGTAGCGGCGGCGCCCAAGGAGGCTTCGCTCATGTCCACTTCTCGTGCTCTCTGTCTCGCGCTTCTCGTCAGCTGTGCGCCCCAGGCCTGCGCCCCGCAGCGACCGGAAGACCCCACCGAGGATCGCTCGGCTCAGCTCGTCGATCCCAACGGAAACAACAACGGTACCTTCTCGCCGTTCTGCAAGACCATCACGGTCTCCGGACGCGTCGACTACAACGATCAGCGCAAGTACGGACGCTTTCCGATCCACCATCGAGAAGACGGATCGACCGGCACCCAGTATCGGATCACCAGCGACACGCACGAGGAGTTCGATCACGCGCCGAACTATCTCGGCCTCCTCGACGCCACGGTCGAGCTCTACGAGGTCGATCGCTCGGGCGCCAACAACTACTGCTCGGCGCAGGCGTTCGTCGCCCGGGTCATCGCCGACGCCGAGGGGCGCTACACCTGGACCGGGCAGGTCTGCGATCCGTGCGGCAACGACGACTCGATCGAGGGCGCCAGCGGCCTCTCGATCGCGGCCAAGGTCCTCCTTCAGTACTGCCCGCTCGATCACGAGCGCTGCTTCTTCGTCGAGAAGCCGAGCGGCTGGCTCAACGACACGCCGCGGTTCGAGGACCACGGCAACGGCGCGTCGACCTACTTCCGCTGGGCGACGCTGGCGACTCCGACGCAGCCGCAGGTCGTGCGCGGCAGCAGCATCACGCTGCCGACCACGCACTACGAGGCCGTCGCCAACGACAAGACCGATCTCGACGCGCAGGCGGCGATGGTGTTTGCGTCGATCGTCGACGTCACCCGCAAGGTGCATGTCGGCTCGGACATCCCGTTCAAGTTCGACGAGTTCGGCGACCTCAAGGTGCTGTTCCCGATGAACTTCCGGGAGTCGGGGGCTGGCCACTCGCACGAGTCTGGCCGTGTCTGCTTACCCGCCTGGGGCCGCGTCAATGACGAGAAGGACACCATCAAGCTCACCACCGAGGACCTGCCGCACCCGAACAAGTGGCCGGACAATCCGTGCCCGCTGCACGAGTACGGCCACATCGTCATGTACCGAGCGCTGCATGGGCACGGCAAGTGGGTCGACTACAGCCTCGACTGGAACAACGATGACAAGAACGACGGGCACGAGAGCGATCCGCTCGAGTACACCGCCGCGGCGACCAAGGAGCCGTGGGCCAACTTCATCGCCTACGCGACCCTCAGCGATGTGACCGGCCCGGAGAGCCCGGGCGCGCCGGTGCCGCTCGACGGGGCGCGCGCCCGCGATCTGTCCGGCGAGACCATGGACGTGCTCGGCTGCGGCGTCGATCCCGAGTGGGACGACGAGGTCGACGGCGCCGAGGCGGCGTGCGCGCCGCCGCTGGCTTGCCCCGAGGGCAAGAAGGCGCCGCACGCGATCGCGCGCTCGCTCTGCGACTGGCTCGACGAGCGGAATGACGGGGCTTCCACGATGTGGAGCCAGACCAGCGAGTCGTTCTCGAGCCCGCTCAAGGCGATCTACACCGCGCTCGAGGACTCGTGGCTCGTCGTGCCGCAGTCGGTGCGCGACGACTATGAGCGCTCCTCGTCGTCGAACAAGGTCCGGCGCGGCATCCACGGCTGCGACATCGCGCAGGCGTACGTCAACGCCCACCCGTCGGACCGCAGCGGGCTCGACGAGGTGTTCAAGCACAACGGGATCGACTGCGAGCTGCGGTAGGCGCTCGGTGATCGAG
>CAZPEY010000631.1:0-2062 GCA_964585665.1 uncultured Polyangiaceae bacterium | reverse complement strand
GACGGGAGCGGGCGGCGCAGCGACGGGAGCGGGTGGCGCAGCGACGGGAGCGGGCGGCGCCGGGGCAGCGGCGGGCGCGGGCGGCACAGCCTCGCTGCTCTGCGGCAGCAGCGACGGACCTTGCGCGCTCGTCACGATCATCGCCGGCATCCGGCGGTTGCGCCGCGCCGCGAGCTTGGACATCGGCGGAGGCAGCAACTCGATGAGCTCGCGCACCCCGTCCTTCTCGATCGTCACCGCGTCGGCCTCGAGCGCGACGACTTGTCCGCCGGCCAGGTCATCGCCGACCTTGACCAACACGTAGCTCTGCTGCGCGCCGTCCCACAGGAGCGCCTGCGCGCTCGACAGCACGGTGCCGACGAGGCGCTGCGGGATCGCCGACAGGGTCGGCTCGGCGGCCGAGGCGGGGATCGGGGCAAGCGAAGCGAGGCTGGTGGTAGCACCGAGGAAGAGCGCGAGGATGGTTCGTTTCATGGAACGCCCAAACGAGCACGCCGCGTGCCACGCGCGGCGCGCCCTGTGAAACGCTAGTTGTCGACGGGAAATTCGATGTGATCGAGATCGCGCGTGAACGCGCTTTCACGTACGTTGGAGCGACAGTCCTCTGTCACTGTGCCCCGGTCAGAGGACTAGTCGTCGAGGCCGAGATCCTCGTCCGCCGCCGGCTTGCTCTCCTTGGCGTCCTTCTTCTTGCTCGTCTCGGCCTGCGCGGGCAGCGCCTTCTGCTCCTGGGCTGGCGCGGCCAGGCCCATCTTGGCCTTGAGCGCGGCGAGTGACGAGTCCGACGAGGAAGCCTTGGACTCGAGGCGCTTGAACTTCATCTCGAGCGAGTCGCCGGTCAGATCGTTGGCGACGTCGCTCGAGGCCTCGGCCTCGGCCTCCATCTTCTCGACCTTGTCGGCCATCCGATCGAACGTGTCGAACGCCGACGTGTCGGACAGCCCCGACATCGTCGCCTGGATCGTCTTCTGCGCCTCGGCGCGCTTGGCGCGGGCGACGAGCAGGTTGCGCTTGCGCTTGGCCTCCTCGATGCGGCCGTTGAGCAGCCGGAGCTGATCCTTGAGCTTGTCGACGGCGTCCTTCTGCATCTGCCACTGCTGCTCGAACTGCAGCGACAGGTTCTCGTGCTCTTCCTTGCGCGCCAGCGCCTCCTTGGCGAGCTCGTCGTCGCCGGCGTTGACCGCCAGCATCGCCTTGCGCTCCCAGTCGCGCGCCTGGTTGACCTGATCGTCGTACTGCTTCTTGAGCCGCTTCTCGTCCCCAATCGCGACGGCAACCTGCTTCTTGGCCTCGATGAGATGGTTCTTCATCTCGACCAGGACCTGGTTGAGCATCTTCTCCGGATCTTCGGCCTTCGAGATGATGTCGTTGAGGTTGGATTTGATCAGCGTACCCAACCGCGAAAAGAACCCTGCCATTAGGCTGCCTCCCGATACTTGGCCAAGCGTCCGTGGTGAGATGCGACAGCCAACATGATGTCATCTATGGTGGCCGCAAATTCGTTGTAGTCGAGGTTCTCGAGCTCGAGCGCGTCCGAGATCACGACGCTGTTGCCCTCGACGCCGTAGGCGCCGTGCATCATCTCGGTCGCGTTGAGCTCGAGGAGCGTGCGGAACAGCTCCTCGCGGTGCGTGTGCGGCACGTCCATCAGCTTCATGCGAAACACGAGCACCGGGCCCGCGATGGTCACGATGAGATTGTCGAGCCCGTCGAGCTCGCGCAGGATCCACGTCCCTTCGCGCGGCTCCTCGTACGGGAGCTCGAGCTCGAGGAGGTAGGTCTGGATATCCGACGCTGTCTTCATGGTCACCCTCTCACAACGAACGAGCTCCCGGGATCGCTAGCAACCGTCGGCTAGTCCTTGCCGCCGAGATCGACCGTGCCGGAGCCGTCAAGGTTGACGCTGCCGTCGGTGAAATTGGGCGGAGCGTCGCCGTCGTTGCACGCGGAGAGCAGGAAGCCGAGGCACAGGACCGCAAGCAAAAGTCGCATGGCACCCATCCTACAACGGATGACTCGCACAAGGGATCTGCATTCAGGGGATCTGCATGCCGCCCGAGAC
>CAZPEY010000630.1:0-2066 GCA_964585665.1 uncultured Polyangiaceae bacterium | reverse complement strand
GTCAGCGAGGTGATCGGGCGGGATGGGCCGTGGGAGCTTCGCCCGGTGTTCGAGGGAGCGCGACCGGGCGCGCTGCAGGCGACGGGGTATCGACCTACCTGGTCTGACGCATCCTTGCGAGCTTAGCGGAGACGATAGCCGACCGTGTTTCGCATCACCGCCTTTGGTTCCGATGGCAAGCCGATCGCGACCGCCGAGCTCACCAAGGGCGAGGTGACGATCGGCCGCGAGAACGATCGCAGCCTCGTGCTGCCCTCCGGCAGCGTGTCGCGTCGACACGCCAAGCTCTACCTGCAGGGCGGGCGGCTCTACGTCGCGGACGAGGGCAGCGCCAACGGCGTGTTCGTCGACGGCGTCAAGATCACGGGCCCGACCAGCCTGACCATCGCCAGCGCGGTGTCGATCGCCGAGTTTCGCATCGGCATCGAGTCGGCGTCGGCCGGTCCGCAGTTCCGCCTGGTCGGCGAGGGCGGCAGCTACGACGGTCGCATCTTCGAGCTGGGGCAGGGCGCATCCACCGTCGGGCGCGCCACCGACAACGAGCTGTCGTTCGAGGACGCGTCGCTGTCGCGCAAGCACGCGCGCATCCACCGCAACGCCAACCGCCTCGAGATCGAGGATCTCGGCTCGTCGAACGGCTCGTACGTCAACGGCCACCGCATCTCGGGCCGGGTCGCGCTGACCCCCGGCGATCTGGTGCGCTTCGGCGAGGTGCAGTTCCGCGTCCAGGCGATCGAGGCCGACGGGACCCGCCTCGTCGAGCCGATCCCGATGCCGCAAGGCGGCGGCGGCGGGTCGGCGGGCATCATCGTCGGGAGTATCTTCACGCTCATCCTCATCGGCCTCGCCGTCGCGGCGCTGTTTCGTGAGCCACCGACGGTCAAGGCCTCGGGCACCGACGCGATCCAGCGGCTGCTCGCCAAGAGCGAGGAGCACGCCAAGGCCGGCAAGCAGCTCTACAAGGAGAAGAAGTACGCCGAGGCCAAGCTCGAGCTCGACTCGGCGCTCGAGGTCGATCCGGCCAACGTCGAGCTCATGCGGCTGCGGCTGCTGGCGCAGAAGGCGCCTGCCGACGAGAGCAACCTGTCCGCCGCGACCGCCAAGATGGTCGTCGGCGATCGCAAGGGCTACGAGGGCGCCATGGGGCTGCTGGCCGAGATCACGCCAGGCTCGGTGCCGCACGATCAGCTCGTCGCCAAGCTGCAGAGCGGCCTGTCCAAGTTCGGCTACGAGCGCTGCGATCAGAAGCAGTACGCCGACTGCGCGTGGGCGCTGTGCAAGCTCTCCGAGCTCGACCGCGGCAAGCTCGACGCGACGGCGAAGAAGAAGCTCGACGAGGCCGAGAAGAAGCTCGCGCACAGCGACAAGTCCTACGTGCCTTGCAAGCGGTGACGGCCGAGGCGAGGTGGTGCTCGTGAGAGGCACGCGGTCGTGAGCCGCAAGCGCGGCGGTGGTCAGGGGCGCGAGCCCGCGTCGTGGCTTCAGCTCCAGACGATGCTGGCGCCGTACGAAGCGGGCGTGCACTGGTTGGAAGTGCCCGCGACGGACGCGACACTCGCGGCGGCAGCGGAGCGACTCGGGCCGCTGCCCGCGGCGCTCGTCGAGCTCTACCGTCGCTTCGGCGGCGCGCGGCTGTTCCTCGACAGCCACGAGCTGCTCGTCCCGTCGGAGATCGAGCGCGTCGGACCGTGGCTGCGGGTCGGGCAGTCGCTAGGGGCGGCGGTGTTCTGCAGCGGCGACGGCGCGATCCGCCTCGAGGACGAGGAGGGCGAGACGATGCTCGCGGCGACGACGCCGCTCGGGTGGCTCTGCCTGCTCGCCCGGCGCGAGCAGCTCGTCTTCGACAAGGATGGTGAGTTTCGCGACGTGTTCGACGAGGAGTCCGAGGGCGAGCTCGCACCGGCGATCCGCCGCAAGCGCGCCGAGCTCGGCCTCCACCACGAGCCGCGCGCTGCGCTCTATCCGTTCGAGCTGGCGCTGCTCGCACTCGACGAGGGCGACGAGCCCGAGGCGCTCGAGCAGGGGGAGGCGGCGCGGCGGCTCGATCCGCTGGCGACGGCCGCGCA
>CAZPEY010000629.1:0-2070 GCA_964585665.1 uncultured Polyangiaceae bacterium | reverse complement strand
GGCGCGGATCGCGGTGCTGCTGCGCCTGCGACTCGATGAGCAGGTACGCCATCGTGGCCGCCTGGTCGTGGAGCTGCAGCAGCGCATCGGGCAGATCGGCGAAGTGCTCGTAGAAGGTCCGGCGCGACATGCCGGCCTCCTTGACGATCGCCTCGACCGACGACGCAGCGACGCCGCGACGCGCGAACACCAGGCCGGCGGCGGCGAGCAGGCGACTGTGCTGCTCCTGGCGGCGCGCGGTCCGGGTCTGTCGTCGATCGTAGCGCCCACGCCGGGCTGGTCTTTTCGCTTGTCGCATAAAAACACCTATGTTTTTATCTAACCCATCAGGAGGCCGCCATGCAAGTTGCCGCGAGTCAGCCGAGCCGAATCCAGCCCCGCCGTCCCTCGTACGACTTCCGCGAGGTGCCCAGGTACTGGCTCGGCGGCAACGTCTGGGGCACCCACATGGCCAACGCGATCAACCTGCTGTTCCCCTCGGGAGAACGCTTCTTCATGCGCTCGGTCAAGGCCTACGTCGACCAGCTCGAAGACCCGCGGCTGCGCGAGCAGATCCGCGGCTTCCTCGCGCAAGAGGCACTGCACGGTGCGGAGCACGAGCACTTCTTCGCCCAGCTCGAAGCGCAGGGCTACGAGCTCAAGTCCTTCCTGGCCTTCTATGAGCACCTCGCCTGGAGCGTGCTCGAGCCGCGCCTCTCCCCAGAGCTGCGCCTCGCGGTGACCGTCTCGCTCGAGCACTTCACCGCGTCGTTCGCCCACCACATGCTGACGCGAAACGGGATCGAAGGTGTCGATCCGACGATGCGCGCGCTGATGCGCTGGCACGCCGCCGAGGAGATCGAGCACAAGGCCGTGGCCTTCGACGTCCTGCGTGCGGTCGCCCCCGGCTATCGCAACCGAGCGCTCGGCCACCTGCTCGCGACCGCCGGCCTCCTCGGCTTCTGGTGGATCGGGGCCTATCGGTTGATGCAGCAGGATCCGAACGCGCGCTGGTGGCGGTTGCTCCGCGATCGTCGACGGGCGCACCGGCAGGGCGACCTCGCGCTCGGCGACATCGCCAGGTCCTTCCTGGCGTACCTGCGCCCCGACTTCCATCCGTGGCAGGTCGCCGACTACGCGCTCGCCGAGCGCGAGCTCCGCGCGCAGGGCCTGCCCGTCGGGGCGGGCTGACGCGTTTCGGTCACCCGGCTGCGTCGACGGGGTGCGCCGCGAGGAAGGCGCACAGCTCGCGATTGACCGTCTCGGGCGCGTCTTGCTGCACCCAGTGCGAGGCGTCCGGGATGCGCACGACGCGCAGGTCCTCGACGTAGCGCTCCAGCCCGTCGAGGCACTCGATGCCGAGCGCGCGATCCTGCTCGCCCCACAGCACCAGCGTCGGCACCTTGATCGTGCCGCGCCACGGTCGAGGGTAGCGCAGACCCGCGCGGTAGTAGTTGATCATCCCCGTCGCCGCGCCGGGCTGCGCGATCGCGGTCGTGTAGCGCGCGAGGTCCTCGTCCGGGAAGCGCTCCTTGTGCACCGCCCAGCCGCGCAGCGCCTTTTGCGCGAAGCCCGGGCGCTGGAGCTGTCGCTCGGGTAGGAACGGCAGCTGGAAGGCGAACATGTACCAGGAGCGCCGGAGCTGCGCCGGCGTGCGCAGCAACCGACGGAAGATCACCGGGTGCGGGCTGTTGCAGATGGTGAGCGTGCGCAGCCGATGCGCGTGCTCGAGGCCGACGTACCAACCCACCGCCCCGCCCCAGTCGTGAGCGACCAGATCGATCTCGGGCAGGCCGAGCGCGTCGCACAAGCCGACGACGTCGCCGATCAGCTTGTCCATCGTGTAGTCGGCGATGGCGCGCGGCTTGTCCGAGAGGTTGTAGCCGCGGAGGTCGGGTGCGATTGCTCGATAGCCAGCGTCGGCGAGCGCCTGCATCTGGTGCCGCCACGAGTACCAGTGCTCGGGGAAGCCGTGCAGCAACACGACCGGCCTACCCTTGCCGCACTCAGCGACGTGGAGCGACAGCGTGCCAACTTCGACCTGACGTTCAGTGATCTGCGCCATGCCGGGGTTCTACCGCGGAACGCCGA
>CAZPEY010000628.1:0-2071 GCA_964585665.1 uncultured Polyangiaceae bacterium | reverse complement strand
CCGACGTTCGTCGCGCCCTCGGTCTCGGTCTACAGCGAGCGCCGCCACGCCTGGACGAAGATGCCTGACCTCCACGTCGAAGAGCTGACCTGAGTCCGGCGTCCGAGAGTCTCGCGAAAGCGCTACTATCGGCGCGACATGAAGCGAGTCCTGAGAGTGATCGGGGGCATCCTGGGCGTGCTGCTCCTCGTGCTCGCCGCGCTTGGCTGGTACGTCTCGGGGCTGCCGTGGCGCAACTCGTGTGAGAGTGCGGCCCGAGCGCCATCGAGCGAGGAGAGCAACGCCGCAGTCGCGACCAGCCAACCCGTGGCGACGCGGGCCGCCGCTGCGATGCTCGAAGCGGGCGGATCGGCGATCGACGCTGCGATCGCGGCAGCGTTGACACTCGCCGTGGCCGAGCCGGGGAACTCGGGGCTCGGAGGAGGCGGCTTCGCCCTGGTCTACGATCCGCGTGAGGCGCGCGTCCGCGCCTTCGATTTTCGCGAGCAGGCTCCGATGGCCCTCGACCTCGCGAAGATCACCGCTGCGGTCAAGCAGCAGCCGAACGCACTCCGTGACGGCGCGCTTGCGGTCGCGGTGCCCAGCGAGTGGCAGGGGTTGCTCGAGTTGCATCGTCGCTATGGCAAGCTGCCGCTGGCCACGGTCGCTGCGCCAGCGATCGCCGCGGCGCAGAACGGCGTCGAGGTGACGGCGGAGTACTGCGCGCGCTGCTGGGTGCGATCGTCGGTGCTCAAGCAAAGCCCAGAGGCCAAGCGGATCTTCATGACCTCACTCGGCGTCTGTCCTCTGCCGGGTTGGACGTTGCGTCAACCCGAGCTCGCCGAGACGCTAACGCAGCTGACCAGTGGCGTGACTCCCAAGTCGTTCGACGAGGTCGTGGGTAGGAAGATGGTTGCCCTCGTGCAAGGCGGTGGCAGCTCGATGACCGAGGCAGATCTGGCGCGCCCGCGCGTCGTTGAGCGCTCCCCCGTCGAAGGCACCTTCAAGGGGCGGCGTCTCGTCAGCATGCCCTTGCCGTCTTCGGGCGGCCTGCTCGTGATCCAGATCCTGCAGACGTACGAGCAGGCGCGTGCGCGGCTGCCCGCGGCCAACCCACAGCGCCTCTTTGTCGAGGCCTCGCGCTTGGCGTTCTTCGATCGCGCCCGCGCCTTCGGCGATCCGGACTTCGTCAAGGTCGACAGCGCACGGTTCGCGTCGAGCGCGTACGCGGCTGAGCAGGCCGCGAGGATCTCAGCAAGCGGGGCGACGACGCTGCCCACTGCGGTGCCGCCGGCGGTCGAGAGCGATCACACTACACACCTGTCCATCGTCGATCCAAGCGGGATGGCGATCGCGATGACGCTAACGATCAACGTGCCCTTCGGCTCGGGCCTCGTCGTGCCAGGCACCGGAGTTCTCCTCAACAACGAGATGGACGACTTCTTCCTCGAGCGTCCCAACGCCTTCGACCTCGTCGGCAACCCGCAGAACGCGCCGGCACCGGGCAAGCGGCCTCTGTCGAGCATGGCGCCCACGATGGTCTTCACCGGCGACACGCTGCAGATCGTGATCGGTTCGCCCGGCGGCAGCGCGATCCCGACCGCGGTGGCCAGCGTCGTTCGCGCAATGGTCGAGGACGATGCGACCGGTGACGCCGCGATGCGCGCAGGTCGCGTTCATCATCAGTGGTTCCCAGCGGTGCTGCAGGTCGAGCCCTACGTGGATCGGAAGACGCTTCCCGAGGATCTGCGCGCGATCGCGAAGAAGCCCCGATTTCCAGTTGGTCGCATCCAGATGGTGTGGCGCGCTCCGCACGGGCTTGAGGCGGTGTCGGACTGTCGCGATCAGGGCGTGCCGTATCAACGTCAACTGCCCGTCGCCGGCAAGTAGCACTGGGGGCGCGCGTCTAGCGGCGGCTCAGCCAGGCCTCGACTTGTCGATAGGTGCCGAGCTCTGGGACCGACTTCGACTTCTTCAACGTCTCGGCGGCGAGCTTGGCGAGCTCGGTGGCCCGAGCGCTCCGCGGATCCGACTCGGCGAGCACCAGCGCCAGGCCGAAGCGCGCCTCGGCCAGCGCGTTCTGCACCTCACC
>CAZPEY010000627.1:0-2100 GCA_964585665.1 uncultured Polyangiaceae bacterium | reverse complement strand
CCGACGTTCGTACCACCGGAGAAGAAGCGCAGCCGGTCCCGCGCGCGCAGGTCGTACTCCAGGAGATCCTGCTGTTGCTCGGGCAGGAGTTGCGGTGAGAACACGATCAGCGAGGAGAGCACCCGGTTCATTCGCTCGTGGATATCGGGATCCAGTCGAAGCGTCGCCGGTGCGAACGTCTGATTTGCCTGCGCGGTCTGGCACGCAAGGAGAACCACGAGCGGGATGACGAGGAGACGAATTCGTCTCTCGAGCCCATCGACCATGTCCCGCAGCCTCGTGAGGGAGTCATCAATCAGGTACCCCTGCAGTCTGGTCCACATGGCTTTTGTCCTCCGCAAGCGTTTTCCCCTCCCCCGTTCGAAGACTCGCGTCGCTGCTCAGTCCTCGCCCTGCGCCTGCGTGTAGCCACGCGCACCGTCGATCTCCTGCAGCTTCTCGACGTGCATCCACCGGTACCTCGCGCCAATCGCAGCCAGCAGCTTCAAGATCTGCGCGTCGTGCAGGCTGGCGCGCTCATCCTTCAGCACGAAGCGGCACCGCCAGTGGTCGACACAGTCCGGCGTGACCTCGGGGGATGGGTAGACCATCGTCCCGCGGTTCGAGATGAGCTTGAGGCGAAAGGGCGTCGAGGCCGTCAGGGTCTCGATCTCCGCACCGAGCCACTGCGCCGGGAGACGCGCCTCGATGAACACGTCCACCCCGACGAGGCGCCGCGTGACCAAGGGGCGCTGCTTCGCGGGCAGGCTCTTGGGAACGATCAGCGTGCCACGGGGACGCGCCGTCCGCGCCTGTTGCGGGTCGCGCCCGAGCCGATCGATGACCGCGTCCGTGAAGGCCCGAGTTCCGAGCGCCCCTGGACCTTTGATGTCGATGGTGGCCTGGCCGTCTTCGAGAGCGCAGAGCACCGCGCTTTCGATCTTGGTCGCGATCGCGTCTTCGCCGAGGTGGCGCAACATCATGACGCTGGCGAAGAGCAACGCGGACGGATTGGCCAGATCCTGGTCGGCGAGGTTCGGCGCTGAGCCGTGGACGGCCTCGAAGATGGCGATGTCCGACCCGATGTTCGACGACGCCGCAAGACCCAACCCACCGACGAGGCCCGCGGTGAGGTCGCTCAAGATGTCGCCGTTCATGTTCGAGGTGACGATGACCTCGAAGGCCTCGGGACGGCGCACGAGCTCATGTGCGCAGTTGTCGATGATGATGTGCTTCGCTGCGATGTCGGGGTACTCGAGCGCGACCTCCTCGAAGGTCCGCTTGAGCAGCCCCTCGGTGAGCTTCATGATGTTCGCTTTGGTCGCACAGTGCACCGTGCGGCGGCCCTCGGCGCGGGCCACTTCGAAGGCCAGGCGCACGATCTTTTCGCAGCCGTGGCGCGACATGAGCTTGAGGCACTGGGCCACCGACGCGGTCTGCTGATGCTCGATCCCGGCGTAGAGATCCTCGACGTTCTCGCGCACGATGACGAGGTCGATGCCGCGTCCGCTGTAGGGCGTGACGACGCCTGGCAGCTCGCGGACGGGGCGCACGTTGCCGTACGTCTCGAAGAGCTTTCGCAGCGTGACATTGGCGCTCTTCTCACCGAACCCGACCGGTGTTTCGAGCGGCCCCTTGAGCACGACCCGGTTGCGCCGGATCGACTCAATGGTCTCCTGGGGGACTCCGGAAGCGCAGCCCTTGCGGAAGGCCTGCCCCCCTGCCTCACAGACATCCCAACCGACCGCGGCTCCCGCGGCCTCCATGACTCGCTGCGCCGAGTGGACGATCTCGGGACCAATGCCATCGCCTGGGATCACGGTCACTCGCGTCTTGATTTGTCGGCTCATGGGGCTCCTTGTTGGTGTCTAGAGAAAGCATGCTGTTTGTATCATGCATTGTCAAGCATGATTTTCTCGACATCTTCCAGACAAGGAGATTCTGGCATCGGCTCGTCGCTGCGCTCGTTTGTTGCTCTCCATGCCATGCTTTCGGTATCCTGCTTTCTGTCGCAATGAAGGCCAAGCCGAAGCAGCCCCCTCGTCCAACGCCGACCGCTCAGGCGTCTTGGACGTTTCTGACGAACCACGCACACGTTCTGATCTGCATTGCGCGCGATCC
>CAZPEY010000626.1:0-2104 GCA_964585665.1 uncultured Polyangiaceae bacterium | reverse complement strand
AAGGCGAAGGCTGCGATGCGGGGGGTCTCGACGAGGACGCGCTCGACGTGGCCGCGCCCCTCGTCGGCGCCAAAGCCGCAGCCGACCAGCAGACAGGCGAGCGTCAGGGGCAGCGCGCTCCTCGGCATGGCGTGCTACTTCATCGCCGCGAAGCTCTCGTCGAGGATGCGCAGCGCTTCGTCGATCTCGCCCGCCGAGATGTTGAGCGCCGGCGCGATGCGCAGCGTGTTGCCGTAGAGGCCGCCGCGCCCGATCAGCAGGCCGCGCTGCTTGGTCTCCTCGAAGAGGCGCAGCGTCGACTTCAAGTTGGGGCGACGGTCGCCCGCCGGCTCGTTCTCGACGAGCTCGACGCCGATCATCAGGCCGCGGCCGCGCACGTCGCCGATGATCGGATACTTCTGCTGCAGCGCCTTCATGCCGTCCTTGAGCTTCTGCCCGAGGACCTTGGCGTTCTGCAGGAGGTTCTCCTCCTTGATCGTGTCGACGACGGCGATGCCCGCGGCGGCCGACAGCGCGTTTCCGCCGTAGGTCGAGATGTTGCCGCCGGTCCACGAGTCGGCGATCTCCTTGGTCGTCATCGTCGCGCCGAGCGGCATGCCGTTGGCGATGCCCTTGGCCATCGTGACGATGTCGGGCTCGACCCCGTGATGCTGGATGCCCCACATGTGCTCACCCGTGCGGCCAAAGCCCGTCTGCACCTCGTCGGCGATGAACACGCCGCCGTACTTCTTGACGATGTCGACCACCGTCTTGAAGTAGCCCTCCGGCGCCTCGATGAAGCCGCCGACGCCCATGATCGGCTCGGCGATGAAGCCGGCGATCTGGCCGGTCGTCGTCGTCTGGATCAGCTCCTCGACGTCCTGTGCGCACTGCAGATCGCAGTTGGCCGGCGTGAGCTTGAACGGACACCGGTAGCAGTAGGGGGCGTGCGCGTGCTTGACCGCGGCGACCTGCGTCGTCTGCAGGCGATACTTGGCGTGGCCGGTCACGGACTGCGCGAGCACCGAGCGGCCCGAGTAGCTGTGGCGGAGCGCGATCAGCTCCTGCCGCTTGGTGTGGTACTGGGCCAGCGTGTAGGCCGTCTCATCCGCCTCGGTGCCCGAGGCCGAGAAGAAGATCTTGTCCATCTTGCCGGGCGCCGACTGGATCAGCTTCTCGGCGAGCTCGACGATCGGCAGCGTCGGGTAGAGCGTGCTGGTGTGGCCGAGGCGGTCGATCTGCGCGTGCAGCGCCGCCTTCCACCGCGGGTGCTGCTGACCGATGCTGACGGTGAGGATGCCGCCGAAGAAGTCGAGGTACTCACGCCCATCGTGGTCGCGCAGGCGCGAGCCCTGGCCCTCGGCGAGCGCGATCGGCTCGTCGTAGTAGGTCGCGACGCTCGCGAACATGTACTTCTTCCACTTCTGCAGGATCTCTTCCGACGTCGGCTTGTCACTCATGGGGCGGAAAGCTCGCATGCTCGGCGCGGCACCGCAAGACCACCGCCGTTCGACTTCCAGGCCGTCCCGTGCTAGCCCAGATCCTGTGAAGCGTCTGTTCCTCGCGCTCGCCTCGGTCTTCCTCCTCGGCGCGTCGGCTCCCGAGCCGGTGCGAGGCCTGCCGCCGCTGCGCACCGTCGACGGGCGCAAGCTGCTGCTGCTCGGCTCGCAGCCCCGCACCGTCGGTGGGCAGGCGACCTTGTGGGCCCTCTACGTCGACGAGGTCGACGCCAAGCGCGCCTTTCCGCCGCTGGCGGCGCGCGCTGGCGGGCGCGATCGGGCGCGGCTGCTAGCCGGCGACCACGCGACGACCTTCGTCATCTGGGGTGCGTTTGCCAAGCTGCTCCAGGTGCGCAGCGACGGAACCATCGCGCCCTCAGCGCTGCGGCCGCTGTTCGAAGAGGCGCTCGCGCACGAGCTGTCCGACAAGGCCAACCCCGAGGTCAAGAAGGCGGCGCAAGCCTTTCTGGCGCTGTTCGACGCAACGACGCCGCTGCAGGCCGAGGAGTCGATCCAAATCCGCACCTCCCCCGACGGCGACATCGTCGTCGACATCGCGGGCCAGCTCCA
The DNA here is from genome assembly GCA_964585665.1 of uncultured Polyangiaceae bacterium. GTDB lineage: Bacteria > Myxococcota_A > Polyangia > Palsa-1104 > Palsa-1104 > CAZPEY01. The sequence goes on along the minus strand of CAZPEY010000626.1, from coordinate 56 downwards.
GGCAGGACCAAAGAACCCCAAGGTCAGCCGCGCGCTGTGGAACGGCCTCCTCGGCA
>CAZPEY010000625.1:0-2106 GCA_964585665.1 uncultured Polyangiaceae bacterium | reverse complement strand
CGTCGGCAACGGCCACGACGGCTGCAGCTGCAGCTACGACACCTGCGCGACCGACGGGGACTGCGGCAGCGATCAGCTCTGCAGCTGTCGCCAGGCGTGGCACTACGGCGACAACGGCCCCAACCAGTGCCTCGTGAGCAACTGCAGGGTCGACGCCGACTGCGGGACTGGCGGCTACTGCTCGCCGAGCTTCGACGCCCAGTGCGGATCCTACTTCGGGGTGACCGGCTGGTACTGCCACACCGAGAAGGACAAGTGCCTTGACGATCGTGACTGCACCGGTCTCGACGGTGGTTTCGGAGCGGCCTTCTGTGGCTACCAGCCGGCGCTCGGGTACTGGGCCTGCGCCACCACCCAATGCGTCGGCTAGGCGCCGTCGCGGCGGGCCTGATCCTCGTCCTGGGCGCGTGCGCCGAGGACGAGGCGGCCAGCTACGTCGGGGACCGCGCGTTCCGTCGCGCGACGCTGACCAGCTCGCTCGTCAACCCCGACAACGCCTACAGTCGGCTGCGCCTGCTGCGCTACGCGACTGGAGACGGTGAGGATTGGGACGCGCTGCCGGAGCTCAACCCACCGAGCGCCGGGCTGTCGCTCGACGATCCAGACCTCGGGCGCGCCGCCTTCTTTCGCTATCCGGTCCAGGCGGCAGCCCCCACGATCGAAGCGGGCGTCGTCGAGATCGAGCACCCCGACGGCTCGCGCGGCCGCTACCTGACCTGCAGCTCCTGCCACAGCCGCATGGTTGGCGGCGCCGTGGTGCCGGGCCTGGCCAACCAGCAGATCGACTTCGGCCTGGGCCCCGGCCTCGTCGACGTCGCGCCCGAGGCTGGCAACCCGCCGCTGCTCATCCCCGATCTGCGGGTCGTCGGCTGGCAGTCGCATCTGCACCGAGCCGGCGCGGTCAAGCGCACCTCGACCAGCGCGCTGGCCATCCGCATCGAGACGCTGATCATCACCTCGCACGGCGGCGTGTTGCGCCCGCCGCGCCAGCTCGCCTGGGCCCTGGCGCGCTACCTCGAGTCGCTCGCGCCGGCATCGCGGGACGCGGAGACGCGCGACCGCCCGGGCCGCGCAATCTTCGATCGCGAGTGCGCGAGCTGCCACGCGTGGCCGAGCCTGGCCGGTCCGATCTACTCCACCGCCACGATGAAGACCGATCCGGCCGCGGCGCTGTCGAGCGACCGAGGCACCGGTGGCTATCGCGCCCCGTCGCTGTACGGCGTCGCGCAGCGCGGCCGCCTCCCCCATGACGGGTCGATCCATGGGCTGGACGAGATCCTCTCACCCGGCCGCCCCACCTCGGGCCACGTCTTCGGCTGCGACCTGCCGCCCGACGAGCTGCAGGCGCTGCGGGCCTTCCTGGAGCTCCTCTGAGCCGCCCGCTCAACCAAGCGGTTGACCGCGGGAGACGTCGCCGCGAACATCAGTGGGTTCGAGAGACGAGTGCCGCTCGGTGCTGAGAAGGAGCCGCCTGATGAACCGGGATCAAGGGAGCCGCCTCTTCGGGGGGCTGTTGGGATTGCTCGTGCTCGCCGCTGGCGGCAGCGCGGAGGCGCAGGAAGAGCCCTTCTGGGGCATCAGGGCCACGACCGGCGACGGCATCTTCACTCGGCCAGTGGTCGTCGATTCCACCTTGCCGGGCTCGCCAGCGATGCACGCGGGCTTGCTCCCGCGCGACATCATTCGCTCGATCGACGGAGTCCCTATCGAGCTTCCGGACCACATCAAGGAGGCGAGGCTGGCGCGCGGCGTTGGCGCGCGGTCGCAGTTTGCCGTCGAGCGCGGCGGGCGCGCCTTTACCGTTACCTTGCAGTCGACCTCCGAGCCTCCGCCCGAGCTCTCGGGGATCGCCTGGCAGCATGTCTACAAGATCCCCATCGACAGCTCGCCAACCCGCGGCGCCGAGACGGCCAAGGCGACGATCGTCGTCTTCAGCAACTTTCGCTGCCCGATCACCGCCCAGCTCCACACCGCGCTCAACGAGCTCGTGCGGCAACACGGCACGAACTTGCGCATCGTCTGGAAGAACCTCTACGCGCCCGGCGACCTGCAGGCAGACAAGGCCGCAAACGCCGCGCTGGCGGCGCACCAGCAAGGCAAGTTCTG
>CAZPEY010000624.1:0-2116 GCA_964585665.1 uncultured Polyangiaceae bacterium | reverse complement strand
GCACCAGCACGATCTCGTCGGGCCGAAACGGCTTCGAGATGTAGTCGTAGGCGCCGCGCTTCATCGCGTCGAGCGCCAGATCGATCGACCCGAACGCCGACATCACGATCACCGTCGTCGGGATCTTGCGGCGTCGGAGCTCGTCGACCAGCTCGAGGCCGCCCATCTTGGCCATCCGGACGTCGGTGAGCACCAGGTCGTACGCCTCGCGCTCGAGCTCGCCGAGCGCCGCCTCGCCGCTCGCCACCGCCGTCGCCGCGAAGCCCTCGCGCTTGAGCAGCAACATGAGCATATGGCGCATCGCCTCCTCGTCGTCGACGATGAGGATGCGGTGAAGGACGCCCTGGGGCGTCATCGGGGGGGTACTGGCCATTGCTCGGGGCACACGGCCCCGAGGATGGAGGTACCATTGCGGAGGCAGGGGAGCAAATTCCTGGCGCCAACCCAATTGGCAGCCCTGCCAACCTCGTGGTTGGCAGCGCCCGCCTGGCGACTCCGCGTTCCCGTCGAGACCTCGCTGGCCCATCGGTTGCTGTAAGCGTCGGTATGACCCATGAGCTCCTCCTTTTCGTGGTCGCACTGCCACTCGCGGCCTGCGTGCCGCCTCCCGTCGAGACGCCGCGAACCCTCGTCGTGGCCGAGAAGACGTTTCTCGTCGAGAAGACGCTCGATCAGCAGGTCGACATCCTGTTCGTCGTCGACAACTCGCGCTCGATGCGCCCCAAGCAAGAGGCTCTGCGCCAGCGCTTTCCGGCGATGATCGAGGAGCTCAACCGCCTGCGCGACGACGGCCGCCCGGCCCACTACCACCTCGGCGTCATCACCACCGACCTCGGCGCCAACGACTACACCGATCCGCGCCAGAGCTGCGTGCCGGGAGGCGGTCCGCGCGGCGGCGGGCGTCTGCAGGCGCTCGGCAAGGCGGCCGATCCACGCTGCGCCCCACCCACTGATGGCCGCCCCTTCCTCGACGTCGATCAGGTGCGCGGCGCCAGCAACCTGCCGTCGCCGCCCGATGGGGAGGACCCGCTCGCGTGGGCGTTCGGCTGCGCCGCGGCCGTGGGCGACGATGGCTGCGGGTTCGAGCAACCCCTCGAGGCGGCGCGGCGCGCGCTCGACGGCAGCGTCGACAACCAGGGCTTCCTCCGCCCCGAGGCGCTGCTCGTCGTCGTCTTCGTCACCGACGAAGATGACTGCTCGGCGCCACCGGACTCGGACATCTTTTCCGCCCAACCGAACAGCGCTCCACCCGCGGGCCTCGGCCTCCAGACCTCGTACCGCTGCAGCAGCTTCGGCCTGGTCTGCGACGGCGCGCTGCTGCCCTACGGCGCCACCGAGAGCCCGCTCCTCGACTGCCGTCCGGCGACGGCCAAGGACGGCGGCAAGCTCTACGACCTCGAGCGCTACCGCAGCTTCTTCACCACGCCAGGGGTCCTCAAGGAGGATCCGCCCGAACAGATCATCCTCGCCGCGATCGCCGCCGATCCGAGCCTCGGCGTGGAGACGATGCTCGGCATCCCGGACACCGCCGACTCGATGGGCCAGCCGCTGCCCTGCGCCGGTCCTCCCGGGCCCGGCTGCTCGTACATGCTCAAGCGGGTATGCGCCTCGCCGAGCGACGTCCGCTTCTCTGGCGACCCGGCGCTACGCATGTGGAGCCTGGTCAACAGCATCAAGAATCACCAGTTCACCTCGATCTGCGATACGGACTACTCAGCCGCCTTGCAGAGCCTGGCCAGCTTGATCGGCTCGAGCCTGGGGCCGCGCTGCCTCAACGTGCCGATCGCCCACCCCGAGCGCCCCGACTGCTTCGTCGCGGAGACCTCGCCCAGCGGGATCCAGACGGTGCCGGCCTGTGCGGACCAGGGCGCGACGCCCTGCTGGCAGCTGGAGACAGTCGGGAGCTGCGTGTCGCTGGTGATCGACCGCGGCGGCGCGGCCCCGCCGCCTGGCTCCTCGGTGCGCGCCGCCTGCGCGACCCTCGCCGGAGCTGGCAACTAAGTTGCCATATCGTCGAGGTAGGATATCAACTTGATTGACACTCGGCACGTGGCATCAATTAGTTGCGCTGGCCCCGCCCTTGCTCTTGCAGTCTTGACGGCGGGTTGGCTAGAAT
>CAZPEY010000623.1:0-2117 GCA_964585665.1 uncultured Polyangiaceae bacterium | reverse complement strand
GCGAGCTGAAAAGTGTCAGGGATGTCTTGACTACCACCAAGCCCACGGTTCGCCGCTCGCCGCTCGCCGTTCGCCGCTCGCCGTTCGCCGCTCGCCGCTCGCCGTTCGCCGCACCCGGCCACGGGTTGCGTCTCCCGCCGCTCGGGCGTAGGGTTGAGTCGTGAAGCCGATGCGGCTCATGGCCTTGTGGTTGGCGCTGCTGACGGGCGGTCTCGCGATCGCGCCCGCGGCGGTGACGTACCGCTGCATCTGGATGAAGCGCCAGATGAGCGTCGATCACGCCTGCTGCCCGAGCCGCATCGTCACGCCTCACGGCGTCCCGCAGACGACGCTCTCACGTCAGTGCTGCGAGGCTGTGGCGCCGACCTCTGTGGCGCCGACGACCGCCGCGTCGCGCGTCGCTGACGGTCTCGAGCCGCCGCGCGTCGAGCTGGCGCTCGTCTTGACGGCGAGCGAGCCGCTCTCGGTGGCTCTGGTCTCCAGCCGCCGCGCCCTCGCGTCTCGCGCGGGTCCACCCCACGATCACCTCCACCGTCTGGCCACCGTCCTCCGCATCTAGCGCCTCCGATCGCTCGAGTGGTCCTTCCCTCGCGATGTCGGAGGTCTCATGCGTATCCGTGGTGTTCTCGGCTGCCTCGTCGCAGCCACGCTCGCACCCTCGGCCGTAGGCGCCGAGGAGCTTCCATCCCCGCTGTCCTTGCCGGCGCTGCTCGACGCGGTGCGGACGCGCAGCCCGCTGCTCACCGAGGCGCGGCACATGGCGCGCGCCTCGTCGGCGCGGCCGCGCGCCCAGGGGCAACCCGACGATCCGATGCTGTCGGTCGACTGGTGGCAGCAGCCGGTCGATTTTCGCGACGTGCCGATCATGATCAGCGCACGCCAGCCGCTGCCGTGGCTCGACAAGCTCGCGGCCCGCCGGCAGCTCGCCGAGCGCCAGGCGATCGTGGTGCACGAGCAGCTCGCCGACGTGGCGCTGCGGCTCGACGGCGAGGTGGTGCGCACCTTCTTCGAGCTCGTGCTTGCCGATGAGCTGCTCGCGATCAACGAGCGCATGCACCACCTCCTCGAAGCGATGGCGACCACCGCCGAGGCGCGCTACCGGGCCGGGCGCACGACGCAGGCCGAGGTCCTCAAGGCGCAGTCCGAGCTGCTGACGCTCGACAACGATCGCCTCGATCTGCAGCGTGGCCGCGAAGAGGCGGTGGCGCGCCTCAACAGCCTGCTCGATCGGCCGAGCGAGGCTCCGCTGCCGCCGCTCGCCGTCGAGCACCCGACCGGGGTTCCCATGACGCTGGCGCAAGCGATGGCGCGGGGGCTCGAGCAGCGGCCCGAGCTGCGCGTCGGGGCTGCTTCGATCGCGGAGGCCGAGACGCGCGTGCGGGTGGCGCGCTTCGAGAATCGCCCGGAGCTGGCGATCAGCGCCGGCTACATGATCAACGTCCGCGGCACCGACAGCTTCACGGTCGGCTTGTCGACGACCCTGCCGATCTTCTCGTCGCGACGACGCAGTGCGATGGTCGAGAGCGAAGAGGCAGAGGTGCGCGCGCGTCGTGCCGCCGTGCAGGCCGCGCGGCGGCGGATCGAGCAGGAGATCCGCGTCGCGTTCCTGCGCATCGACGCGGCGGAGCGGCACGAGCGCCTGCACTCGGATCGGCTGATCCCGCTGGCCGAGCTGGCGCTCAAGGCCGCCGAGGCGGCGTATCAGAACGACCGGATCGGCTTCCTCGCCGTCCTCGACGCGGCCCGCATGCTCCGCGAGCACCACCTCAACCACGCCCAATATCACGTCGAGTATCAGCGCCGCTTGGTCGAGCTCGAGCTCGCGGTCGGATCGTTCGCAGCCCGCGACGCATCGTCCCGCTCGACCCGCGCGACGCGCGAGGAGGTGTCGCCATGAGCCGTAGAGTCTTGGCGCTGTTGGTGCTCGTGGCGTCGTTGGCTTCGCTGGGCGGTTGTGATCGCGCCGCCCCCACTCACGTCGACAGTGCGCACGGCGCGCCGAGCGGCGGCAAGGAGATCTGGACCTGTCCGATGCACCCCGAGGTGACGAGCGATCGTCCGGGGCACTGCCCGATCTGCAAGATGTCCCTGGTCAAGGCCAAGGCGCCGGCGCCCGC
>CAZPEY010000622.1:0-2127 GCA_964585665.1 uncultured Polyangiaceae bacterium | reverse complement strand
CCCCAGTACACGTCGAAGGCCGTCTTGCGGATGCGCTTCTTGTCGCGCTGCCGATCGCCCGGCGTCTGGTAGATGTCGACGACGACGACCGTCAGCGCCGCGCGATCGCGGCACTCGAACTTCGGGTTGGTCTCCTCGGGCTCGCGCTGGTAGCGGACCACGGCGCGATCCACCTTGGGCCCGACCTGCGCGAGCACGAAGCGATAGCGGCCGCCGCGCGCGCCCTCGATCCAGATCGTCTTGGTTCCGACGGGGATCGCCATCGGGAAGCCGCCCTCGCGGGCGGTCTTGCGCGCGTTGGTGTAGGCGAGCAGCTCGCTACCGACCTGCGCGCCGTTCGGAGAGCCCATCGCGGTGTCGACCTCGAGATCGGCTTCGGCCTTCAACTTGAACGCGAAGAGATAGACATCCGTCAGCCCCGGGTTCACCGCGTCGAGGCGCACCAGATCGTTTTCGTGCTCGTTGTCATTGATCTCGAGGTCGGTCGGCAGCGCGCCGATGGGCAGCGTCGTCCGACGATCGCCGACGGTGTAGTCCGCGTCGTCGTTACGCAGCGTGTACGCTCCATGCGCGAGCTTGTCAGCGACGACCGGCTCGCTGTCGTCTTGGCTGATCGGGCGGTGGAGCTCGACCCGCAGGCCGCACGGATCTTCCTGCTTGGCTGGATCGTCGACCGTCGGCGGGGGCGTCGGCGGCGGCGCGGTGCCGGGCTGCTCGCCCGGCGGCTTCGGCGCGGGATCGCGCGTCGTCGTCCCGGGGCGCTTGGGCGTCTCGTCGGGCGGGTTCTGTTGCATGGGCTTGTGCGGCTCGGGCATCGCGACGTTGACGCCGAAGTAGAAGCTGCCGATGCCGTCGCGCCCGGCCTCTCCGCGAATGAACTGGTTGCGCATGCCGAGCTCGAAGCCGAGCGCGACCCGCGACCAGATCACGTACTCGAGCAACACGGCGAGGACGAAACCACCGCTGAGCAGCGCCTGTCGTTGCGGGCCGAACGTCTGGATCGCGAGCCCCAGGTTGCCGCTCGCCAGGAGGCGAAGCTTCCACAGCGTCCACGCCTTCAAGATCGGCGCGACGTACGGCCCCACCATCAGCAGGTGAACCGCGTCCTGGTAGCGCGTCCCGAACAGCAGCGGCGCGTAGGCGAGCTCGCCACCGACGGTGATCCGCTGCTTGAGCAGCGCGCCAGCACGCAGCCCGAACAGCGTCACCGGCCCTGGCACGACGCGATCCGGCCCGAAGTACGAGAGCGCGAGCAGGTTGCCGTGCACGTAGGGCGAGAGCTCGAGCTGCGGCTGGAGGTTCACGCCCTCGGCCCGACTCGCCTGCGCGAGGCCGAACACCAAGATCACCACGAGTAGCCAACGCAGTCGCACGCGCATCCTCCCCCTTCCATCGAACGTGTCGCCAGGGCCAACGTTCTGGGAAATTCCTCGCCGTGTCGAGGCTTACGGTCTCGCAGCCCGGCGGCGGACGCGTCGCCGGCCGTCGTTGTCAGCGCAGCGAGGCTCCTCTATGATCGGTGCTATGCGAGGTTGCGCGACCGTCTTGGTGGTGCTGGTGGGGCTCAGCGCCTGCGTCAGCGACCCGACGGCCACGGACCTCAGCGGTAGCGATCTGGCGGCCAGCGATCTCGGCGTCACAATCGAAGACCTCTCGGTGATCGACGCCACTGGGGTCGCTGGCGACCTCACCGTGGCGCAGGACGGCGCGGTCTCACTGCCCAACTTCGTGCCGCTCAACGAGGGTCTATGGGGCGGCGAGATCGTCGACATCGAGCCGCGCGCCGCGAGCATTCTGTACGCGCTCGGGACGCGCGACCTCTACCACACCGACAACGGCGGGCTGGCCTGGCAGCGCCTTCCGAACGCCCCGCCCATGAGTCTTCCCGAGGAGTACACGGCGCTTGGTGGGAGCGGCCAGCTCTGCCTCGGCACCTCGCTCGGTCGCATCTTCTGCGCGGCGGATCCGGCCACCGGGACCTACAGCGAGCTGACGGGGCCCGGCGATCTCGGCACGCCACCAGGCGGCAAGATCCTCGAGATCGTGCCGCTCGGGACCAACGACTTGCTCGTCGCGACCGCGACCCAGCTGCTGCGCTGGGACGGAGTTGCCTTTGCCGCATACGAC
>CAZPEY010000621.1:1898-2131 GCA_964585665.1 uncultured Polyangiaceae bacterium | reverse complement strand
CAAGATCGTCAACATCGCCAGCGACGCCGGGCGCGTCGGCAGCCTGGGCGAGACCGTGTACTCGGGCGCCAAGGGCGGACTCATCGCCTTCACCAAATCGCTCGCGCGCGAGGTGGCGCGCTACCAGATCAACGTCAACTGCGTCTGCCCGGGCCCGACCGACACGCCTCTGATGGCCGCCGTGCCCGACAAGGTGAAGGACGCGCTCACCAAGGCGATCCCGTTCCGCCGCC
>CAZPEY010000621.1:0-1888 GCA_964585665.1 uncultured Polyangiaceae bacterium | reverse complement strand
AGGAGGTGGCCGATGCGATCGTCTTCTTCGCCAGCGATCGCGCCACCTACGTCACCGGCCAGGTGCTGAGCGTGAGCGGCGGTCTGACGATGGCCGGCTGAGCACCCGCCTGCGCGGGCGTACGCCAAACGACTCCGGAGCTTCCCACCCATGGACTACACCCTTCCCGTCTTCCTCGCCCATGCGATCGCGCTCGAACGCGAGGCCGCCGAGCGCTACCAGGAACTCGCGGACATGATGGAGGCGCACCGCAACGACGAGGTGTCGGCGCTGTTCCGCGACATGGTGCACTACTCCAAGCTGCACCACGACTCGATCGTCGAGCGCGCCGCCGGCATCGCGCTGCCGGCGCTGCGGCCGAACCAGTTCCGCTGGTCGGTGCCGCCCGAGGTCGGCGGCGAGGAGGCGTTCGACTACACGATCTCGGCCTACAACGCGCTGCGCTACGCCCGCGAGAACGAGGTGCGGGCGATGGAGTACTACACGCAGGTCGCGCAGCAGACCGCCGACAAGGAAGTGCGGCGCCTGGCGACCGAATTCGCGGGCGAGGAGACCGAGCATGTCGAGGCCATCGAGGACTGGCTGGCGCGCACGCCCAGGCCCTCGGCGACGATGGCCGACGACCCGGACCGCTCCGCCTAGCGCGACCCGATGCGAGCGGTCATTGGCACAGATGCAGGATGTCGTCGGGCACCGGGATCGCGCGGATCCTGCGGCGGTCGTCGGGGTCGCGCACGCAGAAGATGCGCGTCTCGTCGCTCTCGCAAATGAGGTCGTCGCCGCGCGTGACGACGTGCCTCTGCACGAAGACCTTGCGCCGCCACTCGACGACCTCGGTCGTGATGCGCAGCCGCTCGCCGTAGGTCGAGCTGGCGACGAAGCGCGCGTGATGCTCGAGCAGCGGCGTGCCGACGATGCCGTTGATCGCCTCCAGCTCGTGCCAGGGCTTGACGCCGCAGCTCATGAAGAAGTGCAGCGACGCGGCATCCATCCAGCGGTGGTAGCGCGGGAAGTAGACAATGCCCGCCGGATCGCAGTCGCCGAACCGGACCTCGATGTCCATCACCGTCTTCTTGCCCATCGAACCACCCTTTCGATGCGGCGCGATTCTAGTGTTCCGACGAGGCCGACACAGCGCTGCGCCCCTGGCCCTGCCCCCCGAACTCCAAACCGAACAGCCCCCACAGGAGCCCCACGATGAAACGCATTCCGCTCGCCGGCTACCAGGCCAAGCACTTCCGCTACGAGGCGGAAGGCAAGGTCGCCACCATCACGCTCAACCGCCCCGAGCGCAAGAACCCGCTCACCTTCGACTCCTACGCCGAGCTCGGCGCGCTCTTTTCGGAGATGGTCTACGCGAGCGACATCAAGGCCATCGTCTTTGCCGGCGAGGGCGGCAACTTCTGCTCCGGCGGCGACGTGCACGAGATCATCGGGCCGCTGGTCAAGATGGAGATGCCCGAGCTGCTGCAGTTCACGCGCATGACCGGCAACCTGGTGAAGACGATGCGCGCCTGCCCGCAGCCCATCATCGCCGCCATCGACGGCGTGTGCACCGGCGCCGGCGCGATGATCGCCTGCGCGTCGGACATGCGCATCGCCACCGCGCGCTCCAAGCTCGCCTTCCTGTTCGTGCGCGTCGGCCTGGCCGGCGCCGACATGGGCGCCTGCACGCTGCTGCCGCGCCTGATCGGCCTGTCGCGCGCCGCCGACCTGCTCTACACCGGTCGCGTCGTCGGCGGCGAGGAGGCCGAGCGCTTCGGCTTTCACAACCGCCTGGTCGAGCCCGACGCGCTGCTCGCCTCGGCCACCGCGCTGGCCACCGAGCTCGCCGACGGCCCGACCTTCGGCCACGCAATGACCAAGACGATGCTGTGGCAGGAATGGA
>CAZPEY010000620.1:0-2131 GCA_964585665.1 uncultured Polyangiaceae bacterium | reverse complement strand
GCCGCCGTCGGCCTCGCGAATGTGCCCCGGGCGGGCGCTGAGCGCGCCGGTGAACGCGCCGCGCTCGTGACCGAAGAGCTCGGACTCGACGAGGTGCTCGGGGATGGCGCCGCAGTTGACGGCGACGAAGGGGCCGGCCGCGCGTGGGCTCGCCCGGTGGATGGCGCGCGCCAGCAGCTCCTTGCCGGTGCCCGACTCGCCTTCGATGAGCACGGCCACCGAGCGCAGCGCGACGCGCCGGGCGCGCTGCAGGAGGCGCCGCATCACCGGCGATCGGTGCACGAGCGTGTCGAACTCGGGGGCGGCGGGCGGCGGCTCGCTGGCCAGCCGCTCGAGCTCGGCGTCCGCGCCGCGCAGCAGATCCGGCAGGAACTCGGCCGACAGGGAGAAGGGCACCTCGACGGTGCGCACGCCGTGCTCGCGCGAGGACTCGATCAAGGTCGCGCCGAAGCGCGTCTTGCCGAGGAGCACGAAGATCGACGCCATGGCGGGCGTGCCCGGGCTCAGGTGGAAGATCAGCGCTGGCGGGCCGTGGCGGCGGTGGCGCGCGATCGCATCGGTGATCGCGGCGACCGCCGCCTGGTGGATGTCGCCGAAGTGGGTGGGGCTGGTCAGGTGGACCGCGTGCAGCACGATGTGCGCGCCGGTGCGGCGATGCAGCCAGGCGCCATAGGCGCGGGTGCGCTCGGGGGTGTGACCGGAGAGCACCACGACCTCGTCCGGGCGGAGCTCGACGACGGCGCTGCCGAGCGGCGCGTCTGTGGCGGCGCCGTCCTGGTCGGCGGTGCGGAGATCGGTGGTGCCGAGCCAGGCGAAGAGGAGGCGGGGGGAGGGCGCCGGCATGCCAATAAGCTTACAAAGATGCAAAAAAGTTTGCAATTGACCCGCCGCGCCAGCCCGTGGCGCCTGGGGAATCCCGCGGCACGTCGCGTGAAGGAGAAGAGGGCACAGGAAGACGAGAGGAGATTCGACAAGGAATGACGTTCACTGGCCCAGAATTCTTGCTGCTCTATCTAGGTGTCGCCGCGTTGCTGATCGGCGCCTTGCGCCTGGCGCGCGGCGCCCTCGAGGACGGCGCGCTCGACTCGGTGGACACCGGCGACCCGTATCGCCTGGCGCTGCTGCGCGCCGGCCCCGCCGAGGCGGTCAAGCTCGCGGTGGTGCGTCTCATCGACGGCGGCTGGCTGCGGGCCGACCTGGGCGTCTTGACGGTCCGTCCCGCGGCGCCCACCGACCGACCCGCCCACCCGCTCGAGCAGCGGGTGCTCGCCGACGTCGTGGCGCGCGCGCCCTGCTACGCCTACAGCCTCTACGACACGCCGGGCGTCATGACCTGGGCCGAGCCGGAGGGCGCGGCCTTGGTCCAAGCCGGCCTGTGGGTCGGTTCGCGCGAGCGCTGGGTGCGGGCCGCGCTGATCGTGCTCGGCGCGCTCGCCCTGGTGGCGCTGGCGACCGTGCGACTCGAGCTGGCGCACCTGCGCGGGCGCCACAACACCGGCTTCCTCGAGCTGCTGCGCGTGGTCGCGCCGATCGTGTGTGCGCTCGTGGTCTGGCGTGGCGTGCGGACGAGGCGCGGCGATCGGCTGCTCGCCGATCTGCGGACGCTGGTCAGCGCCGTCCCGACTCCGCCGAAGCCGGTGGACGGCAGCTCGCTGACGCCGGAGCTCCTGCTCGTCGGTGCGGTGCTTGGGCTCGCAGCGCTGCAGCCGGTGGGCGTCGCCTTGGCCAGCACGCTGTTCCCGCCCAAGATGGGCGGCGGCTGCGGTGCGGCGTCGTGCGGCAGCGGCGGCGACGGCGGCGGCGGTTGCGGCGGTGGCTGCGGGGGAGGCTGCGGTGGTTGACCGGGTGGGCATCGGCTGGCGCCCCGAGCTCGCCGCGGGCATCCTGCTGCATCGCGATCGGATCGACGTCGTCGAGGTGATCGCCGACGAGTACTTCGAGGCGCCGGCGCGAGCGCGGCGGGCGCTAGGGACGCTGGCGCGCCAGGTGCCGCTGTACCTGCACGGCGTCGGGCTCGGCCTCGCCTCGGCGGCTCCGGTCGAGGCGAGGCGCTTCGAGGCGCTGGCGCGGCTCGGCGGCGAGGTCGAGCCCGAGGGCGGGTCCGAGCACCTGGCGTTCGTGCGCGCCGGCG
>CAZPEY010000619.1:0-2134 GCA_964585665.1 uncultured Polyangiaceae bacterium | reverse complement strand
GCGGAGCTACTTGGACGCCGCGACCGTGACCTTGATCTTGCCGGTCACGCTCTGGCCCAGGCGCACGTCGACGGTCGACGTGCCCAGCGCCTTGATCGGCTCGGGCAGGACGATCTTCTTGTGATCGACCGTCACGCCCTTGGCCGCCAGCGCCTCGGCGAGATCGCGCGACGTGACCGAGCCGAAGAGCTTGTCGCCCTCGCCCGCCTGCCGCGTGATCACGACCTCGACCGACGCCAGCTTGTCAGCCACGGACTGCGCGTCCTTGGCCAGCTTGGCGTTGCGCGCCGCGATGATCTTCTTGTGGTGCTCGATGTGCTTGACGTTGCCCGCCGTCGCCGCCACCGCCAGCCCCTGCGGGATGAGGTAGTTGCGCCCGTAGCCCGGCTTGACGGAGACGATGTCGCCGCTCTTGCCGAGGTTGTGAACGTCTTCCTTGAGAATGACTTGAATCGCCATGGCTCCCTACCTTACTTCCCGGTGACCGAGAACGGCAGCAGCGCGATCATCCGCGCCTGCTTGATCGACGTCACGAGCGTGCGCTGGTGCTGCGCGCAGTTGCCCGAGATGCGGCGCGGAATGATCTTGCCGCGGTCGGTGATGAAGTGACGCAGGATCTGAGCGTCCTTGTAGTTGATCGAGATGTTCTTGTCCGCGCAGAACTTGCAGACCTTGCGGCGGGCAAAACCACGCTTGCGGGCATTGGCCTTCTTCGGATCCTTGTCGGCGGCGCCACGCGGCTTACGGCTGGGGGTCGGTTCCATTGCCATGGTGTTAGCCCTTCACTGGAATGTCGTTGAAAACCGCTTCGTCGAAGCCCATGTCGTCGTCGAAACCCATGTCGTCGTCGTCGAAACGCGGCATCGGCGCGGCGCCCGTCACCAGCTCCTCCTCGTCCGGGACCGTCGAGGCGGCCTTGGTGAAGGCCTCCTCGTCGATGCCCGCGGGGCGGCTGTTCGGGTCGACGCTCTCGGCGGTCTTGACCGTGTAGTAGCGGATGACGTTGTCGAGCATGCGGAGGTTGCGCTCGACCTCTTCGACGGTGCCCGGCTTGCCGAGGTACTGCCAGAAGAGATAGATGCCCTTCAGCTGCTTGTGGACTTCATACGCCAGCTTGCGCTTGCCCCAGTTGTCCAGCTTCAAGATGCGCCCACCGAGCTGCTCGATGATGCCCTTGACCTTGTTGTTGACGGCGCTGATGCCGTCCATGTTGGTGTCCGGACGAAGGATGAAGATCGTCTCGAACTCGCGAAGCGTTTGTGGTTCGTCTCTCATTGCCATGCGGTACTGCTCCTCGTGGGTGTAAAGCCCCAGGTCCAACGCCTGGAGCGAGGATTCACGTGTTGAATTTGTTCATCGCCGCGCTCGGTCCAACACGCAAAACCGATTCGACTGCGTCTGCGGCGAGGTTGATCAAGTTTTCAAGCTCGGGCTTCTCGACCTTCGAGAACCCCGAGAGCACATGGCCGACCACGCGCTCTTTGTCATCTGGCTTGCCGATCCCGACTCGCACCCGCAAGAACGCCGGGCCGCAGTCTTCGATCATCGATCGCAAGCCATTATGTCCACCGTGCCCCCCGCCCGCCTTCACCTTCAATTTTCCAAACGGCAGGTCGAGCTCGTCATGCACCACCAAGGTCGCCGTCGACGGGATCTTGTAGAAGTGCTGGGTCCGCTGCACCGCCTGCCCCGAGAGGTTCATGAACTCCTGGGGCTTACACAGCACGGCACCGTCTTTTTGCGCGAGGAGAGCCCCGAACTTCTGACGAAACTGACTGGTAAGCCCCCAGCGCTCGGCGAGCCGGTCGACGACCATGAAGCCTACGTTGTGGCGATGGTTGGCGTACTCCGTCCCCGGATTGCCAAGCCCAACCACCAGCCACACGTGGACCTCTCAGGACTCGACGAGCTACTTCTTGGCCGGAGCGCCCTTGGCCGGAGCGCCCTTGGCGCCCGCCGCGCCCTTGTCGGCACCCGCCGCCGCCGGCTTGGCCGCCGCACCCGCCGCGCCCTTGGCCGCCGCCTCGCGCGCGGCTGGCGGCGCTGCTGCCGCCGCCGCGTCCGGCGCGGCGCGCTCGGCGGCCGCCTGCTCGAGGTGCGGAGGGGTGTCCGTGGAGGGGGCCACGCCACCGTC
>CAZPEY010000618.1:0-2137 GCA_964585665.1 uncultured Polyangiaceae bacterium | reverse complement strand
CGCCGCTCGACTGCAGCGGCACCTGGGGATCGATGAACAGCCTGCCCGACGAGACGGCTAGGATGGCGCGCAGCAGGTCGGTGTACGCCGAGCGCTTGAGGAGGTATCCCGACGCGCCAGCAGCGATCGCCGAGCGCAGAAACGCGGGCTCGTCGTACATCGTCAGCACGAGGATCCGCACGGGTGTTTCGCGGCGGCCAATCTCGGCGATGAGGTCGATGGTGCTGCCTCCAGGCATCTTGAGATCGAGGAGCAGTACGTCGGGGCGCGCCTCCTCGAGCCGGGGCAAGATCTCGCCGACGTCACCCGCCTCGGCGATGACCGAGATTCCACTCTGCCCATCGATGAGAGAGCGGATTCCGTCGCGCAGGAGCGCGTGGTCGTCGGCCAGCATCAGGCGGATCGGCGCCTGCTCTTCGTCGGTCAAGGTGCTCCTCGCGGGAGGCCACAGGGGATGCGCAGCTCGACGCGTGTTCCGCAGCCGGGGCGTGACTCGATCTGCGCCTCCCCCACCAGCAGCGAGGCGCGCTCGCGGATGCGGGCGAGGCCGAGCCGGCCTTCGCGAACGGCGTCGTCAAGGAGCAGCGGATCGAAGCCCACTCCGTCGTCACGCACCGTGATCCGAAGCTCGTCGCCGTGCTGCTCGCCGCGCATGTGGACCGTGTTGGCCTTGGCGTGACACACGATGTTGCGAAACAGCTCCTCGACCATGCGGTAGACGATCAAGGCGATGAGGCGCGGCGGCGGCTGGTGAAACGAGATCTCGGTCACGACCGACAACCGATGCTGCTCCTGCAGGGTGGCGGCGAGCTGTCCGAGCACGACCTCGAGCCCCAGCTCGTCGATCGCGGCCGGATGCAGCCGGCGCGACAAGCGCGCCAGCTTGTCCATGACGGTGCTGATCTCGCCGGCGAGCTGATCGATGTGGCGTCGCACCTCGTCGACGTTGCCGCTCCGCTCGATGAGTCGGCAGCGCACCAGCGTCGATGCCAGTGAGGAGCCCGCCTGATCGTGGAGCTCGCGCGCCAAGCTGCGCTGTTGCTGTTCCTCGGCGAGCGTCACGCTCTCCCACAGGCGGGCGCGCCGCTCTTCGCGCTGGCGCTCGCGGTGCTGCTGCTCGACGGCGTGGGTGACGTCGCGGATCAGTCCGCAGGGAGGCTCCGCGCCGGGGCGGGTCGGGAAGCAGTCCACGCGCAACCAGCGCTGCGTGCTCCCGCACATGGGCAGGGTCAGCTCGAACCCCTGTCCGGTGTGGCGAGCGCGCGCGATCGCGTCGCCGAGCTGCTGCGCCGCGCCTTCTGGAAATCGCTGGAGCAGGGCGCCTTGGGTCGTCGGCACAGGGGGGCCAAAGCAGCGGCTCGCCCCGCCGGTCAGCACCAGCTGGTCTTCGTCGGAGATCTCCCAACCACCGAAGTCGACGAGCCCGGCCAGGCGCGCGACCAACTGACGCACCTTGTCGCTCTCGACCTCGACGCCTCCCCCTGCATTCTCGACTTGGCTCATGCGCGCTGCCTCCATTGTTAGCAGAGGGGCAGCAGACGCACACCAACGGCGATCCCGTACGGGATTTTTTTGCTTGCGTTTAGAGGTCGGCTATTCGACGCGGTGGACGTGCAGGGTGTTGGTCGACTGTCCCTGGCCGAGCGGCAGCGCAAAGGTGAAGACGACCTGATCCCCTGGCTTGGCGATCTTGCGCTCGACGAGCGTCCGGCTCAAGGTCGCCAGCGCCTCATCGACGTTGCTCGGCGGCGGAGCGAGCAGCGGCTCCGTACCCCAGTAGAGCGCGAGCTGCCGCCAGATCTCGCGCCGCGACGTGAACGCGATCAGCCGCGCGCCGGGCCGGTGCTCCGAGACCATGCGCGCCGCGCCGCCAGACTCGCTGACGCAGGCGATCGCCGGCACGTCGAGGCGCTTGGCGGTGAGCGCAGCCGCACCGGCGACGGCGGAGGTGATGTTGCCGAGGTCGAGGGTCTGCCGCTCGAAGCGCGTGCGCCACAGATCCGACGACTCGGTCTCCTCGATGATCCGGGCCATCGTGCGCACGGCCAGCAGCGGGTAGCGCCCGGACGCAGTCTCCCCCGACAACATCACGGCGTCGGTGCCATCGAGGATGGCGTTGGCCACGTCCGAGGCCTCG
>CAZPEY010000617.1:0-2140 GCA_964585665.1 uncultured Polyangiaceae bacterium | reverse complement strand
AGGACGCTGGCCTTTCACGCCGGTAACACGGGTTCAAATCCCGTCAGGGTCGCTCTGCAAATTGAACAAAGGAAGTCGGGCACTTCCGCGGATCTTCCAGATCCTACGGCGCCCGACTTCCGCCTGTTCGAAGGCGAGAGGTTCCGGAAACAGCGCCCGGAATAGCTCGCGGCGCTCGGCCTCCTCCGTCGAGCCGAGCATCGACCGGAGGTCCGAGAGCTTGTTCGCGACGGCTTGCTCTGCGTCGGAGACGACCTTCCGCACCATCTCCGGGGTGCGCTCCGCCGTGGCCAGCTCCGTCTCCAGGTTTCGGATCCGGTCGGCTCGTTGCCTCATTTCGGCAATTATTTCCTGAAACTCGTCTCCCCCGACTGCGACGGCGCGAGCCAGGTTCCGCTGCTCCTTCCGGAGCACCTCCAACTCAGCTCGGACCTTCTCGACGTCAATCTTTCCGACGGAGAACTGCTCCTCAATCTGATGCCGAATCTCGGCAAACACTCGCTGCTCGAGGGCTGGGCCTAGGTGCTCGAACAGGTACGCAAGTAGCGCCTCCTCGACCTCGCTGGCCGGCTGGCGAACCGTCGTGGAGCAGACGGTATTCCCTCGCGTGTGGTGCCAGGAGCAGCCGTAGGCTTTGACGATCTGCGAGCCCACCTTCGTGTTCATGACGCCGATCGATCCGCCGCACTGCGCACACCGCGCAAGCCCTGTGAGCGGGTAGCGGGCGTTGGGCGCATGCAGGTTGCCGGTTGTGGGTGCACGCCTGCTGATCGACTCGTGCACAGCGAGCCACAACGAATCCTCGATGATGCGCCACTCCGGAACCTCGATCGTCAGGACGTCCTTGGGCGGAGCCTTGTTGGAGACGCGGCGCCCGCCCTTTCGTGAGCGCTGGATTCGTCCGTGAACATAGAGCCCACGGTAACGATGATTGCGTAGCATCGAGGAGATGCAGCTTGGAGACCACGAGCCAGTCCCCCTGCGACCGGCGGCAGGCGAGGGGACTCGCTCGGCATTCAGGCGAGACGCGATGCGCTTGAGCCCCTCGCCGCTGGCGTACTCAGAGAACACCCGACGAACGATGTCAGCTTCGGCCGGATTCACGACTGCCGTCGTAAACTCGCGGCCCGATGCGTCCCTCTCTCGACGAAGCGAGTAGCCGTAGCAGCGCCCGCCTGCGATGCGGCCGGCGCGCACCCTCGAACGGAGGGCCTCGCGGACCCGGCCGCGGATCGCTTCGAGCTCCATCTGGTGCCCGGTGCCCTTGATGAAGGTCATCGCGGCATCGATGGCGTTGGCGAACTCTACTTCCTTCCGCTCCGCGTAATAGAAGAGGCGGGCACCGCCGTCCTGCACCATGTCGCGAATCGCGAGCGTGACCTCGAGCGCGTCTCGTCCGAGGCGAGACTGATCGCGGCACAGGACGATGTCGCCAGGTCGAATCTCGCGCCGGAGCCGGCGCAGCTCGGTGCGCCCCTCGAAGTCGTCGCCGGCTCGATCGTCGTCGACGTACTCCTCACGCTCGCGCCAAGCCAGGTCGACGCCGAAGCGTGGTAGCTCCTCGGCTGCGAAGAGGCGCGAGCCCTCTCGCTGAACATCGAGGCTGAACTGCTGATAACCTTCATCGGCCTTCGACCGGCGAAGGTACAGGCGCAGCTTCGGGGCGGCTGTTTGCGCTGCGACTGGACGTCTCATCGACTCTTGAGCTTCCTTTTCGAACGCGCTGCCAGGAGCTTGAGCGCCTCGTTGAAGATTGCGCTGAGGGTTGGCGGGTCGGACCGCTGGATGTCGAGCACATCCCAGCCGTACTGGGACGTCAGCGCAGAGATCTCCTTTGCCTGCTCGTAGACGTCGTTCGAGATGCTTACGACCGAGCGGCCGAGTCGCGTCCTCGGGGGCTCCCTCTTGACCATGAGGCGTACTGTTGCTCGTGTAGTCGTTGTAGTCAACGGCGGTTCTCCTCGCTAGCCAGAGTCGCCATCAGCCGCCGAAGGAGGAGAGTTGCAAGGGCTCGTGCGAGCCTATCCTGGGCGATCGGCGAAAGCTCACGCGGCAGATCGATGATCGCCATCGGACTCCTCTCGATAGAACTGGGTCCAGTCGTGGGGGCCGAAGCAGTGGCGGCCGTGGCGTGGGCAGG
>CAZPEY010000616.1:0-2140 GCA_964585665.1 uncultured Polyangiaceae bacterium | reverse complement strand
GTGGTGCGGCAGGCGCAGCGTGAAGGTCGTGCCTGCGTCGCTGCTCTCGACGTTGACCGCGCCGCCGTGCGCGACGACCGCGCTCCGCACGATCGCGAGGCCGAGGCCGGTGCCACCCGCGCTGCCGCGCGTCGTGAAGAAGCGCTCCCAGATCTTGCCGAGCTGCTCGGCGGGGATCGCCAGGCCTTTATTGTGCACCGCAACATGGTGGCCCGCCGCGTCGGTGCGGACGCGGATCGTCACCGGCTCGCCGGGGCTGCTGTGCTGGAGCGCGTTCTCGACGAGGTTGTCGATCGCCGACTGCAAGTGCGCGCGCTGGCCGAGGACGGGGGCGCGCTCGACCTCGAGGTCGAGCGCGATGGCGCCCTTGCTCTCGAGGCGCTTGGCGCTGGCGCGCACCAGCTCGACGAGATCGAGGGCGTCGGTGCCCGCCGGCTCGCTCTCGATGCGGCCGAGCTCGAGCAGGCGCGACACCAGGCGATCGAGGCGCTGCGCATCCTCGAGGATGTTGGCGAGGAAGCGACGTCGTGCCTCGGGATCGTCGGCCGCGCCGTCGGCGAGCAGCTCGGCGGCGCCGCGGATCGAGGTCAGCGGGCTCTTGAACTCGTGGCTGATGTCGGCGGCGAGCTCGGCGATGTAGCGGGCGCGCTCGTCGAGCTTCTGCGCCATCGTGTCGAACGACCGCGCCAGCTGGCCGATCTCGTCGCCGCGCGCGCCGACCTCGGCGGCGAGCTTGGGGCGTCGATCGCCGGCCGCGATGCGCTCGGCGATCGCGGTCAGCCGCCCGAGCGGTCGCGAGATCGTCGCGGCCCAGAACAGCGTCAGCACGATGGTGAAGATCACCGCCACGCCGAGCACCCGCACCAGCGAGGCGCGCAGCCGCAACATCGCGCCGTGCACCGGCAGCGTCGAGCGGGTCACGTAGACGACGCCCGCGACCTTGCCCTCGAGGAGGATCGGCAGCGCGACGCAAAGAAAGAGCAGCTTCTCGTCCCTGGTCTCGCGGGTGAACGCGCCGTACTTGCCGCCGAGCGCGCGCCTCACCTCCTCGCGCTTGGCCAGCTCGTCTCCGTCGTCCCGCGGCCCGCCAGGCCGAGCTGCGTCGGCGACCACCCTGCCCTGCGGATCGAGCAGGCGGACGCGCGCCACGGTCTCGGTGGTGATCGAGTGCAGCCACTTGCCGCGCGTCGCGAGCTCGAGGCCGTTCGGATCGCTGACGAGCTGCAGGCGGATGAGGCGCGCCTGGTGGACGAGATCGGTCTCGAGGCTGCGCAGGCTTTCGCGCTCATAGAAGCGCGCGAAGCCGATGCCGATGAGCGGCACTGCCACGATCAACAGGTTGATCAGCAGCAGGCGGTAGCGGATGCGGTTGAGGCTCAATCACTCATCGCGCGGTAGCCGACGCCGTGCACCGTGTCGATCGGATCGATGTTGTACGGCCGGAGCTTGCTGCGAATGCGCCGAACGTGCGTGTCGATCGTGCGATCGGTGACGTGGTAGTCGGGCGAGTGGGCGGCGTCGATGAGCTGCTGCCGCGTGAAAACACGCCCCGGCGCCTTGCACAGGATCTCGAGGAGCCGGAACTCGGTGACCGTGAAGTCGATGCGGTTGCCGTCGACGTGGATCTCGTGCCGCTCGGGCAGGATCGACAGGCGCCCGTGCTGGATGCGGCCGGCGTCGTCGCTCGGCTGCGGCGGCTGCAGGCGCCGCAAGACGACCTTGATGCGCGTCGCCAGCTCGCGCGGCGAGAACGGCTTACACACATAGTCGTCGGCGCCGAGCTCGAGGCCGAGGATGCGATCGACCTCCTCGTCCCGCGACGACAGGAAGATGACCGGCGGGTTCGGGCCGCTCTCGCGCAGCCGCCGACACACGGCGAGCCCGTCGAGATCCGGCATCAGCACGTCGAGCACGACGAGGTCGATACCGCCCTTGCCAACCCGATCGAGCGCCTTCCCGCCGCCGTCGACGCTCTCGACGTCGTAGCCCTCGCGCCGCAGCGTGTACTCGACCACATCGCGAATGTTGGCTTCGTCGTCCACGACCAGGATGCGCGCCATGTCCATCAAGATAACCCTCCCTCGGTGAGTGCGTCGAGCACATCGAGCCGCGCCTGCAGCTCGACGATCAGTTGTGCGCC
>CAZPEY010000615.1:0-2153 GCA_964585665.1 uncultured Polyangiaceae bacterium | reverse complement strand
CGCGCGGCTGGTCGCGCATGAAGTGCTACTTCATGATCGGCCTGCCGACCGAGACCGACGAGGACGTCGCCGGCATCGTGCAGACGGGCGGTCGCCTGCGCCGTCTCGGCAAGAAGCTGCGCAACGACGCCGACGTCACCGTCTCGGTGAGCTCCCATGTCCCCAAGCCGCACACGCCGTTCCAGTGGTGCGCCATGGACTCGCAGCAGGAGATCGTCCGCAAGCAGCGGATCCTCCGCGAGCTGGCGCGCGCCGAGAAGGTCGACCTCAAGTGGCACGAGGTCGGCATCTCGCACATCGAGGGGATCCTGTCGCGCGGCGATCGCCGCCTCGGCAAGGTCATCGAGGCGGCGTGGCTCGCCGGGGCGCGCTTCGACGGCTGGGACGAGCACTTCTCGCTGCAGACGTGGGACGAGGCGCTCGCCGCGACGGGCGTCGATCGCAACGTCTACCTCGGCACCATCCCCGTCGACGGGCGTGTGCCCTGGGACCACCTCGACATCGGGCTCGAGGACGGCTTCCTCGCCAGCGAGTATCGCAAGAGCCTCAAGGATCGGCTGAGCCCGCCGTGCGGCAAGCCCAACCAGGCGCTGCTCCACCACGCCAACATCGAGGACGCCGAGGCCGATCGGCGCAAGCTCGTCTGCTACGACTGCGGCATCGCCTGCGACATGAGCTCGATGCGCAAGGAGCGCATCGACGCGCTCTACGAGCTCGACGCGCACAAGGGCGCCGCCTCGTCGCTGCCGTCGCAGCGGCGCGCGAGCACGGAGCAACCCGCCGAGCGCCACCTGATGGCCCGCCCGGCGGCGTTCGCGCAAGAGGCGGGGCGCCGCTTCCGCCTGCAGTACGAGAAGATCGGCCGCGCCGCCTTCATCTCGCACCTCGACACGATGCGCCTGCTCATCCGCGTCTTCCGTCGCGCCGGGGTCGAGCTCGTCTACTCGAAGGGCTTTCACCCCAAGCCCATCCTGACCTTCGGACCGGCGCTCGGCCTCGGCGTCGCCTCGACGAGCGAGCTGCTCGATCTCAAGGTCGTCTGGACGGGCAGCGCTCGCGAGCTCGGCCAGCGGCTGCAGAGCGCCGCGCCCGACGGGCTCCAGTTCACGGCGGCACGCGAGCTCCTCGGCAACGAGCCAGCCGTGAGCGCCCGCATCCGGTTCGCCCGCTACGCCGCGTACCTGCCGAGCCCCGTCACCGAGCTGCGCCGTGACGCGCTGGTCGTCGAGCGCGTTCAGAAGCGCGAGAGGAAGCGCATCGACGTCGGCGAGTACCTCCAGCACGCCGCGATCCTGCCAGGCGACGGCGCCGAGGCACAGGCCCTCCGTCAGCGCGCCGAGTGGCCCGCCGGTGGCTCGATCCTGCGCTTCGATCTGAAGATCAACGATCAGGGCGGCTGCAAGCCGAGCGAGGTCGTGCGCGCGCTGTGCCTCGAGCCAGGCAGCGCGCTGCCCGAAGGCGTGCGCTTCGTCCGGCTGGCGCTCCTCGCCGACGACGACGGCCAGCCCGCGCCGATTCTCGCCGAGGAGGATCGCCTCCCGCCGCCCGTCCGCAGGCGCTCGCTCCCCATCGTCACCGCCGCCGCTGCTGCTGGCTAACGGCAGACGATTCCCCCGCGCCCGCGACTGGGCTATTCTCTTTAGATGCGTTTGTCTTCGCTTTGCTTCCTCAGTGTTCCCCTGCTCTGCGCCATCGGCTGCGGCAAGATCGAGATCGCCTACTGGGGCGGCAACCCCGATCTGTCGTCGAGCAACAACGGAAACCTCGACGGTGGCGTCAAGGATTCCGGCGGCCAGCAGTTCGATCTGCTCGGTCAGCCCATCGCCATGGCCAAGGCGACGCCCGTCGACCAACCGTCCGGCGTCGGCGCGCCGGTCTATCCGCCCGTCGCGGGCATCGGCGTCTTCCTGAGCGCCGCGGGCTCGAGCGACCCCAAGGGACAGACGCTGTCCTATTCGTGGAAGGTCACCGCGGTGCCGTCGGGATCGAAGGTTGCCGACGCCAACGTCAGCAACAACCTGACCGACAAGGCGACGTTCACGCCCGACCTCGGCGGCGACTATCAGTTCGAGCTGACGGTGACGACGACCGACAGCCGCTCGGTCAAAGCCAACCTGACCGTCTCGGTGCAGACCGCGCCGATCTTCTACAAG
>CAZPEY010000614.1:0-2162 GCA_964585665.1 uncultured Polyangiaceae bacterium | reverse complement strand
CCGACATCGGCTCGTAGCTTCGTCCATCGTCGACCACAATCAGACGTTCGCCGTCGGAGACGACGCGGAGCTGGGTCAACGGGCGGTCGATGTGCGGGAGCTGCGCCTTGAGCGCCTCGAGGCTGCGCCGGGCCTTGGGGATGCTGATCCCGTTGTCGACCAGCGCCTTGGCCGTCTTGACGCTCAGCAGGTCCTGAAACGTGTAGGCCGGCTTGCCAGCGAGGCGCGCGCTCGGGCCGACGAACCCGGTCTGCGCCCAGTAGCGGACGCGACTCTCGGGGAGACCCACGATCCGAGCGACGTCTTTGACGGAATAGGAGACCACGATCGGATCACCCGGTGCGTAAGGTGGCTTCGACATCGGCATCGACGAAGATACAGCATTCATCGGCGCGTACACGCACTTCGATCGCGACGTCGGAGAGCGGCGCGTTGGCTCGCAGGATCGCCTCGCGCTCGGCGAGGCGGTGCACCCGACGCAACACGCGCGGGTCGCGCTCGAAGAGCTCGGCGTAGGTGGCAGCGGAGCGCGCCGCCTCGATGCGCAGGCTGCCGGCGAGCAGCGTCAGATCGATGGTCAGCATCGTCGAGCCGAAGTAGCGGTTCTGGTGGACCCGCCCCTCGGAGATCCGCGCCGCCTCGCTGAAGATGACCTCGATCGCGGCGTCGCCGAGGCGCTCCTTGATCTCTCGTTCTAGGAGCGGCACGCGTTGGGCGCGCGCCATCGGGCGGCGCTGCAGGTCGAGTGGGAGGGAGCTGGGCTTGGCTGCGGTGCTCACGGCGCCTCCACGGTATCAAGGTTCGAGCAGCGCAGCAAAAGTTGGCGGTAGTCCGGGTCTCGGCCGAGCAGCGGCTCGGCGCGCGCGGTGGCCTCGTCGAGGGACGCACGGTCGCGGAGCCGACAAGCTCGATGGACCGCGAGCAGGCGCATCCAGGCGACGAAGCGGCGCGCTTGCGGCTCGTCGCTGAGCGTGACCTCGGGGAGCGTCGAGGCTGGCACGAAGGCGGCGGGGAGATCTTGGGCGTACTCGACGACGGCACCACTCGGGACGGCGGCCACGTCACGGCGCCCGAGCAGCGGCGCGACGTCGGGCCAGCGGGCAAGGAGCTCGTCGCGGTACCCCGGGTAGGTCAGGAAGTGGCGATCGATCTGGCGGACGTCCGGGCGTCTCCCCTCGACCGACTGCGCATAGAGCACCAGAAAGGCGGTCTGAAAGTACGAGGTGACGACGATCTGGCGCGGCGGCACGGTCTCGAGGTAGCGAGCGACTTCGTCGGTGGCGTGGTGGCGCGCCAGATCGTAGCGTGGTCGGTTGAGCGCGAGGAGCACGAGCGCGGCGAGGACCAGCGTTGCGGCGACGGCGGCGGCGCGGCGAACCTCCGCCACGACGCCAAGGGGCACGGCCGCCAGCGCCGCGAGCACCGCGATCGAGCCGCTCAGGTAGCCGTACGCATCGGGGTTGGCTTCGTCGAAGCCGACCAGCGCGGGCGCGGCGATGGTCAAGAGGATTGACGATCCGAGCAGCGCGGCGAGGCGCGCCTGCTTGCGGCGGACGAGGAGGTAGAGCCCGGCGCTGCCCGCCAGGAGGCCGACGAGGCCGCTCTCCGCCGCGACGGCGCCGAGCAGGAGCTCGGGGTCGCTCGTCGTGCTGCGGGCCACCGACTTCTGAAAGGCGCGCGCGCTGACCGTCCAAACGAAGCGCTCGATCGTCGTCGGCGCACCCCAGTCGATCGTCGGATGCTGCGAGGCGCGGGCCGGGAGGTAGACGTAAAGCGAGACGGCAAGGAGGACGGCGAGCGCCGCGAGCGCGGCGCGGCGCAGCGGGCGGATCAAGATCGCGAACGCTGGCAGCACCGCGGCCAGCATCAGCAGGTGGTGGTTCGCGAGTCCCAGGCCTCCGACGAGCGCGGCGCGGCGCAGGGCGCGCTCGTCCCTGGATCGCAGTCCGTCGACCAGCAAGAGCAGCGTGGCGAGGACGAGCAGCGTGGAGAGCGCGTAGACCTCGGGCCGAATCGCCGAGAAGGCGGCGCCATACGAGACCGCGTACAGCAAGCCGGCTCCGATGCCGAGCCAGGAGCGGCGGGGCAGCGAGAGGGCGGGGGCGGCGGTTTCGAGCAGCCGTGTCGCGAGCGCCGCGACCAGCGCCGCAGCGATCGCCTGG
>CAZPEY010000613.1:0-2163 GCA_964585665.1 uncultured Polyangiaceae bacterium | reverse complement strand
CCGGGCGGCCTCAACTTGAAGCTCATCGCCCCGCCGCCCGAGCCGATCGGCTAGCCGCCCTAGACGCCGATCCGGCGCAGCATCAGCCGGATCGGCTCGTCCCCTTTGGGCTCCGTACACTCGGCGACGATCGCCCAGTCGTCATCTCCCTCTGGATCATAGAGTCGCTGCGTCGCGTGCCAGACGACGTCGTCGCCTTGCGGCTCGCGTCGCAGCACGGTGCACGATGGGCGGCGCGTCTCGGGCGTCGTCAGCAGCGTCTTGTGCTCGGCGAAGTAGGTCGTCATCGCGACTTCGATCTCGGCGGCGCTCAGCGTGTCGGAGGTCGTGTGCGCCCGTCGCTGCAGCTCCTCGTAGCGCCGCTCGGCGAGCAGGCGCACCCACTGATGCAGCTCGGCGCGGATCTCGGCGGCGATGATCTTCGGGTCGCGCAGGTTGAGCGTCTGCAGCCGGCGCTTCTCGCTGATCTTGACGCCGAGCTGCTGAGCGCGCTGGTGCAGCGGGTCGCTGAGCGCCTCCCACTCGTCGAGCAGGCTCGAGTCGGCCTCGCGCACCAGCGTGCGCAGGCTGAGCACGAGATCGAGCACCGCCTCGGTTCGGTAGCTGTCGGGCAGCGACTGCAGGAGCGCGCGATACGCGTTGGAGAGGTAGCGCAGGAGCACGCCCTCGCTGCGCTCGAGCTCGTAGGTGCGGACGTAGTCGTTGAACGACGCGTACTGCTCGAGGATCTCGCGCGCGATCGACTTCGGGCGCACGTTGTCGTTGCCGACCCACGGGTGGGTGACGCGGAACTCGTCGAAGGTCGCGTAGAGCAGATCGGCCAGCGGCTTGGGGTGCTCGACGCGGTCGAGCTCCGCCATACGCTCCTCGTACTCCATGCCGGCGGCCTTGCACTCGGCGAGCTTGAGCGTCTTGGCCTTGTCGGTCTGCTTGAGCAGCACGATGTCCGGGTTCACGAGGATCGACTCGACCAGCGACAGGATGTCGAAGGCGTAGGTCACGGACTCGGGGTCGAGCTTGGGCAGCGTCGCCAGCAGGTAGAGCGACAGCGCGTGGTTGAGCGAGAAGTCGACGTCGAGGTTGGCGGCGAGCGACACGGTCGCGCCGCGGCCGCGCCGGCGCGTCACCTCGACGAGGCCGGCGTGGCGGAGGCCGCGGAAGCGCTCGGCGGCGAGGCGCTTCAAGGCGCGCTTGCGCTTGTCGCCCTCGTGCGCGCGGCCGATGATCGTCAGCAGGTAGCCGTAGGCGCCGCGCGGGTGTCGGACGCGCGACTGCAGCGCCGAGAGCACGAGCGAGAACGGCACGTCGAAGCGACTCTCGAGCGGCTCGGGCGGGCGCTGCAGCAGGCGATCGAGCGTGCCGCGATCCCAGGGGACGAAGCCCTTCTGCGGCGCTTGCTTGTAGACCGCCTTCTTGAGCTTGCCGGCCTCGACCTTCTGGCGCAGGCGCAGGTTCTCGATGACGTGCGCCGGGGCCTGCACGACGACGGTGCCGAGATCGTCGAAGCCCTTGCGGCCGGCGCGGCCGGCGATCTGATGGAAGTCGCGAACGGTCAAGATACTTGTCTTTTGGCCGTCGAACTTGCAGAGCTGCGTGAACAGCACGGTGCGCAGCGGGATGTTGACGCCGACGCCGAGCGTGTCGGTGCCCGAGATCACCTTGAGCAGGCCCGTCTGGGCGAGCCGCTCGACGAGCAGGCGGTACTTCGGCAGCAGGCCCGCGTGGTGCAGGCCGACGCCGTGGTGGAGGAAGCGCGAGATCTCCTTGCCGTAGGGCGAGTCGAAGGCGAAGCCCTGCATGGCCTCCTTGAGCGCCTGCTTCTCGTCCTTGGTGGTGAGGTTCACGCTGGTCAGGTTCTGCGCCTCCTCGGCGGCGGCGCGCTGCGTGAAGTTGACCAGGTAGATCGGCGCGCGCTTGCGCTCGATGAGCTTCTCGATCGTCTCGTGCAGCGGCGTCTCGGCGTACTCGTACTCGAGCGGCACCGGGCGGCCGGCGCGGGTGATCGCGACGGTAGGCTTGCCGGTCAGCTCCTGCAGCCCGCGCTCGACCGTCTGCGTGTCGCCGAGCGTCGCCGACATGAGGAGGAACTGCGACGACTCGAGCGTCAGCAGGGGAAGCTGCCACGCGACGCCGCGCTCACGATCGCCGGAGTAGTGGAACTCG
>CAZPEY010000612.1:0-2185 GCA_964585665.1 uncultured Polyangiaceae bacterium | reverse complement strand
CCGACCTGTCGCTGCGACGAGTGCGACGGGCCGATGGACTTCGACGACATGGAGGAGTCGTACTTCGCCTTCATCGCCAACGGCAAGAAGGTGGTGACCGACTCCTCCTACGATCGCACCGTCTCGGAGTTCATCCAGCAGGACGATCGGAAGCTGCGCGCCAAGACCTCGGCTGGCACGAACCCGGCGCTCAAGGTGCCGAGCAACGCGCACACCGGCGGCACGATGTCCTCGACGCCGGTCAGCGGCAAGGGCGGCAGCTCCGATCGCATGTCGACGGTCTCCGGCCTCAACAGCTTCGGCGGCGGCTCGTCAGGTGGCAAGGCGGCGGCGGCGCTGGCCGAGCTCGAGGCGCGGCGCAATCAGACCAACTCCGTGCCGCTCGAGCCCAACCGCTCCCACCTCGTGTGGTGGCTGGTCGCGGTCGTCGCGATCCTCGGGACGGGCTTTCTCGGCTACGTCCTCTTCGTCTCGCACTAGCTCGCCGCGGCTAGACGTTCAGGCCCTTCTTGAAGGCGAGTAGCTCCTTCTGCACCCGCAGCAGCGTCTGGTTCGTGTCGAGCAGCTCCTTGGTGCGGGAGCGGATCTGCGTCACCAGCTTCTCGCGCTCGCGCGCCTCGTTGTCGAGCATCTCCTGATACTTGATCTGCACCGTCGCCTCATCGGTGACGTCGCGCTGCACCTCGAGCGCGCCGACCGGTCGCCCCTCGTGGTCGTAGATCGGGATCGCCGACAGGATGAAGCGCATCGGCTTCTCACCACCCGACGGCCTGCCATCGATCTCGTCGAGGCGAACGTGGCGCTTGTCGTTCCAGCACTGCTGCGCGATGCAGCGGTCCTTGCAGATGTTGAGCTGCAGGACCTCGTAGCACTTCTTGCCCTTGAGCCCGCGCGCCACCTGCCTCGGGAACAGCGAGAAGAAGGCTCGGTTGAAGTCGACGATGTTGCGCTCGTTGTCGCAGATGAACCAGCTGTCGATGATGACTTCCGATAGCTGCTTGAACTGCTGGAGGAACGGCTGCAGAGCCTCTTCGGAGCTGGACACGATGGCCGACAGTATCAGTCGTTGACGGGCCCGGCAAGTGTCCGTAGAGTAAGAGGGATTCTCGAATAGTGTTTGGTATCGGCAGGTCAACGGGCAACGGGCAGAAGGCAACCAGGACCTCATGGAAAAGCGCCGCGGCGCATCGATTAGCGTCAAACTCATCGCCTTCTCGACGCTGCTCGTCTTGGTCATCGTGGCGCTGTTCGGCGTGCTCATCGTCGTCAACACCGGTCGCGTCTTCGACGAGCATGCGGAGCGGCAGCGCGACGCGCTGATGACCGCGCTCCGCAAGCGCGGCTCCGTGCAGCTCAAGGATCTCGTGCAGGCGAGCCGCAACGCGATCCTGCAGTCGGACTACTCGACGCTGCAGGGCTTCGTGCCGGACATCGCCAAGGACGATCCCGAGGTCGCGAGCGTCGTCGTCGCGGACAAGGACGGCACGATCCTGGCGCACTCCGACAAGACCAAGAACTCGACCAAGCTCGATGACGCCGTCGGCAAGGAGATGCTCGCCGCGACGGCGACGGTCACCAAGCAGGTCGGCTCGCAGCTCATCTTCGGCCAGCCGGTCACGCACGACAACTCGCGGCAGGGCACCGTCGTGCTCGCGTACTCGCTCGTGCCCGTCGACAAGAAGCTCAAGGAGCTCAACGACGAGCGTACCTCGGCGTTTCGCGCCGCCGTGATCCGCACCTCGATGCTCGGTCTGTTCTTCATGCTGCTCGGGACGGCGCTCGCGATCGTCCAGGGCCTGCGCATCTCGCGGCCGATCACCCAGCTCGCGGTGCGCGCCGACCAGATCGCGCGCGGCGATCTCGAGTCGCGCGTCGAGATCTCGTCCTCCGACGAGATCGGCATCCTCGGCGAGAACTTCAACTACATGGCCGATCGTCTCGCGATCCTGATGCGCGAGACCGCCGAGAAGGCGACGCTCGAGAAGGAGCTGGAGGTCGCGCGCACCATCCAGGAGGCGCTCGTGCCTTCGGCGGCGCCCGTCGAGCGACCGTTCATGAAGCTGGCCGGCTACTTCCTTCCAGCCAGTCAGTGCGGCGGCGACTGGTGGACGGTGCACGACCTTCCCGACGGGCGGCTGCTGGTCGTCATCGGCGACGTGACGGGGCACGGCGTGCCGTCGGCGAT
>CAZPEY010000611.1:0-2234 GCA_964585665.1 uncultured Polyangiaceae bacterium | reverse complement strand
ATGGCCTTCTTCCTCCTCGCGTGCAAGAGCGCCTTCCGCAATCCGCTGCGGATGTTTCTCACCACCGTCGGGATCGCGATCGCCATCATCGCGTTCATCTTCCTGCGCACGATCATCCGCGCCTGGTACGCTGGCGCCGAGGCGTCGGCGAGCGATCGGCTGGTGGCGCGCAATCGCATCTCGCTGACCTTTCCGCTGCCGCTCAACTACGTCGACAAGATCCGCAACGTCGGCGGCGTCACCGACGTCGGCTGGCTCAACTGGTTCGGCGGCGTGTACAAGGACGAGCGCAACTTCTTCGCGCAGTTCGCGACCGATCCGGAGTCGCTGCTCCGCATGTACCCCGAGTTCGTGCTGAGCGACGCCGAGAAGCAGGACTTCCTCAAGGATCGCACCGGCTGCATCGTCGGATACGAGATCGCGCGGAAGTACGGGTTCAAGGTCGGCGACACGATCGTCCTGCAGGGCACGATCTATCCGGGCGACTGGAAGTTCACGGTGCGCGGCGTCTACCAGGGCGCGCAGAAGCTCACGGACACGACGACGATGTACTTCCACTGGAAGTATCTCGACGAGCAGCTCGCGGAGGGCATGAAGAGCCGCGTCGGGGTGGTGACGATCAAGGTCGGCGATCCGAACGCCAGCGCGCAGGTGGGCGCGGCGGTCGACAAGCTGTTCGCCAACTCGAACGCCGAGACGAAGACCGAGAGCGAGAAGGCGTTTCAGCTGTCGTTCGTCTCGATGGCGTCCGCGATCTTGAAGGCGATCGAGGTCGTGTCCGGGGTGATCCTGCTCATCCTCACCTTGATCATCGGCAACACCCTCGCGATGTCGACGCGCGAGCGCACCAACGAGTATGCGGCGATGCGCGCCATCGGCTTCCGGCCGCGGCACATCCAGCAGCTCGTGCTCGTCGAGGGGATCGTCGTCGGGATCACCGGCATCACCATGGGCGTGCTGCTCTCGATCCCGCTTCTGCAGACAGCCGCCGACTTTTTTCAGAAGAACCTCGGGGCGTTTCTCGGCGCCTTCGATCTCGACCCGAAGATCGTGGCGCTCGCGGCCGTCGCGGCGATGATCGGCGCCATCGGCGCGGCGTCGTTCCCGGCGGTGCGCGCCAGCCGACAGAACATCGTCGACGGCCTGCGGCGGGTGGAGTAGGCGATGGCGCAGGTCCCGACCATCTACAACCTGCGCTCACTGTGGGTGCGCAAGGTGACGACGGTGCTGACCGGGCTCGGCCTCGCGCTCGTCGTCTTCGTCTTCGCCTCGGTGCTGATGCTCGGCGAGGGCATCCAGAAGACGATGGCGTCGACGGGCCTACCGACCAACGCCAAGATCATCCGCAAGGGCTCGCAGAACGAGGTGCAGAGCAGCGTGTCGCCCGAGCAGTTCCGCCTGATCTCGGCGGCGCCGGAGGCGGGGGTCGGCAAGGACGGCAAGCCGCTCGTCTCGACGGAGCTGCTGGTCCTCATCTACGCGCTCAAGGACGGCTGGAAGACCAGCGACGAGGGTGCCAACGTCAACGTGCGCGGCGTCGGAGCCGCGGCGCTCGAGCTGCATCCGCCGCGCTCGCTCGACGGTCGCATGTACAAGCCGGGGACGTCCGAGGTCGTGGTCGGGCGAGCGCTGGTCGGCAAGTTCGACGGTGCGCGGCTCGGCAGCGCGATCCACTTCGCGCGGCGCGACTGGCAGGTCGTCGGGGTGATGGATCAAGCGGGCTCGGCGTACGACTCGGAGATCTGGGGAGACATCGATCAGCTGGGCGATGCGTTCGCGCGCCGGCCGAGCGTCTCGTCGGTGACCCTCAAGCTGCGCGACAAGGATGCGCTGACCTCGCTCGAGGCGCGCATGGCCACCGATCCGCAGCTCAACAAGCTGGAGATCAAGCGCGAGGATCTGTTCTGGGCCGCGCAGTCGCGCACCACGTCGCTGTTCATCACCATCCTCGGCATCTTCGTCGCGGTGATCTTCTCCGTCGGCGCGACGCTCGGCGCGATGATCACGATGTACTCGCAAGTCGCGGCGCGGACGCGCGAGATCGGGACGCTGCGAGCGATCGGGTTCGGGCGACTGGCGGTGCTCTATAGCTTCGTGCGCGAGTCGGTGATCCTGGCCCTGCTGTCGGGGGTGCTCGGCGTCTTCTTCGCGTCGTTCCTGCAGCTCGTCTCCTTCTCGACCATCAACTTCGCGACCTTCTCCGAGACGGTGTTTCGCTTCTCGCTGACGCCCGG
>CAZPEY010000610.1:0-2245 GCA_964585665.1 uncultured Polyangiaceae bacterium | reverse complement strand
TCGACCTGACGTTCAGTGATCTGCGCCATGCCGGGGTTCTACCGCGGAACGCCGAGCCGAGGCGAATCGGCGACCGCTTTCGAGCCGCTCGGCAAGGGCGGCCCGACGCGGTACCATCGGAGCGATGCTCCTCCGTGGCGGCGCGTGGTGGCTCGGGCTGGTGACTCTGATCGCGTGCGACACCGCACCGCCGCTCGGCCAGCGCAGCGCCGCGCTCGCCAACGGCGCGACCTGCAGTGACGGCAGCGAGTGCGACTCGACGATCTGCGAGGACGGCGTCTGCTGCGCGGTCGCGTGCGGGCTGTGCTCCTCGTGCGACCCCAGCGGGACCCAGTGCAACGTCGTCCCGACCGACGACGTCGCCTGCCCTGCGATCGACTGCGAGGCGCTCGAGCCGCTCTACGGTGGCTGCCGCGACTTCACCGCCAACATCACGACCAACCGCTGCTTCTCGGCAGGCGTCTGCAAGACGTCGTCGAACTGTACCTCGTACACGAAGGCTCCGGCCGGCACGAAGTGCGGGCTCTGCGCGGTCTGCAACACGCTCGGCCTCTGCTTCGATATGCCCGCCGACGACGCGGCGTGCCCACCGTTGTCGTGCACGATCTTCGACTCCGCCTGTCGAACCTACCTTCCGGTCGTCACCAACCGCTGCGCCGAGGTCGGTGCCTGCAAGGTCTCTGCGCCAGCGGACTGCGCCAATTACGTCGACCAGCCCGACGGAACCTGGTGTGGGCTCTGCGCCGCGTGTGGTGGCGGCGTCTGCGGCGGCACGCCCGTCGCCGACGATCCGGACTGCGGCACCGTCGACTGTGACAAGCTCGATTCGCCGTGCGTCGACTTCACCGATCGTGTGGGTGATCGCTGCCTGGCGCCCTTTGCCTGCAAGCCGCCGAACCAGCTCGCATCGTGCGGCCCCGGAGTCGCCAAGCCCGTCGGCACCCTCTGTGAGCAGGTGCTCGCACAGGAAGGGTTCGAGAGCTTCGCCCAGTCGAGCGGCGCATGGACTGTCTCGGCGAGCGCAGCCCACTCGGGGATGCTCGGCATCACTGACAGCCCAGGGGGCAACTACGGCAACGACGTCAACCTGCGGTTCGGCTGGGCGCCCGCGCTGCCAGGTGGCAAGCTACCCGCGTCGGGGAAGCCGGTCCTCAAGTTCTGGCATCGCTACGACTTCGAACCGGTCGTCGACCGCGGTACGGTGGGAGTCAGCTGGTTTCCGACCGGATCTCCGTCGCCGCGTGAAGACCTCGTCGCCACGTTCGGAGCGGACAGCCCGCAGACAGGCTGGCGAGAAGAGACGATCTCGCTCGAGGCCTTCGTCGGACACACCGTGACGCTGGTGTTTCGCGTCCGCAGCAACTCCAGCGTCACAGCGGACGGCTGGTACCTCGACGATCTACGCATCCTCGCCGACGACAGTGTGTGCCGCGGCTGCGACCAAGCGGGCAGCTGTACGACCGGGACCGCGATCGACGACCCGCGCTGTGGCACCATTGACTGCGACGCGCTCGACTCGATGTGTCTCGACTACAGCGACCTGACCAGCGCGCGGTGCCTCGCGGTCGGCGCGTGCAAGCCGCCCAACGAGCTCACGAGCTGTGGGGCATCAACGCCGACGTCGAGCCCCGGGTGCACACCCGATCTGACGACACCACCGCCGGCCGATCTGGCTGCGCCGAGCGATCTCGAACCCCCGATCGATCTGGGTACCGCGCTCGACCTCGTGGCGCCCTCCGATCTTCGCGCCCCCGCCGATCTCGCGGCGCCCCTCGATCTCCGCGCCCCCGCCGATCTCGCAGCATCGCTCGATCTGTTCCCCCTGCGCGATCTGAGCGCGCCGACCGACCTCACCACGCCGCTCGATCCGCCGACCGACCTGGCCACCGCCGAGATCGATGGAGCTGAGACGACGGACCAGGGTTCGGGATCCCCCTCCGCCAGCGATCTCGCAAGCGGTCAGGACACCTCCTCGCCGCTCGTCGACGCGACCGCAACGGACCTCTCGTCGCTGGGAAATCCGCAGGGCGGCTGCGCGTGCCAGACGACGAAAGGTCCGTCCGGAGAGCCCCTCGTCTTGCTGTCGCTGCTGCTCTTCTTGCGCCGACGCGCTACCTCGCGTTCTCGGCACGGAACGCCTCGGGCAAGGGCTGTGCAAGGCGATTCCGATCGACGCATCGAGCAGGACGGGTAGAGTCGCGGTGGCATGAAGGCTCGGCTCCAGTCGATCGATCTCGCGCGTGGC
>CAZPEY010000609.1:0-2251 GCA_964585665.1 uncultured Polyangiaceae bacterium | reverse complement strand
AAAACGGCAAGTCGAAGGGCATGAACGCGACCCGCGCCATCGGCCCGAGCGCCCAAGCCGGCGTCGCGAGGCCCTCGATCGCGACGACGCTGACCAGCAGTCCACCGACCAAGGCCGCCAGCCAAGCGCGACGGCCCAGCGCCGCGACGACGAGCAGCACAATCGCCAGCACGAGAAGATAGAGAGCGACGCGCATCCCCTTCTCGGCCGCGATCACCGCCAGCACCGTCCACGGCAGCGCCGCGGCGACGGCGATCGTCCGCGAGTGCTCGACGGTGGCCCGCGCCGCGCCGCGCCCGATCACGAGGTGCCAGCCGACCAGCGCGATCAGCGAGAACAGCGCCACCCCGAAGAGCGGCTGGCTCGCCCACGCGTGCACGCGATGAATCCAGCCGAGCGCGCGCCCGGCCAGCATCGCCAGCCCGACGCCGAGCAGCAGCGCCCCCATCGTCCGCAACAACCAGGCGCCCAGCAACCGTCCGCGACGGAAGAGCTCGACGCCGAGCAGGATCGCGAGCACCAGCGCGACCGCACGACCGAGCCAGCGCAACGGCGCGAGCTCGACGACGACCAGCCAACGGCCGAGCACCGAGAGGTAGGTCGCCCACTCGCCGCCTAGCTTCGGCGCCGGCAGCGACGATGTGAAGCGCTGCGCGAGCGCCATCACGAGCTCGCCCATCTCCTGCAAGCTGCCGGGGTCGACGAACTGCGCGGTGTCGTCGGGCGCGTGGTAGCGCTCGACGCCCTTGGTGTGGGCCAGGTCGATGCCGGAGATCTTGAGGTAGTCGCGAAACACGGCGTAGTTGGTGTCGATGAGCCGCAGCCGCGCGAAGTGCTGGAGGTCGTGGCCGAGAGGATTTGCGAACACCCGCGGTAGCGCGTGCGCGGCGGCGTGCAGCATCGCCCCCCCGTCCGCCGGCGAGCGCAGCAGCGCGGTGCGTCCCCGCCCCAGGCTCTCCAGGTTGACGAAGCTGCGCACGGACCGTGCCCACGGGTGGTGCGCGAACGCGATCGCGCCGAGCAGATCTGCCTCTTCGCCACCGTCGAGCAGCACGACCAGCGAGTGCTTCGGCTTGGGTCCAGCCGCCAGCGCGCGGAGCGCCTCGATGGCGACCGCAACGCCGGTGGCGTTGTCTCCCGCCCCCGGCCCGAACGGCGTCGAGTCAAAGTGCGCTCCGAGCAGCAGCGCTTCGTCGCTCTCGCCGCGCAGGCGCGCCACGACGTTCGTCACCTGGTAGCCGATCCCGTAGTACGCGGCGAGCAGGTACGGCTCGATGCGCTGTTCGCGCTGAACCTCGACCTCGATCCCGGGGATCTTGCGCAAGCGCGCGGCCAGCAGCTCGGCGGCGCGCTCGACTGCGTCGCTCCCGAGGTGGTGTGGGCCGAGCGCCGCCAGCTCCTCGACGATCGGCTGCGCGCGGGCGGCCGAGAACTGCGTCGCCGGCGCATCGAGCGTGGCCGGCGCTGGCAGCCGATCGGTCGCGAGGAAGATCAGCAGCGCGCTCGCCAGCACCGCGCCGGCCCCCGCCACCACCCCAAGCTGGCTGCGCACGATGGCTGCGCTCAGCTCGTCGGCGCTTCGTCGGGCCGCGTCGGCAGGAGGTGCTCGAGCCCGTGCTTGCGCATGCGGTAGTACAGGGTCGAGCGATTGATGCCGAGCGCGCGCGCCGCACCTGCGATGTTGCCCGCGTTCTTCTCGATCGCGGCGACGATCTCGTTGCGCTCCTGCTCCTGCAGGCGGACGTTGAGCGGCTTCTGACCCGCGGTGTTCACCGGCATGCTCGCCGCCGATGGCGTGGTCGCTGCGGCGGTCGGCGTCGGCCCGGACAGCGAGCCTGGCCGACGGCCGAAGTCGAGATCGTTGACCGATACCTCCGGCCCTTTGCAGACGATGATGGCACGTTCGACGACGTTCTCGAGCTCGCGGACGTTGCCAGGCCACGCGTACTGCGCCATCGCATCGAGCGCGCTGGCGTCGAAGCCTCGCACCTGCTTGCCCGTGACGCGGTTGAACTTGACCACGAAGTGCTCGACCAGTCGCCCGAGATCCTCGAGTCGCTCGCGCAGCGGCGGCAGATGAATCGGAAACACATTGAGCCGGTAGTACAGATCTTCGCGGAACTTGCCCTCGCTGATCAGGGCCTCGAGGTTGCGATTGGTCGCCGAGATGACGCGCACGTCGACGTGCAGCGTCTCTGCCCCGCCCACGCGTTCGAACTCGCGCTCCTGCAGCGCGCGCAGCAGCTTGACC
>CAZPEY010000608.1:0-2252 GCA_964585665.1 uncultured Polyangiaceae bacterium | reverse complement strand
ATCCGACGCAGAGGGCTGTCGGGCCTTCCCAGGAGAGAGCTTATGAGCGCTGCTGCGCGAGCACTACTCGCCGTTGGTCTATTGATCCTTCCAGCGTGCGACTTTTCCCCGTTCTGTCTCGATTGCACCTCATCGCCCGATCTCAAGGGTGGCGGCACAGGCGACGGAGGAATCTCCGACCTGAGCGAACAGCCCGATCTGGTGGAGAGCGGCGATCTGTCGCCCGTCCTCGACATCGGTCCGTGCGTTCCGACCAACAGCGGCGTCGAGATCTGCGACGGCATCGACAACGACTGCAACGGCACGATCGACGACGTCGCAGCCGACAAGGTCAAGGAGGATCCGCGCAACTGCGGCGCCTGCGGCAACGTCTGCAACTTCCTGGCGACGCATCAGTTCGGTGCGTGCGTCGGCGGAGACGCGGGCACGCCCCACTGTGAAGCGACGACCTGCGTCCCGGGCTTCCAGGACATCGACCCGAACGCGCCGGGCTGCGAGTACGCCTGCTTCCCGACGGGCGCCGAGGTCTGTGACGGAGTCGACAACGACTGCAACGGCACGATCGACGACGGCTTTGGCTACCCGAACTATGACACCAACCTCGCGCACTGCGGCGGCTGCGGGCAGATCTGCGCGCGCACGGGCGCCAACACCGCCTGCCAGGCAGGCGCTGGTGGCAAGGGTGAGTGCGTCGTCACGAGCTGCATCAACGAGCCGGGCGTGCAGACGTACAAGCACAACGGCGACGCGGCGAGCCGCAACCTGGTCGGCTGCGAGTACAAGTGCAAGACGCCGAGCTCGACGGCGGGCGACTGCTCCGATCCGTCGGGCGGCTGCACCTTCCCGGAGGAGACCTGTGACGGCGAGGACAACGACTGCAACTTCGACATCGACGACAATGTCACCGACGTCGGGGATGACTGCTCGACGCACTGCCCAGGCGGCGTGTGCAAGGGCGAGTGCACGACGGGCAAGACCATCTGCTCGGGCGGCGTCCCGGTCTGCGATGGCGGCATCGGCCCCGTCGACGAGGTCTGCGACGGCAAGGACAACAACTGTGACGGCAACGCCGACGAGACCTTCCGCAACCCCGACGCCGTGACCGCGGATCCGATGCTGACGCAGGATCCGCCGATCGGTGGCTACAACATCGACGCCGACAACTGCGGCGGCTGCTTCAATCCGGCCGACTCGAACACCAACGTCAACAAGTGCTCGACGCAGCTCTCAAACGGCACCGTCGGGTGCAAGCCGGCGAGCGGCACCACGTCGACCGGCACCTGCTACGTCGTCGCGTGTGACGCGGGCTACGCGGCGCTGCCGGCGAACACGACCTGCGCGGTCGGCCCGCAGCCGACGCTCGTCGGCACGGGCTGCAACTACAAGTGCCCGGTCTATCCGGCGCGCCCGGAGAGCTGCAACGCGATGGACGACGACTGCGACGGCTGCGTCGACGAGCCCACCGATCTGTTCTTCCCCGACACGCTGTGCTCGACCGAGGGCGCGTGCGGAGACGGCGACGGCAAGAGCAAGGTCATCCCCGAGTGCACCGGCGGCAAGCTCGTCTGCAACTACAAGCAGCAGAGCGCGCTCAAGAACCTCGGCCTCGACGTCGATCCGGACAACGACTACAAGCTCGCCGCGCTCGAGACCAAGTGCGACAACATCGACAACAACTGCAACGGCACCATCGATACCGACGGTTTCCTCGAGATCACCACGCCCGCGACCGAGTGCACCGAGCCCGGCAAGGTCGGCCTCTGCCAACGCCAAGGCCAGTTCGAGTGTGCGAACGACAAGCTGAGCGTGACCTGTGTCCTGCCCGGCAACCCGATCGATCCGCAGCCCGAGCTGTGCGACGGCATCGACAACGATTGCGACGGCGACATCGATGAAGGCGCGAACGCCAAGGGCAGCAACCCGCTCTACGTGGTCGACGACTTCGTGCAGATCAACGGCAGCCTTTGGATCTACCGCTACGAGGCGAGCAAGCCCGACGCGACCGCCGACAGCTCGGGCACGTCGAAGGCGCGCTCCTGCTCGAAGAAGGGCGCACTGCCCTGGGTGAGCGTCACCTGGGACGAGGCCAAGGCAGCGTGTGAATCGCGCGGCTTCCGGCTCTGCACGTCGACCGAGTGGGAGACGGCCTGCACCGCCGGCAACGCGAACCGCAAGTACCCGTACGGCGACACCAACACCGGCAACGGCGACGACTACAACGCCGACTACTGCAACGGCAAGGACTACAAGCT
>CAZPEY010000607.1:0-2275 GCA_964585665.1 uncultured Polyangiaceae bacterium | reverse complement strand
ATCTTGGAGGAGCACCTCGTGCACGGCCGCCCCGTCGAGCGGCTGCGCATGAAGTAACCAGCCCGCCAGGCCGAGGCGAGCAAGCCCGCTAGGCGGAAGCGGAGAAGTAGCGCG
Organism: uncultured Polyangiaceae bacterium; assembly: GCA_964585665.1. Classification (GTDB taxonomy): domain Bacteria; phylum Myxococcota_A; class Polyangia; order Palsa-1104; family Palsa-1104; genus CAZPEY01. The sequence goes on along the minus strand of CAZPEY010000607.1, from coordinate 2,161 downwards.
CGCTGTTGTCGAGGAGGTACTGGCCGGTCCTGGTCGCCAGCGCCATGATCGTCACCTGCGGGTTGACGCCGATCGCACCGGGAAAGATCGACGCGTCGGCGATGAACAGGTTCTTGACGTCGTGGGTCTCGCCCCAGGTATCGACGACGGAGTGGCGCGGGTCGCGGCCGAGCACCGCGGTGCCCATCGCGTGCACCGTGAGACACTCGATCTCGTCCTTGGGAATCGGGTGCTCGTAGAGGCGGTTGATCTCGTCGGCCGAACCGATCGACGGCAGGTGGTCGAACGGCAGCAGGCAGCGCCGGGCACCAGCGGCGAACAGGATCTCGGAGGTGAGCGCGACGCCGCGGATCAACATCGCGTGGTCGCGATCGCAGACGTCGTAGCGCATCTTGGCCTCGCCGAAGAGATCGGTCGTGACCCGTCCCGTCGTGGTGTCCTCGACGAGGCAGCCGGCGACGACCATGCGACGATAGTCCTGCATCACCTCGTAGAGCTCGTCGCCGATGTGCGGCAGGGACATCGCCACCAGGCCCGGCGGGATCATCGACGTCGTGATCATGAGCCCCTCGTCGATGAACTCGCGGATCTGGTTGCCCTGGATGACGCCCTTCCAGGCGTGTACGTCCCGATCGAAGACGCCGACCACCTTGGCGTTCGGGTGGCAGAGGAAGTTGCGGCCGACCATGCCGGACGAGTTGGCGAGGCCATTCTGCAGCAGCAGCACCGGCGTCTGGATCGCACCGGCGGCGACGACGACGACGCGCGCGCGGATGCGACAGCGCGGCCCCTTCTCCCCCGTCTCGGCGTGGACGAAGCGGCCCTCGACCCCGACGGCTCGACCACGCTCGGTCAGGATCTTGTCGATGCGACACGAGGAGAACACGCTGCCGCCCGAGGCGAGCAGGCGCGGAATGTACGTCAGCAGCACGGACTGCTTGGCGTCCGTCGGGCAGCCGAACGCGCAGTTGTTGGCTCCGGCGCAGTGCTTCTGGTTGCGCATCGCCGGGATGAAGTCGTAGCCAAGCTTGGCCGCGCCCGCCGCCATCAGGTTGGCGTCCTCGCCGATCGACTCCGGATCTTGCGGCCGCACCGAGACGCGCTCCTCGACCTTGGTGAAGTAGGGATCGAGCGCGCGCGCCGACAGCTCGGGGATGCCAAGCTCCCACTCCCAGCGCTTCAGGATCTTCTCCGGCGTGCGCCACGACATGCCGCCGTTGATCACGGTCGAGCCGCCGACGCAGCGCCCCTCGGAGAAGATGATGTTCGGCGTGCCGAGGATCGGCGCCGAGCCGCCGTTGCGATAGAGCAGCGGGATCGAGACCGCCGGATCGAGCGAGTAGTCGCGAGCGGTGTAGTAGCCACCCTCCTCGACGCAGATGACGCTGCGGCCACCCTCGGCGAGCTCCGCCGCGATCGCGCCGCCACCCGCGCCCGAGCCGATCACGACCACGTCGGTGGAGGCCTCGACGAGCTTCTCGCCGGCGACGTCGCTAAAGCTCTTGTGCATGGCGAACGAGCCTCTCCTGCTTGACGAGTCGAACGTGCTCCTCGGGCGTGTAGTGCAGAAAGCGGCTGACCTCGGGAGACGAGTAGTAGGCGAGGTAGCAGATGCCCTTCATGCCCTTGATGAGGTCGCGAAACAGGCGCAACCGCGAGTGCACCCAGCCGCGGACGTAGCGCTTGCGTCGCTCGAGCGACATCGCGGAAAAGGGAACCAGCGACGGCGCAAGCAGGAACGCGCCGAGCTCGAGCGTCAGCAAGCCAATCGGCAGCGCGACGCGCAGCAGGCTCGGCATGTAGCAGACGTAGCGCGCCACGTAGCGCGCGACCGCGTCGAGATCCGCGGGTGGTGCACCCGGCCCGAGCGGCAGCACGACCTCGGCGAGTGCGCGGATGATTCGGGTGGAGAAACGCCCCAGCGGCTTTCTGCCGTGAATCAGCGGCAGCGCGGCGAGGCGCGCGGCGGTCTCGGCTCCCTGCGGCGAATCGGTGCCAGGCATCAGGCCTCTTTCAATGATAGAGGATAAGTAACACCGTCGACGGAATCCCGCCACGACCGCGCCGACAAATTCGCCTCACCAGTTCATTTTTCAAATCAACGCGGGCTTCCGATTGGTCATTCGGCAGCGACGTGGTTTGTGCTAGCGTGGGCGGTTGC
>CAZPEY010000606.1:0-2277 GCA_964585665.1 uncultured Polyangiaceae bacterium | reverse complement strand
GTGGCCTTGGCAGCGACGGGGGCGGGTGCCTCTTCGGGCTGCTCGCCTTCGGCCTCCTGGCCCTCGGCCTTCTGGCCCTCGGTCTCCTGGCCCTCGGTCTCGTCTCCCTCGGTGACCTTTTCGGCGACGGCGTCAGCCTCCTTCTCGGCCGGCTCCTCGGGGTCGGAGACCTCGAGCTTTTCGCCGTCCTTCTCGCCGGTCGGCTCTTCGGCCTGCTCGTTCCCTTCGCTCTCCGGGGCCTCGTCTTCGGCGCGCGAGACGCCCGACTGCTTGGCCTGCACGACGTGGGTCAGCTCGTGGGCGAGGAGCTTCTTGCCCTCCTTCGAGCCGGGGTCGAACTCGCCGGCGCCGAAGTGGACGTCGGTGCCGGTCGTAAACGCACGGGCGTTGAGATCCTTGGCGGCCGCGGACGAGTCGCCCCCGGTGTGGATGTTGACGTCGGAGAGGTCGGCCCCGAGCTTCTTCTCCATCGACTGCCGCAAGCCGCCCGGCAGCTTGCCGCCGCCGCCCGACGGGATCTTGACGCCCCCGGCGGCTCCACCGCCGGACCCCTTGTCGCGCCACGCGGTCAGCGTGCGGTTGATCTGGCGGGCTGCTGACTGGCGCTCGGAAGCCATCGGCGTCGGCGCGACCGTCGGCGCCGCCTTGGGCGCGCTGGTCGACGAGGAAGTGGCCTTGCGTTGGCCTTGCCCGCAGACGCCTCACGCCGATCGTGGCTGGACATCATAGGATTATCGCGGAAGTCGCGGCGAAGTTGCCAGGCGATTACGTCGCTGCCCGCACGGCTCGGAGCTCCTGCCAGAGGCGGGGTGTCCCCGAGAGCCTCGTCGCCAAGTCGGTCCATCCTGATGGGTCAAAGGGCATCTGAAGGAGATCGCGGATGAGGCGAGCCTCGAGCGCGGCGCGCACGGCTGGTGGAGCACCAATCTGACACATGCCGAGCGTACGCAGGTCGAGGCCAAAGGTAGCCTCGAAGAGGTCGTACTGGTGCAGGGCAGCCGGGTCGTCGGGCGCCGCACGCAGCTTGGCGACGACGAAGAGGCGCTGGCAGTGCTTCCAGAGTGGGCGTCGGGCAGCTAGATCTGCGAGCTCGTCGATCGGTCGCCGTAGCGGCCCTTGGCGCAGCTCGAGCTCGGCCTCGAGCAGAAGGGCGTAGCTCCCGCGGGACGCCGCAGGCAGCGCTGCGAGGCGTGCCATCGCATCGTCGAGCTTACCCCCGGCGAGCAGGGCACGCCCCTCGACGTAGGCGCGGACCTCGAGGAACGTCGGCGACGACAGCTCGTCCCACTCCGCCGCCGTCGGCAGCAGGTCGAAGGCGCGCTCGTCGAGGACGAGGTCGCAGAGCTCAGACAGTGCTGCCGGATAGCGACAAATCCTCCACAGATACTGGAGATAGAACCACGACAGCGACGTAAGCCGCGCGAGTGCTAGCAGCCAAGCGAACTCGCGGCAGCGCGAAAAGACATTCTCCTCGGCAAGGATGTCGCGCCCGACGCGGCGCCGCAGCAGCTCGATGGCTCCGAGGCGATAGCCGTCCGAGAGGCCGTCTACGAGCTGCTCGTTGGCGAGGGCCTCAAAGGGGGGGATGGCGAGCTGTTCGAGGAGGGCCGTCATCTGCGCTTCGTTGCGCTCCAGCCAGCACTCCGACCGATTGGGAATCAGCGCGGTGACCGGCGCGGCCTTGCCTCGCAGCTTGGCGAGGCGCGCTTGCGCCCCTGCATCGTCGACGCGGGAGAGGCGGTTCTTCAGCACGCTCCAGGCGAGCAGGCCACCTTCGAGCGGAGCTGCATCAAAGCCCGTGGCAGCCAGATCGAGATCGCTGTCGTTGAGGCCCCGGCGAATGAGCGCGGCCAAGCGAACGTCCCAGGCTCGCTCGAGTGGGGTGCGCATGGTGAGCACCGGCGGCGCACTGACGAAGACCTTCGTGGTCTGCTGGAGCGCTTCGGCGAATCCACGGAGGCCGTACTCGGTGGCGAGGGCGGCGAGGCGCTGGTTGTCCGAATCGCTCATCGCCGCTTACCCCTGCTGCGCCAGCTTCTCTTCGATCTTCTTCTTCTCCTTGACCTTGTCTTTCAGGTGGCCCCAGTGAGCCATGTGGAGGATGCCCTTGAGGCCGAGAACAAGCCCACCCAGGACGCCGAGGCCGGTTCCGAGCGTGTGCAAGGTGTGTTCGCTGACCGCGTGGGCTGCGTGGAGGCCAATCTCGGTCGCGTCGCCGGCCATGTGGCCGACGTGGGCGGCGGTCTCCACCTTCTCGCCAGTGCTCATGGATCCAGG
>CAZPEY010000605.1:0-2298 GCA_964585665.1 uncultured Polyangiaceae bacterium | reverse complement strand
CCCTCGGCGATGCAGCTCTTCTCGTTCTTGCGGATCTTGGCCATGCTGCCCGCCTCGACCCGGTGCTTCTTGCCCTTCTCGAACTTGCGCGTGCCCTCGTGGCAGTGGAGGCACTCGCGGTTGTGGTACTTGTCGTAGGCCTTGATCTTGGTCTCGTCGAGATCCTTCTTCATGTAGAAGTGATAGACGTGACGCAGGCCGCGCAGCTTGGCCTCGAAGTCGCCGTACATCGTGTAGGTCGTGTGGCACGCGAAGCAGGCCTCGTCGCGCGGCACCGCGCCCTTCTGGTAGTGGACCGCGGCGAGCAGCGTGTCGTCGTCGACCTTGAGGCTGCGGCCGTGCAGATCCATGACGTGGCACGAGGTGCAGAACTCGGTGCGCCGCGTGTTCTCGATGTGCTGACGCGTGCCGATGTACGCGGCGATCACCGGCAGCACGAACAGGATGACGAGCCCGAGCAGGCGCCCGCTCTTGGTCATGCCGAGCTGGGGCGCGAAGACCGGAACGAGCGCGAGGACGATGCCGCCGAACAGAATGATGGTGAGGATCATTGGTGGCAGGCCAGGCACATGTTGTTGGAGTTGATCTCCGAGCGTGGGTGCCTTTGGGTCCAGCCCGAGGGATGTGGATTGCCGCCAACGCCACCACTGCGGTGACAGTCGACGCAGATCGACTTGGCGCCTTGGTCGTGGCAGGAGGCGCACGAGGCGATGTCGCGCCGTGCGTCGGTGCCATGCGACTGTCCCGAGCCGGGCAGCGCGTAGCCAGCCGGATGCGGGCTGCGAACGTTCTGAGCGGTCGGCGTCAGCCCCTGCGCCGCGTGGCAGTCCTGGCAGAAGCTCTGGCCGTGGCAGCGCGCGCAGCTGACCGAGTCGATCTTGGCCTCCATCATGTGCCGCGAGCGGAAGTCGTTGCGGTGGATGAAGTCGCGCTCGACGCGCTCGGGCAGGAAGATCTCGTTCTTGGCGGCGACGGTCTTGGCGTGGCAGTCGCTGCAGAAGCTCTGGTCGTGACAATCGGCGCAGGTCGGGCTGTCCGAGCGCGCCGCGCGCTTGTGCTCGCGCACGAAGTTGCCGCCGTGCGTGAAATCCGAGACGGGCTTGAGCGCGAAGCGCTTGAGGTCGGTGTGACACTGCCGGCACTGGCCCGCGTCGTACTGCTGCTTGTGCTCGTGGCAGCCGAGGCAGGTCGCCATCGTCGGTGCCTGCGACGCCTGGCGCAGCGGGTTGGGCAGCTCCTTGTGGCAGGCGGCGCAGTCCTCTTTGACGCGCTCGATGTGCCCGGCGTGGCCCATCTTGAGCTCGCTCTCCTTGGTCGGCAGCGTGCCCGGCTTGGCCTGCTCGACGACGCGCTTCAACTCGGTGCGCGCCTTGACGTCGGTGTGGCACATGGAGCACTCCTGCTGCTTCTCCTTGTGGCACTGCATGCAGGTCTTCTCCGTCGGGCTTACCTTGTCGCCGAGGAGCTTCGAGTCGTAGACCGCCTCGTGGCAGGCGAGGCACTCGACCTTGGCGGCCTTGTGCTTGTCGTGCGGGATGAGGATCTTGTCGCGGCCCGAGAGCTTCACGTACGCGCTGACGCACGCGGTGAGCAGCAGGCAGGTGACGAGCAGCCAGCGACCGCGCGGCCGCATACGAGCTCCGATCTCGACGAGGCGGCGCATCAGCGTGTCTCCCGGAAGCGCGCCACCGGCATGTACGCGAGCTTGATCATGAAGTCATAGCCATTGTCGACGTACGGCGTCGCGTTGACCGCGGCCGAGGCGACGGCGCGGAAGTGGCGCGCGAAGTCCCAAGCCAGTGCCGCCGTGCCGGTAACTGAGAAGTCGCGGCCGTTGATGTGACGATCGAACTTGTAGGTGTCGACGTCGACGCTGATGAGCAGGTTCGGCACGATGCGGTGGTAGCCGAACACCCTCCCCTCGAAGTAGCCCGGACCCTCGCGCTTGAGCAGTCGACCCTCGATGCCGATCTGGCTGCGCCCCGGCGTGCCAGGCGTGACCGACAGTCGCATGCCGCCGCGGTGGCCGGTGCCCGCCTCTTCGACGACGACATGGTAGTCGGCGCGCAGCTGAAGCGCGCGCGGCCAGCGGAACTCGAGCTCGCCGCCGACCTCGTCGCGCGTCGTGTCGGAGAACACGGAGAAGATCGAGGAGCGCGGGATCCAGAGGTTCGGCACGTCGTGGCGATAGTCGACGCGCGCGGTGAGCCAGCGACGCGGCGTGAAGGTCGCGCCGATGTCCGCCTCGGCGAGCTGCTTCTCGAGGATGCTGATCACGAGCAGGTACGACAGCGAGAC
>CAZPEY010000604.1:0-2300 GCA_964585665.1 uncultured Polyangiaceae bacterium | reverse complement strand
TCTTGCCCTCGTCGTCGGTCATCCGGCCAAAGTCGACGACGTCGACGATGTTCTGGTGGCCGATGTCGTTGACCGCCTTGGCCTCGTTGAAGAAGCGCTGGACGATGTCCTCGCGCGAGGCGAGCTCGTCGAGCAGCACCTTGACGGCGACGCGCTTGCCGATGAGCGGGTGCTCGCCGAGATAGACGGCGCCCATGCCGCCTTCGCCGAGCTTGGCCTTGATCTGATAGTTCCCGATGCTGCGACCAATAAGCGACACGGCACTCCCTCAGTGAAGCCCCTTGAGTATACGCCTTTTTTGACGCAACTCTCCCCGAAATTGGTTGGGCCAGCTCGGTCGCTAGCACTAATCGATGAGGTTGTCCAACCCGGCGTGGGCCGCCTCAGAGTCGCTTGGCTCGCCGCCAGGACTCGAGCACGAGGAGCGACCACAGCACCTGGCGATGGTTGGCGCGTCCGGCGCGATGCTCGACGACGAGGCGCTCGACGGCCGGACGGTGCAGGCGGCCGCTTCCGGCCAGGCTCGTCGGACCGAGCAGCAGCGTCGAGAGATGGGCGCCGAGCGGCCCCTGCAGCCAGGCTCCGATCGGCATGCCGAAGCCCTTCTTCTTGCGGTGCACGATGTCCGCCGGGAGGAGCTGCTCGGCGAGGCGCTTCAAGATGTGCTTGCCTTCGAGCCCGTGCAGCTTCCAGCCAAGCGGCATGGCGAGCGCGAGCTCAGCGACGCGCGTGTCGAGGAGCGGTGCCCGAACCTCGAGCGACGCGGCCATGCTGGCGCGATCGACCTTGGCCAGGACGGCGTGCGTGAGGTAGAGGGCGAGGTCCTGCTGCAGCACCCGCTCGAGGTGGGAGCCGCGGCTCGCCTCATAGAGGCGGCGCGGCACTGCGTAGGGATCGTCGTGCGCCTGGCCCGGGAGCAGCTCGGACAGCAGGGGCGGATCCGCGGCGCCGAGCCACGCGGCGTTGCGCACGGCGCGCGGCTGGGCCAGGCCGCCGAGCAGCTTGCCGAGGACGAAGTCGAGGCTGAAGTAGCCGTGGGAGGTCGGCAGCAGCGCCAGGCCGCGCTGCAGCAGGGTCGCGATCGGCGCGGGCAGCGCGGTGGGTAGCCAGCCGAGCACGCGGTGGGCACGATACGTCGGGTAGCCGGCGAACAGCTCGTCGCCGCCGTCGCCGCCGAGCGCGACCTTGACGCGAGTGCGGGCAAACCGCGACAGCAGATAGGTCGGGACGATGGAGCCGTCTCCGACGGGCTCATCCCACAGCTCGCCGACCTCGGCGACGAGCCCGAGCGCGACGTCGAGGGACAGGCGCTCCTCGTGGTGTCGCGTGCCGAGGTGGCGCGCGACCTTGCGGGCGTGCGGGCTCTCGTCGTAGGTCGGGTCGTCGAAGGCGATGGAGAAGGTCTCGATGCCGCGGTGCTGCCGCGCAGCGAGCGCGGCGACCGTCGAGGAGTCGAGGCCGCCCGACAGAAAGATGCCGACCGGGACGTCGGCGACGAGGCGGGTGGCGACGGCCGCCTCGAGCCGGCGGCGCAGCTCAGCGAGCGCGTCGTCGAAGGGCAGCTGCAGCGTGCCGAGCGGCGGCGGCTGCCAGAACCGCGAGAGCGCGAGTGGCGACGGGGTGGCGCGCTTGGTCGCGAGGGTCGCCGCCGGGAGCTTGTGCACGCCAGCGAGCATCGTGCGCGGCGCGACGACGTACTCGAGCGCCAGGTACTCGACGAGCGCGGCGTCGTCGAGCTGACGAGGCACCGCTGGATGGGCGAGGAGCGCGTCGAGCGTCGAAGCGAAGACGAGGCCGTTGCCCACCGGGGCGTAGTAGAGCGGCTTCTTGCCGAAGCGATCCCGTGCCAGCACGAGCCGCTGGGCTCGGGCGTCCCAGAGCGCCAGGGCGAACATGCCGTCGATGCGCTCGACGAAGCGCTCCCCCCAGCAGCGGTAGGCCCAGAGGATCACCTCGGTGTCCGAGCGGGTCGCGAAGCGCGCGCCGGCGCGCTCGAGCTCCGGGCGCAGCTCCGCCCAGTTGTAGATCTCACCGTTGAACACCACGACGAGAGGCTGCTCACCGTCGAGAACCATGGGTTGGTGCCCACCGCCCAGGTCGAGGATGGAGAGCCGCCGGTGGCCGAGACTGACGGTCGCGTCGTGCCACGCGCCCTGGTCGTCGGGACCGCGGAGCGCCATGCGATCGGTCATCGCGCCCAGGTGGACGCGCCCGTCGAGGAGGCCGTCAGGATCGAAGACGCCAGCGAGGCCGCACATCGTCGAGGCTCGCTAGACAGACTCGCGCGGAGCGCGATCCAA
>CAZPEY010000603.1:0-2301 GCA_964585665.1 uncultured Polyangiaceae bacterium | reverse complement strand
CGGGCTGGGCTGCAGGCGCAGCGGCCGGCTGAGCGGCGGGCGCAGTGGCCGGCTGGGCAGCGGGCGCCGGCTCCGTCGTGGTCTTTGGCTCATCCCCCGCAAAGGCGACCCCGGACAGCGAAAGCCAGGCCGCCCCAGCGACGAGCAAAGCGCCAGGTCCACGACGAAAACTCATAGGAAGACTGCGCACGGTGATCTCCTCCGCAAGGTCAGGGGGCACCAAGAGCCAATCCCCCAGAAAAGAATACGAAATTTAGCAGGTGTGACCGTACCAGAGGGAACTCGGGGGGTCAAGGCAACGCGGCGAGTCGTTGCCAGCCGCGCTCAGCGACGGAAACGACCGAACTTGGCGGGCCGCCAGGCGGCTCGTTGCCGCGCTCCGCTACTCTGGATCGGGGTCGAGCGACCCGCCGGCCTGCGCTTCGTCATCGGCTGGCGGGATCAGATCGGGAGCGCGCTTGCTGCTGACGTACTTCCAGCAGGCCTCGAGCGCTTCGTTGACGCCTTCACCGCTGACCGCGGAGAGGGCGAGCAGCTCCACTCCACGGGCCGCGAACGCCGCACGCAGCGCGGGATACTCGGCTTGCGTCTCGGTCAGATCCATCTTGGTGAGCGCCACGACCTGCGGCCGCTCGACCAGGTCCGGATCGTACCGCCGCAGCTCTTCGTTGATCACGTCGAAGTCGTGGAGCGGGTTGCGCTGTTCGGCGATCTCCGGCGTGCTGAGCTCGACGAGGTGGAGCAGGACGCGGGTCCGCTCGACGTGCTTCAAGAAGCGGTGCCCGAGCCCGTGTCCCTCCGCCGCGCCCTCGATGAGGCCCGGGATGTCCGCGAGCACGAAGCTGCGGCCCCCTGACAGCCCGACGACGCCGAGGTGTGGATGGAGTGTCGTGAACGGGTAGTCGGCGATCTTCGGCTTGGCGCGCGAGACCGAGGAGATGAAGGTCGACTTGCCAACGTTGGGAAAGCCGAGCAAGCCCACGTCGGCGAGGAGCTTGAGGGTCAGGCGCAGCGTGCGCTGCTGCCCGGGCAGGCCAGGCTCCGCCTCACGCGGCGTCTGATTCGTCGCCGTCGCGAAGTGGATGTTGCCGCGCCCGCCGAGCCCACCCTTGGCGGCGACGAAGCGCTGGCCGTGGGCCGTGATGTCGCAGAGCACCTCGCCGGTGTCCGCGTCGCTCACCAGGGTGCCGAGCGGGACCTTGACCTCCCAGTCGACGCCGGCGCGACCGTACTTGTCGCGGCCCTGGCCATGCTCGCCGTCCTCGGCGCAGTAGCGCTTCTGGTAGCGTTGATCGAGCAGGGTCAGGAGGCCCTCTTCGCCGACGAGGACGACCGACGCACCGTTGCCGCCGTCGCCGCCCGAGGGGCCGCCGCGTGGGATGAACTTTTCGCGACGAAAGGCGACGCAGCCTTTGCCACCGTGCCCTCCGGCGACGAAGATCGTGCATTCGTCGATGAAGTGCATGCGCTGCCTAGATTGTGGGAGGGTGGAAGGAGCGAGGGACTACGCGGCTTGCGCCGGGCGAACCGAGACGCGGTGGCGAACCTTGCCGCGCTGCTTGAACGAGCTGAACTCGACGGTGCCGTCGATGAGCGCGAAGATCGTGTAGTCCCGCCCGAGGCCGACGTTGTCGCCCGGGTGGTAGATCGTGCCCTTCTGACGGATGAGGATGTTGCCTGCGATCACCGCTTCGCCACCGAAGCGCTTGACGCCGCGCATTTTCGGGTTGGAGTCGCGACCGTTGCGGCTCGAGCCCTGGCCTTTTTTGTGTGCCATCGTGAATTCTCCTGCTGACCTTAGGCCTTGATGTCGGTGATCTTGACCGACGTCAGGGTCTGGCGGTGACCGTTCTTGCGGCGGTAGCCCTTGCGACGGGCATACTTGTAGACGAGGAGCTTCTCGCCGGGGCCGGTGCCGAGCACCTGCGCCGTGACCTTGGCGCTGGCGAGCGTCGGCGCGCCGACCTTGACGTCGTCGCCCTGGGCGACGAGGAGGACCTGGTCGAACGTGACCGTCGCGCCATCTTCGGCGGCGAGCTTCTCAACTTTGATCGTGTCCCCGGGCTCGACTTTGTATTGCTTTCCCCCGGTGGCGATAACGGCGTACATCGTGAATTCTCCTCGACAGCTCGATTCGGGATCCAGAAACTGAGGGGCGGATACTACCCACAGGCGTCCGGCTGTCAATAGCCTTTGGATCAGCTTTCAGCTAGTTACCGCCGCCGCCCGGTCCCCCGCCACCGCCGCCCGGCCCGCCACCGCCACCCCCGCCGCCGCCACCCCCGCCGCCGCCATCGCGAC
>CAZPEY010000602.1:0-2306 GCA_964585665.1 uncultured Polyangiaceae bacterium | reverse complement strand
TCACCGCCCTCGTCGCTGGCTGCCGCACGCAGCCGTTTCCGGCCGTGCTCACCAACAACCCGGGCGATGGCGGTGGCCAGCACGACGGCGGCAGCGTCGATCTGAACAGCGACGGCAAGTCCGTCGATCTGGCGCACGCTGATGGCGCCCAGCAGACCTCCGCGATCGGCGATCCCTGCACGGCCAGCGGCGGCGGCTTCGATCCCGGTGACTGCACCAACGTCGACGCTGTCTGCCTGACCGAGAACTTTGGCTTCGGCGGCGGATACTGCAGCCAGCAGTGCGACGACGCGACGCCGTGTCCCAAGGGCGCGACCTGTATCCCGACGGGCCAGGGCAACTTGCAGCTGTGCTTCGACGACTGCGGGCCGAACGACCCCTGCCGCGACGGCTACTCCTGCGACGCGAGCAACGGCGTCTGCCTGCCGAATCAAGGCCAGCCCGGTAACGAGCTGACGCCTGGCACCAAGAATGGTCAAGCGTGCGAGCAGCCCGTCGACGCGCCGCTGCCCGACGAGGTGTACCCGAACTTCCGCGTCTCGCAGAACAACCACTTCGCGACCCAGGCGACGCTCGCCGTCGATGCCGCGCAGAAGCGAATCGCGATCGCGTGGTACGACATGGCCAGCAACGGCAACGACAGCATCCGCGTGCGCGTGTCCAACGACTTCGGCGCGACCTTCGACATGCCGGTGACGCTGCCGCGCGGCGCCGGGCAGATGGTCCAGTACGTCTACTATCCCTACCTCACCGTCGACAAGGACGGCACGTTCTATGTCTCGTGGCTCGGCTATCGCGCGACGCAGCAGGCGGTGACGGCGATGAACGTCTTCGTCGCGTCGTCGACCGACGGCGGCAAGACCTGGACGGCCGAGCGCGCTACGCCGGCCGACGAGTTCGTGCAGGACGGCTCGCTCGATGCGCCGCGGGTCGTCGCCGCGCCCGACGGCGCGCTGGTGCTGACCTGGATGCAGTACGATCCGGACGCCGGCCTGGTCCACATCCGCCTGAGCCGCTCGACCGATCAGGGCAAGACCTGGTCAACCCCCTTGACCATCAGTGAGTCCTCGTCGCGGCCGACCGCGACGCGCAGCCTGGCGACGACCGGGTTCGACGCCACCGGCAACGCGGTGGTCGCCTGGGTCGAGGTCGAGAGCGAGTACTACGGCGACCCGGCCAACGGGGTCTACGCGCAGCTCGTCGACTCGATGGGCGCGCTCGTCGGCAGCAACGTCAAGGTGAGCGGCAGTGGCGACTCCCCCGCCTACGACTGGCCGTCGGTGGCCGCGAGCGGCAGCGCGATCCTGGTCGGCTTCGCCAGCGGCTCGCCCTCGGGCGCGTGGGACGTCCGGGTCGCCGCGTCGCTCGACGGCAAGGGCTTCGGTTCGAGCACCAAGGTCAACGACGATGCGACCTGCGCGACCCACTTCCACCACACGATGGCCGGCGGGGCGGACGGCGCGGTGCACGTCCTCTATTATGACAATCGCTACCTGCTCGGGAACGTCTTCCACCAGACGATCAAGGTGGCCTCCGACGCGACGATCACCGTCGGCGATCCCTTCTTCGTCAACGACCAGAGCTTCCCCTTCTCGACCTCGACGCAGAGCAACGCGACGCTGTCGGACTATCTCGGCTTGGTGGCGACGGGGGGCGAGGTCTACACGACCTTCACCGATCCGCGTGACGGCGGGCAGTCCGCCGCCTTCTTTGCCAAGGCACTTTTTTAGGAGTCGACCATGAACCGCCTTTCGATTGTGCTGGTTGCAAGCCTGTTCGGCCTCTCGGGCCTGATGGCGTGCACGACCCGGAACCTGTACTTCCCCGCCGATGAGAACGGCGGCGGCGGGGGCGGGGGCGGTGGCGGCGGCGGCGGCGGCGGGGGTGGCGGTGGCAGCAAGGACATGAGCCCGCCGGGGCCTTCGGACATGACCGGAAAGAGTCCCGATCAGAAGATGCCGGATCAGGCGCCGCCCGATCTCGCGCCACCGACGACCACCACGTCGGGTGTCGGCCAGCCATGCAAGGTCACGGGCGGCTTCGGGGGCGACCTCGAGCAGGGCTCGTGCCTCGGTTCGAGTGAGCTGTGCCTCTCGGAGGACTTCGGCTTCAGCGGTGGCTACTGCACGCAGGAGTGCAGCGACACCGTGGACTGTCCGACGGGTTCGGAGTGCTTCGAGGTGTCTCAGGATGGCTTTGCGCTGTGCTTCCAGACGTGCCAGCGGCGCTCGGACTGCCGCGACGGCTACTACTGCGATCGCGACAACAAGGTCTGTCTGCCGAGCGACGGCGGTGGCGGCGGTGGC
>CAZPEY010000601.1:0-2307 GCA_964585665.1 uncultured Polyangiaceae bacterium | reverse complement strand
CGCGACGATCACGGTCCCCGAGGGCGGCATCAACATCAAGCCGCCGATGACCGAGATCTCCGGCGGCAACATCGTGATGCACGTCGAGAGCGGTCAGCGCGTGCGGCTCGAGCCCGGCGCGCACGTCGACGTCAACATCATGCAAGGCAAGGTCACCGGCACGCTCACGCCGACCTTGTCGGGCGACGGCAACGTCACCGGCGCCAACGTCGACGGCACGGTGGCGGCGACGCCGATCACCGAGGGGACGTCGCCGTTCAACATCCACTACAACAGCGGCACCTGGGGCGGCCACGCCGAGATGACGCTCAAGTCGTTCGGCATCCTGCAGCCGGGCGCCAAGCTGCGCGCCGAGGTCGAGGGCTCCCAGTACTCGGTGACAGCGCAGAACGTCGTCTTCCGCGAGCCGCTCAACGGCTTCGAGATCCCCGAGGCGGGGATCAACAACGAAGACATGTGGGCGGTGATCAAGTGCACGGGCCGCAGCCTGTCGATCGCTGGCGTGACGGTGAACATCGACGCGGGCTCGCAGATCCGAGTGTCCAAGGCCGAGGGCGTGACGGGCGAGGTGACCGGCAACATCCAGCTGCTCGGTGAGCGCATCGACGTGCGCGTCCAGCCGACCGGCTCGGACGTCAACATCACCGCCAACACCAACATCCCGCTCAACCACCTCAACAGCACGCTGTCTGGCAACCTCAACGTCAGCTACAACCGCCAGAATGGCGACAACGAGTTCAAGGTCCGCGCCGAGAGCCCGAACGTCAACGTCGAGCCGCTGACCGGCCGTCCGATCATCGGCCTCATCGAGGGCCGCTACGACGGGCGCAACATCACCGGCACCGTCAACATCAACAACGTCACGATCCCGATCGGCGGGCGTGAGGTGACCTTCCAGGCGAGCACGATCCAGCTCGAGCCCGAGGGCAAGCTGCACGGCATGCTGCAGGCGCAGGCAGCGTCGGGCGGCGGCTCGTCGGCGACGATGGAGATCGGCTGGAACCACGGCGTGTTCTCGGCCTCGATCGAGGCGGACATCCAGCTCGAAGAGGTGACCGGCGGCGAAGTGATCGGTCGGGTGCGAGCGTCGGCAGGCACCGGTGGTCGCGGCGCGCTGCAGATGCTGACCGAGATCACCTTCCGCAACCCGGCGCTCGAGGGGGTGCGGGTCACGGCGCTGTCGGGCAGCCTGCCGGATCGCAGCTTCCAGATCACCGTGTCGGCGACCGAAGCGGCCAACCGCATCGTCGCGCGCGTGCCGGCGGTCGGCATCACCTTCTCGCGCGCCGACATCAGCGTCTCGTACGAGGGTGGCCACCTCGGCGTCGCGGCCGGCATCACGGCGGCCGTCCGCTACCCCAAAGAGGGCGACGAGATGCTCGGCGGCACCGTCACCCTGGCGTGGGACAACACCGATGGCTTCGTCGGCACGGTGACCAACGGCCACTTCCGCATCGGCGAGCAGATCCGCGGCGAGAACATCTCGATGGATCTGAAGGCCGCGACGGCCAACATCCCCGAAGGTGGCATCACCTTCAACGTCCCCAACGTCCTGGCCGGATCGATCAGCGGCAACATCGATCTCAAGCAGCGCGAGTTCCACCTCAACGGCAACGTCAACTTCCAGCCGATGGGCGGACCACTGGCACCGCTGTCGCTCAACGTCGAGGCGACGCAGTCGAGCGTCTCGCTGACGCTGGCGCAGGACTTCCCGCTGTCGCTGCCGGGCGGCTCGAACCTGACGATCACGACGGCGGGCACCAGCTTCACCTACGATCGCACCGCGGGCGCGTCGGGCTCGCTGACCGGCACGTTCGTGCTGCCGAGCGAGCTCGGCTCGGGCACGTTCACCGGCTCGATCGCCCGCGGCACCGGGTTCACCGGTTCGGCGCACATCGACCTGGCGGACATCGGGCCGTTCCAGGGCTTCCCCGTCGACATCTCGTACAGCCGCGCTGATGGCTTCTCGCTGGCGGCGAGCAGGATCAGTCTCAAGCCCCAGTATGCAGAGTACTTCGAGGCGGAGGTCAACGTCTCTTACAACTCGCGCACCGGCTTCGACGTCCTTGGCCGCGTCACCGAGCTCAAGAACATGGGCGTCGTCGGGGAGAACTTCCGCGGCGCGCAGGTGCGCTACGTCTCGGGCAGCGGCGTGAGCATCGAGGCGCACTGGGTGCTCGACGGCATGCCGGGCCTGCGCGCCGGATCGGCGCTCGATCTGTCGTACGCGTCCGGCGCCGGCTTCGAGATAATCGGCCACCTGCAGGTCGCCGATCTTCCCGGCGTCGTGATGAGCGAGCCGAACAA
>CAZPEY010000600.1:0-2308 GCA_964585665.1 uncultured Polyangiaceae bacterium | reverse complement strand
GACCGGATCCTCGACGGTGAGGATGTTGAGATCCTGCGTGTTGATGCCCGCCAGGCAGGCGTAGAGCGTCGTCGTCTTGCCCGAGCCGGTGGGTCCCGAGACCAGCAGGATGCCGTGCGGCCGGTTGATGAGCTCGAACATCGTCTCGAGGTGGTCGTCGCCGAAGCCCAGGTCCGCCAGGTCGAGCAGCACGCTGCTCTTGTCGAGGAGGCGGATGGTGATGCGCTCGCCGAAGCTGGTCGGCACGGTGGCGACGCGCATGTCGATGTCCTTGCCGGCGATCTTGCGACGGATGCGGCCGTCCTGCGGCAGGCGCTACTCGGCGATGTTGAGGCCAGCCATGATCTTGATGCGGGCGACGATCGAGTTGGTGTACTGGCGATTGGCGCGCTTCCACTCCTGCAGGTTGCCGTCGATGCGGTAGCGCACGACGAGCTCCTTCTCGCGCGGCTCGATGTGGATGTCCGAGGCGCGCTCCTTGACCGACTGGAACATGATCGAGTTGACCCAGCGGATGATCGGCGCTTCGTCGGTGAGGTCGAGGATGTCGACGAGCTCCTCAGCCTCGCCCCCCATCTCGTCCTCGTCCTCGCCCTTGGCGAGCTCGTCGCCGCCGGCCTGGCGAGCATAGACCTTGTTGATGGCCTCGAGGATCTTCGGCGCCGGCACCAGGACCAGATCGACCGGCAAGCCGATCTGCTGCTCGACGTCGTCGATGGCGTGCACCGACAGCGGATCGGCCACCGCGAGCAGCGCCGCGTCGTTGGCGCGCCGGACCACCATCAGCTTGTGTTGCTTGGCGAAGTTGATCGGGATCTGCGCCGCGAACTCGGCGTCGCAGTCCTCTGGCTTGAGATCGACGTTGATCGGTAGGTCGAGCTGCTCGCCGAGCAGGCGCAGCACCTCGACCTCGCTGACGACGTCACGCCGCACCAGCAAGTCGGCGAGCCGTCCGCCCTCGCTCGCCTGCTCGCGCAGGAGGTCATCGAGCTGCTCGGGGCGCAGCTTGCCGGCACGGACGAGCACCTCGCCGAGGCCGCGCTCCCCCACAGGCAGCGCCGGTCCGACGAGCGTCTTCTCGTCGTTGTCAGGGCTGTCGGCCCCGGCGTCGATCACTTGTTGCCCTCGGGCGACGGCGACGGTGCCGGCGCGGGCGCAGCCGGCTTGGCCCCCTTGTTGAGCTCGATGAACACCGGGCCGGGCGGCGGCGGCTCCGGCGGCTTCGACGGATGGCGCGTCGGCATCGGCACGACCTCCCCTTCGATCTCGCGCGCCTTCAGCTTCGCCTCGGCGTTGCGCAGCTCGGTCGCCTGCAGCTCGACCTCGGCAGCGGTGCGGTTGATCTCCTCGAGCAGGCCACGCTTACGACGGTAGTCGGCCTGCGGCTCGTACTCGCGCTCGTCGCGGAACGCCGAGTAGCGCTCGAGGAACTCGCGGCGCTCGCGCAGCTTGCGCTCCATGATGCGCCGCAGGTCGGTCGGATCTTTGATGATGTAGGGCGTCAGCACGATGAGCAGGTTCTGCTTCAAGATCGTCTTGTCGGTCTTCTTGAAGAGGTAGCCGAGGATCGGGATGTCACCGAGCAGCGGGATCTTGTTCACCGTCTCGGACATGCGATCGCGGATCAGGCCGCCGAGCACGATCGACTGCTGATCGCGCACCGTCACCGTCGACTTGACCGAGCGGGTCGAGGTCGACGGGCCGAGGCCATTGAAGTTCGGGTTGGCGACGTCGGAGATGTTGGTGTCGAGCTCGAGGCGCACAAAGTCCGAGTCGTTGACGTGCGGCGTGATCTCGAGCTTGAGCGAGACGTTCTGGCGCTGCACCGAGGTGCCGAAGCCGAAGCTCGCGCCGCCCGCGCCGCCCGCGCCGGGCACGCCGCCGAAGCCCGGGAAGCCGCCGAGCGAGCCCGGGAACGGCAGGTTCTGACCGACCTCGATCGTCGCCTTCTCGTTGTCGGTCGTGAGCAGGTGCGGCATCGAGATGATGTTGGTGTCGCCGTTGGTCTGCAGCGCCTGCAAGATCACGCCGAACGCCGGGATCGATGCGCCGAACAGCGTCTGCGAGTTGGGGATCGTCGGGCCGCGCACCGCCGCACCGAGGCCCGAGAGCACCGCCGGGTTGAGCAGCACCGAGTTGAAGCTCGACGGCGAGATGCCATCGGGGACCATGCCGCCCAGGAACAGCGACTGGTTCTCGCCCGAGCCGAAGGTCGTGCCGCCGTCGTAGCTGACGCCGAGCTTGCGCGCCTTGTCGATCGACACCTCGAGGATGGCCGCCTCGACGAAGACCTGGCGCCGCACCATGT
>CAZPEY010000599.1:0-2315 GCA_964585665.1 uncultured Polyangiaceae bacterium | reverse complement strand
ATCTTTGACCAGCATAATATTGTCGGGCTTGAGATCGCGATGGACGATGCCGGCGGCGTGCGCGGCGTGCACCGCGGCCATCGCGGGGCGCAGCAGGCGCGCGACCTCCGCGGGCTCCATGCGCCCCTCACGCTCGAGCCGCGCGCCGAGCGACTCTCCGACGAGAAAATCCATGACGAGCACGGGCGTGCCGGCGTCGTCGAACACGTCGCGCACCGGCACCAGGTGCGGATGCTCGACGCGCCCGAGCAGGCGTGCCTCGCGCAAGAAGCGCAGCCTCGCTGCGTGGGTGCCGAGCCGCTCGGTGCGCAGGATCTTGCAGGCCACCTTGCGGTCGGTGCCGAGGTGCGTGGCCTCGAAGACGACGCCCATGCCGCCGGCGCCGAGCTCGCGATCGAGCCGGTAGCGCTCGCCGAGCACCATGCCCGGACCGTAGACGGTGGCGGTGCGTGCCCGCTGGACGCCGCCCGCTACCGTCGGTGCGGTGGCATCGTCACCGGCGGCAGAGGCGCCGAGCTCGCGCAGCAGCCACTGACACGACTGACACACATCGATGTGCGCGTGCACGGCCGCCGCCTGCTCCGCGTCGAGCTTGCCCTCGGAGAGGGCAGCCATGATCTCGTCGTTGGGGCAGCCGGCCATCGGACTTGGCCGACCATACCACGGGGTCGTAAGCTGGCGGCGTGGACCCCGAGCGAGACGCAGCCGACGCGGCCGACGCGATCCTCGACGACCTGCTGGCGCGCGGCCGCACCGCGTGGCCCGCGCTCGCGGTCTCCTCGGGACTTGCGCGCGTCCACCTCGCCGCCAAGGCGAGCCTGGCGGGCGCCGAGGCGTCGTCGCTGTGCGCCGAGGACCTCTACCTCGCGGCGGCGTGCCTCGACGGGGATCGCGCTGCGCTGGTAGCGTTCGAGGCCCAGTACCTCAACGCGGTGCCGCGCTACCTCGGGCGGATGCGCCTCGATCCCGCAGCGCTCGACGAGGTTCGCCAGCAGCTCGCGGTGCGCCTCCTGGTCGCGGCGACCGCGGACGCGGTGCCGCGCCTCGCCGAGTACGGCGGGCGCGGACGGCTCGAGGCGTGGGTGCGGGTGGCCGCGACGCGGCTGGCCATCGATCTGCAGCGCGCGCGGGGGCTGGTGCTCGATCCCGACGATCAGCAGGAGCCGCGCGGCGGCGACGGGCTGCTCGGCCGGCTCGCTGCGGAGGACGCCGAGCTCGAGCTCCTGCGCCGGCGCCACGCCGCGGCGCTACAGCAAGCGCTCGTCGATGCCTTCGCCGGGCTCGCCCCGGAGCAGCGCAACCTCCTGCGCCTCAGCTACCGCGACGGGCGGAGCATCGACGAGATCGGCGCGCTCTTCGGCGTCCACCGCGCGACGGTGGCGCGGCGCATCGCGCAGGCACGCGAGCAGATCTTGGCGGCGAGCCGCGATCTGCTCGAGGAGCGACTGGCGCTGGCGAGCGGCGAGCTCGACAGCCTGATCGGGGCGCTGCGCAGCCACGTCCACCTCAGCGTCAGCCGGCTCCTGGCGGGCTAGAACCCGTCGCTGAAGCTGGCTTTTTCGCGAACGACGAGGGGCCTGTCACGACGATTGATTATCGGCCGTCGTGTGCAATAATCCGAGCAGCTTTCGGCCCCTTCCTCTTTTTGAAATACGGAGCTCGACGTTGCGGCAATCCCTCAAGAGCGCGCTGGTCTGGTGCATCATCGGCGCGACGATCATCGGTGTCTACCACTACACCGCCGGCCAGGCGCGCAGCGCCGACGAGCGCATCGCCTTTTCCAAGCTGCTCGACGAAATCCAGCACAACCCGCAGCACATCAAGAAGATCACGATCAAGGGCGAGCGCTGGGTCGGTGACTACGCCGACGGCCATCACTTCCGCACGGTCGGCCCGCCGACCGTCGACGGCGAGCTGCTCACCAAGCTGACCAAGGACGGCAAGCCCATCGTCCCGTACGAGTTCGAGGAGCGCGAGGAGAACTCGCTGGTGACGCTCATCCTCGGCTCGTGGCTGCCGATCCTCGCGCTCGGCTTCATCTTCTTCCTCTTCATGCGCCAGCTCCAGGCCGGCGGCGGCAAGGCGATGTCGTTCGGCAAGTCACGCCACCGCCTGCTCGGCGACGCCCAGCCGCGCGTCACCTTCGCCGACGTGGCAGGGATCGAGGAGGCCAAGCACGAGGTCGAGGAGATCATCGCGTTCTTGAAGGACCCGAAGAAGTTCACCAAGCTCGGCGGCCGCATCCCGAAGGGCGTGCTCCTGATGGGCCCGCCCGGCACCGGCAAGACGCTGCTGGCGCGCGCCATCGCCGGCGA
>CAZPEY010000598.1:0-2323 GCA_964585665.1 uncultured Polyangiaceae bacterium | reverse complement strand
CCGCAGTTCCTCGGATCGTGCGCCGGATCGACGCAGAGCTGCGGGCCCGTCGGGTCTTGCGGGTTCGGGCAGAGGATGAACGGCGCCGGGCAGCCGGCGACGCACTTGCCAGCGGCGCAGAACTCGCCCGGATCGCAAGGCACGTCGCAGTCGCCGCAGTTCTTCGGATCGTTCTGCGTGTCGACGCACGAGGTGCCGCACACCTTGAGGTTGTTCTCGCAGAGCAGCTCGCACTTGCCGGCCTTGCACGACTGGCCCGTCGGACAGGCCTTGTCGCAGCCGCCGCAGTTGGCGCTGTCCGTCATCGTGTCGACGCAGCCGCCCGCGCACTCGGTGGTCGGCGCCGGACAGCTCGATGCGCACTTGCCGAGCGCGCAGACCTGATCGGCCGCGCACTTCTTATCGCAGCCACCGCAATGTTGAGGATCGCGATCCTGCCGCACGCACACGTCGCCGCAGTTCTGTTGATCCTTCGGACAGGTGCACTGCCCGCCGATGCAGACGATCTCACCCGGACATTGGATTCCGCAGCCGCCGCAGTTGTTGACGTCCTCCGCGATGGAGACGCACTCGCTGTTGCACGTCAGCTTGCCTGGTGGGCAGGTCACACCGATGTCGTTCGTGCACGAGGTCGCGACAACGGCGAGCGCGACGATCCCAAACGTGGTAATCCAAAAACGCATGCGAAGGGCTCCTTCAGCGACGACGGGTCTGCGACGTCGGGTCCTCCATCATCGCCTGAAAACTTCGTAAGGGTCAATAATCCCCGAGTGGAATGAGTCCCGGATGCCTGCTACCGTAAAAACATCCATGCGACGGAGGATCTTGGCCCGGCCGCTCGCGCTGGCTTGGCTGGCTACGGCTGGCTGCGTCACCGCGCCTCTGGTCGCGCCGCCCCCGACGATGGTGCGCAAGTTCTCGGGCGTCGAGGTGCCGGGCGCCTACGTCAGCCCGAGCGCCTACCAGTACTTCATCCTCGCCGAGCTGGCGCGCGATGCGGGGCGGTCAT
The DNA here is from genome assembly GCA_964585665.1 of uncultured Polyangiaceae bacterium. Taxonomy (GTDB): domain Bacteria; phylum Myxococcota_A; class Polyangia; order Palsa-1104; family Palsa-1104; genus CAZPEY01. The sequence continues at coordinate 1,314 of CAZPEY010000598.1, read as the reverse complement.
CGGAGGCGATCGAGCACTACCGGCAGGCGATCGCGGCAGATCCGACCTCCGCCTATCTGCGCAGCGAGCTGGCGGAGCTCTGGCGCCGCGGGGGACAGCTCGACCTCGCGCGCGAGCAGGCCGATCTTGCGCTCGAGCTCGACCCCTCCTTCGCCGAGGCGATCTTGGTCAAGGCGCGGATCAAGGAGCAGCTCGATCACCCGATCGCGGCCGAGTCCTTGCTGCAGCAGGCGGCCCAGACGCAACCGCCAAGCGAGGTGGCCAACCTCGAGCTGGTCTCCTTCTACGAGCGCCACCAAGAGATCCCCAAGGCCCTCGCCGCGGCCAAGCGCTTCGTCGACAACCAGCCCGCGTCGTACGAAGCGAACGCGACGTACGCGCGCCTCCTGGTCGCGAGCGGCCAGTCAGATCGGGCGCTCGTCGCCTATCAGCTCGTCGTCGATCGCTGGCCCGAGCGGCTCGAGCCGCGGATCACGCTGTCCGATCTGCTCGCCGGACGGGATCGACTCTCGGAGGCGATCGTTCAGCTCGAGCAGGCGTATCGGCGCTTCCCCGAGCTGCGCATCGCGGCGCTGCTGGTCCGTCGCCTGGTGCTCGCCGATCATGTGCAAGAGGCCGCGGCGCGCGCGGACGAGGCAGAGCACTTGGTCAAGAAGCCTGACCAATGGTTGGTGCTGGCGCAGATGCGTCTCGACGTCGATCAACCGGAGGAGGCGGCGGCGATTCTCGGCAAGCACGCGCAGAGCAGCGAAGGACGGATGCTGCTCGCCGAGGCGCTGGTTCGCCTCGGCAAGACGAGCGAGGCGTTGGCGCGGCTGGCCGAGATCAAGGGGGAGGCCGCCGACGTCGGGGCAGCAACGGTGCGGCGCATCGACCTTCTGTTGCGCATCGGCAAGCCGGAGCTGGCCCAGCAGATTCTCGACGGTGCGGCGCTGCCGCGCCTGGCGCGCATCGAGCTTCAGTGCCGCATCAAGGAGCAGAGCGGCGATCGGGCTGCGGCGACCGCGCTGGTTCGCAGCGAGCTGGCCACTTCGCCGGGACCCGAGCTGCAGCTCCTCCTGGCCGAGCTGCTCCTGCGTGAGGGGCAGCTCGCTCCAGCGCTCGAAGCGGCGCAGCAGGCGCATCAGAAAGCGCCACAGTCGGTACGGGCCATCCTCATCTACGCGACGTTGCTCAGCCGCCTGGGGCGCGGCCCGGAGGCGCTCTCGCTCGTCGAGGCGGCCCAGGCGCGCGAGCCGGACTCGCCGCTGTTCGCTGGGCAGATCGGCATGATCTTGTTCGAGCAAAAGCTCACCGATCGCGCCGAGCGCTGGC
>CAZPEY010000597.1:0-2333 GCA_964585665.1 uncultured Polyangiaceae bacterium | reverse complement strand
CCCCTGCCGTCGGTTGAGGTAGGGGTGCACCATCTTGCCGATGATCGGACCGGGCCGGATGATCGCCACCTCGACGACGAGGTCGTAGAAGCGCTCGGGCTTCATGCGCGGCAGCGTGTTCATCTGCGCCCGCGACTCGACCTGGAACAGCCCGACGGTGTCGGCGGTCTGCAGCATGCGATAGATCTTCGGGTCGTTCGCCGGCAGGTGCGCGTAGTCGACGTGTACGCCATGGTGGCGCGCGATGATCGGCAGCGCGTCCTCGAGCACCGCCATCATGCCGAGGCCGAGGAGATCGACCTTGATGAGGCCGAGCCCGGCGCAGTCGTCCTTGTCCCAGGTGACGACGACGCGACCCTCCATCGTCGCCGGCTGCAGCGGGCAGATCTCGTCGAGGCGCGTCGCCGACAGCACCATGCCGCCCGAGTGCTGCCCGAGGTGGCGCGGCAGCCCCTCGATCTGACGACACAGGCGCAGCAGCAGCGCCGTCTTCGGCTCACTGCCATCGAGCCCCGCCGCCTCGAACTGCTGTCCGAGATCGTCGTCCGCGGAGCGGAACTCGTACGGCGACAAGAGCTGCGCCAGCCGCTCGGTGCCGCTGCCCGCCATGCCGAGCACCTTGGCCAGGTCACGCACCGCCGAGCGCGGGCGATAGGTGATGCAGTTGGCGGTCATCGCGCAGCCCGGCCCGTCAGCGCTCGTCGCCTCAGCGGACGGCACGCGCGCGTAGAGCTGATAGACGTGCTGGATCACCGACTCGCGCCGCTCCCCCGACGGCAGGTCGAGATCGATGTCGGGCCACTCGCCGCGATCTTCCGAGAGGAACCGCTCGAACAGGAGCTCGAGCCCGATCGGATCGACGGCGGTGATGCCGAGCGAATAGCAGACCGCCGAGTTGGCCGCCGAGCCGCGCCCCTGCACGAGGATGCCGCGCTGGCGACAGTGATCGACGATGTCCCAGACCGCGAGGAAGTAGCCCGGCAGCTCGAGCTTGCCGATGAGCTCGAGCTCGCGCTTGACCTGCGCCCGCACCTTCGGCGTCACCGGGTGGTACCGTCGCTGCACGCCGTCCTCGGTCAGGCGCATGAGCAGCGCCTGTTGATCGCCGAGCGCCATGCCCTTGTAGTGCGGGAAGCGATAGCCGAGCTCGCCGAGCGAGAAGCGACAGCGGGCCGCAATGACAAGCGTGTTGTCGATCGCCTCGGGCAGATCGGCGAACAGCCGACGCATCTCGACGGCGGGCTTGAGAAAGCGCTCGCGGTTCTCGGCCAGCAGCCGTCCCGCCGCGTCGAGCGGCAGCTTGTGCGCGATGCAGGTCATCGCATCGGCGAGGTCGGCGTCCGCCGGCCGCGCATAGCGCACGCCGTTGGTCGCGACGATCGGCAAGCGTCGCCGCGCGGCGAGCGCGACGAGCGCGCGGTTGTGGAGCTCCTCGGGCCGCGAGAAGTGGCGCTGCAGCTCGACGTAGAGCGCACCGGGGAAGAGGGCCTGCAGGCGATCGAGCTGGGCGAGCTCGGCGAGCTGGCCGGGCGCCGCGAGTTGACCGCGCCACAGCGCGACGAGCCCTGCCGTCTCGACGAGATCGTCGATCCGCAGCGTGGCGTCGAGCGGCGGCGACGGTTCTACCTCGTCGAGCTCCCACCCCGTCGCCGGCGTGCGTCGGGTGCGCAGCGCGATGCGGCTGAGCAGCCGCGACAGGTTGCGATAGCCGAGCGGCGACTCGACGAGCACGACCAGCGGCGCGCCGCCCTCTGCGAAGCGCAGCTCGGCACCGACGATCGCGTGCAGCCCGAGCTTGCGCGCCGCCTGAAAGAAGCGCGGCTGGCCATACAAGCCCTGCCGATCGACGAGCGCCAGCGCCGGATAGCCGAGCGCCTGCGCCGTCTCGACGAGCGTCTCCGGCTCGGAGGCGCCATGGAGGAACGAGAAGGCCGAGTGGCAGCGCAGCTCGACGTAGCTCATTCGTACACTCCGACGACGTGCCAGCCTTGGCGATCTTCGAAGAGGCGATAGACGCCGCCATCGCCGAGCTCGACGTCGTAGTAGGCGCGCTCGATGGCGCGCGCCGGATCCCACCAGGCATCGCGGATCAGAAACGGCCCGCTCTGCCGACACACCGCCCCGCTGATCCCGTCGGCGCGCACGAAGCGCAGCTGCTGCCGATCGGCCCGGACCGTCGCGGCGCGCGGCGGCCGAAACAGGTGCAGCGCCAGCGAGCGCAGGGGCGCGCACGTCGGAGCGTTGGACTGCACATCGCGCCGCACCGGCGCGCGCTGCGCCACCAGCGTCTCGGCCGGCGCCATCCGAGTCGCCTCGGGGTGGTGCGAATCGAC
>CAZPEY010000596.1:0-2335 GCA_964585665.1 uncultured Polyangiaceae bacterium | reverse complement strand
CATCAAGAAGTGCTTCATGCCGAGCGCCTCGGCGAAGTCGTGGATGGACGTGGATTGTTCGAGGCTCATGGAGCCACGATACACTGTGCGCGGAACCCGGTGGATTGCGACGCCCCACCCGCTGCTCCGAGTCCGTTCGCTACCTCCGGTCTGGAGGCCCGCGAGGGGGCCCGGGAACCTTGGGGCCTTCCGTGTTGTCTAGAGAGATCCATGCGAACTCTGCGTCTCGTCCCGATGTTGCTCGCCGTCTTCGCCGCAGCGTGTCACCTGCCGTCGCCGACACGACCGTCGTCGCCATCGCCCGAGAGCGACCCGCGCGTCGCGCGCGTCATGCGATCGCTACGGCCGGTCGTGCAGGTTCGCAGCGCGCCGGTCGAGCACCACGACCTCGTGGCCCGCATGCAGCACTACCACGTGCCGGGGGTCAGCATTGCGGTCGCCGACGCGGGCCGCATCGCCTGGGCGCGGGGGTTCGGGGTGCGCGAGGCCGACTCGGCGGATCGCGTCTCGCCGACGACGCTGTTCGGCGCCGCCTCGATCAGCAAGGTGCTGACGGCGACGGCGACGCTGCGGCTGGTCGATGAGGGCAAGGTCTCGCTCGACGAAGACGTGAACCGCTACCTGCGCTCGTGGCGGGTCCCTGACAGTCCTCTGACCGCGACCGAGAAGGTCACGCTCCGCCGGCTGCTTTCGCACAGCGCGGGCGTCACCGGCCACAGCGTCGGCAGCTACAAGGCGAACGAGTCGCTGCCGACGCTCCTGCAGATCCTCGACGGCAAGCCGCCGGCCAAGGACGCCGCGATCGTCGTCGACACAGTGCCGGGGACGGCCTGTCGATACTCGGGCGGCGGCGTCACGATCGAACAACTGCTACTCATGGAGGTGACGGGCCAGCCCTTCGCCACGCTCGTCGATCGGCTGGTGTTCAAGCCGCTCGGGATGCACGACAGCTCCTTCGAGCAGCCGCTGCCGCCTCCTGTCCGGGCGCGCACGGCGACGGCGCACGACGCGGCAGGCCACCGGCTCCCCGACGAGCTCTACGTGCAGGCGTCCGCGGCGGGGCTGTGGACCACGCCGAGCGATCTGCTCACGTGGGCGCAGGCGATCACCGCGGCGCGCGACGGCAAGTCGACGCGGGTGCTGTCGCAGACGACCGCGAAGCAGATGCTAACCGTGCAGAAGGGGCCCTTCGGCCTCGGGCCGTTCCTCGAGGGGAAGGGACGCGAGCTGTCGTTCGGACACACCGGGTGGAACGGCGGCTTTCACTCCGAGCTGGTCTACTTTCCCGAGACGGGGCAGGGCGCCGTCGTGATGGTCAATGGCGATGGCGGGCGGCCGATGGTGCGCGAGATCCTCTACGCGATCGCCGCTGAGTACGGCTGGCCGGACTTCACGCCGAAGCTGATCGACACCGTCGCGGTCGACGCCGCGAAGCTGGACGAGCTGGTCGGCTCGTACACGGTCGAGAAGCCGAACCAGGTGACGATCACCGTGACGCGGCAGGGCCAGCAGCTCTTCCTGGATGCGCCGGTGCTCGGCGTGCGCACGCCGCTGGTCTTTCTGACGCCCAGCAAGGTCATGACGATGGCGGAAGACCCCTTCGAGATCGTCCGCGATGCGACGGGGCGTGTGACCGCGCTGCGGTATGGCTTTCTGCTGATCAGCAAGCGCGCCGCCGACGTGCGATAGTGGCGAGCGTGGAGGATCGCGACTGCCATTGGAGCTGGGCGAGCAGGACGCTTCGCATCGACGGCCGAACGCTGGTGGTGACGGATTCGCGCGCGCAGCCGGACACGCAGACGTTGTCGCTCGGCGACGCGTTCGATGATCCAGGCCAGCTGTTCATTGGTCCGCCCGAGGTGTATGGCGCGGTGATGCGCGCCTTGGCGCAGCGGCTCAGAGACGGCGGCGCCGACGGTGCCGATCCGCGTCGACGCCAGCGCTGCGCGTTCTGGCTGGCGCTCGGACCCGCTGGCTGCGCGCCGCTGGCCGTGAGCTGGTCGTACGCCGCGTCGCCGGAGCGGACGCCGACGACGTTCACGCTCGACCTCGCGGGCCTGGTCGCGCTGTGTACCGCGCCGCCGCCCGACGGTTACACCGAGCGGAAGACGCAGATGATCGATGACCTCTTCTTCTACGGTCCGCTCGAGATCGCCATCCCAGCGGCGACGCGCGCGCTCGTGATCGCGACGATCCTTGCGGCGCTCGCGCCCAACAGCGGAGTGGAGGCGAGCCACGCGTTTCCCCTGATCGACCACGCGCGGATCGCGCGCGCGACGTGGACCTGGGACAAGACCGACGACGGGGAAGCGAGCGCGGATATCGGGGGGCCCGC
>CAZPEY010000595.1:0-2345 GCA_964585665.1 uncultured Polyangiaceae bacterium | reverse complement strand
CGATGGCGAGATCACCGAGGGCGAGAGCCTGACCATCCCGCTGCTCGACAAGAAGTTGGTCGGCGCCAAGACGCTGCTCGCCGCGATCGAAGCGGTGCAGAAGAGCGCGTCGATCAAGGCGCTCGTCCTCTACCTCGACACGCCCGGCGGATCGGCGCTCGCCTCCGATCTGGTCGCCGAAGCGCTGCGCGAGCTGCGCCAGCACAAGCCGGTCGTCTGCGTGATGAACGACGTCGCAGCCTCGGGCGGCTACTACCTGGCCTCGGCGTGCGAGAAGATCTACGCGCTGCCGTCGACGCTGACCGGCTCGATCGGCATCTTCACTGGCAAGTTCGACATCTCGGGCTTGGCCGGCAAGCTCGGGGTCACGCACGAGACCTACGAGCGCGGCAAGCAGGCGGGCATCGACTCGCTCTGGCGGCCCTACACCGAGGAGGAGCGGGCGCTACTCGCCGACAAGCTGCGCTACTACTACGATCGCTTCGTCGACGCGGTGGCCGAGGGCCGCGGCCTCGATCGCGGCGCCGTCGATCGACTCGGGCAGGGGCGCGTCTGGGCCGGCAGCGCCGCCAAGGAGCGCGGGCTCGTCGACGAGCTCGGCGGGGTGGGCGAGGCGCTCGACTGGGCGCTCGGCGAGACGGGCTTCCGCGCCCACGAGATCGAGGTCGACTTCCTCCCCGCCGAGAAGCCGCTGCTCTACACCTTGCTCGGGCTGGTTGGCTTCGACATCAAGGCGCAGGCCCCAGCGCTGCCGCTGCTGCAGCCGCTGCTGCGCGCGCTGCCCGGCTCGCTGCTCGTCGCGCCGTCGCAGCCGCAGGCGCGACTCGAGTGGGACGAGTGGAACGAGCGCTGACCGGCGCTGGCGATCAGTTGAGCGTGGTGGGGGTGTGCAGGGTGGCGACGAGCGACGCGATCTCGGCGGTGAGCCGCTCGGTCCGCAGCGCGATGTCGAGCGTCTCGAGCAGCGTCTGCCGCGTCTCGGAGTCGGTGACCAGCGCCGCGGCGAGCACGTCGGCCAGCGGCCCGGTGCTCGACTGCGACGCGAGCAGCTTCTGCAGGGTTGGTCCGCCGGAGGGCAGGAGACGCGAGAGGCGCTCCGTCAGCACGACGAGCTGGTGGTGTGCGGCCTGCAGCCGCGGCTCGTCATCGGCCCGCTCGACGAGCGGCGCGATGGTGGCGAGGCGATAGAGGCGCTGCGACGGCTGCTCGGCGAGCAGTCGATACCGCCCGAGGCCGCGCAGCAGGATGTTCGAGCGCCCGTCGGGGGTCGGCTCGTGCGCCACGATCTCGCCAAGGCCACAGACCGGCTGCACGCCCGCCACGGGCGCGGTGGCGTGCTCGCTCGACAGCGTCGCGATGACCATGCGCCGCTCGCCCGCGAGGCAGTCGGCGAGCATCTGGCGATAGCGCGGCTCGAAGATGTGCAGCGGCAGGAGCGCGTGCGGAAAGAGCTGCACCGATGGCAGCGGGAAGATCGGCGCCGTCAGCGCTTGGGCCTCGTCCGCCTGGTCTTCAGTCGCCGAGATCATGCACCAGCTCGCTGCGGGTCGCCTCGGACAGCGCCGTCTCGTAGTGGTAGTTGGGATGATCGATGCGCAGGAGCGCGCGGCCGCCTGGCTGGCGCAGCGTCGCCTGGGCCGTCGGGGTGAGCGCGAAGCGCAGGTACTGCACAGCCGCGAGCTTGTCGGCCGCGAACTGCTCCGCGTCGAAGAGCGCGGGCAGGCGCTCCTCGCCAACCTCGAGCCAGACGTGGTGCTGCAGGCCGACCAGCTCGTCGAGCGTCTGCTTGACCTGCGCCTCGTCGGTGATCTCGACGAACAGCGTCGCCGCGACCTGCCCCGCGTCCGGCAGGATGGCGTTGTAGACCGCGATCTCGGCGTCGATCGCCTCGGGCGTCGTGAGGTTCTCGGCGCGGCACATCTCCTCGATCTGGAAGATCACCGTCGCGCGGTTCTCGAACACCAGCGTCACCGACGGGCCGACCGAGACGCGGCGGCGCTTCTTGAGGTCGATGATCCGCCGCCGCAGATCGTCACGAAACCCCGCATACAGGACCGGTCCACGGATGTCGGCGCGCGTCAGCTTCTTCATGTTCGCCTCGAAAAAAAAGGGGGACGGCAGGGCCGTCCCCCTCGTGTTGTAGCGGAAACGAGCTACTTTTCCAGCGAGTCGAGACCCTTCTGGAAGCGCCCCGCGTGCGACGTCTCGGCGCGCGCGAGCGTCTCGAACCACTCGGCGATCTCCTCGAAGCCCTCCTCGCGGGCCGTCTTGGCGAACGCCGGGTACATCTGCGTGTACTCGTAGGTCTCGCCGGCGATCGACGCCTTGAGGTTGAGCGCGGTCTC
>CAZPEY010000594.1:0-2351 GCA_964585665.1 uncultured Polyangiaceae bacterium | reverse complement strand
GATGGAGGTGCTCACCAAGGAGCAGATCACGGGCGACAAGATCGACCTCTTCGTCTTCCACCAGGCGAACCTGCGCATCAACCAGTACATCCAGCAGCAGCTCGGCATCCCCGACGACAAGGTCGTCAACAACATCATGCGCTACGGCAACACGACGGCGGCGACGATCCCGATCCTGCTGCACGAGGCCGAGGTCGCCGGCAAGCTCAAGCGCGGCATGAAGATCGCGTGCGTCGCGTTCGGCTCGGGCTTCACCTGGGGCGCGTCGATCATCGACTGGTAGTAGACTCAGACGGTGGAGCAAGACACGTCCGCGGCGCAGCTTCGCGTCTATCACGATACGCTTCGTGCCATGTCGCCCGTCGAGCGACTGCGCGCCGCAGGCCAGCTCAGCCTCGGCGTGCGACGCCTCGCCGAGGCGGGCATTCGTCATCGATTTCCTCACGCCAGTGATGCAGAGGTCTTTGCCCGCCTTCTCGTAGGGCTCTATGGCAGAGCGATCGCCAGCCGACTGGTGGCCGTTCCCGTCGACGCAGTGTAGAGGCCATGAAAGATCCGGTAGAGATCGCGCTGCTCGTGGCTGCGGCCTTCGATCGGGCGTTCGTCGCGTACTTTCTTGGCGGCAGCCTCGCCAGCTCTTTTCAGGGGGAGCCGCGCGCGACGAACGACATCGACTCTGTCGTCGAGTAGGCCAGCCATCGCGTCGAGCGGTTGGTGCAGGAGCTGGCTCACGTCGCGAGGCGGTCGACGTCGGAGGCGGAACGCTCTTCATCAAGTCCGCGGAAGACACCGTGTTGCGAAAACTTCTTTGGTACGTCGAAGGTGGAGAAGTTTCGTCGAAGCAATGGCGCGATCTCGTCGAGGTGCGGGCGACATCTGATCGCAACCAAGGTCAGCGAGCCGCGGTAGCGCGGAGCCACTTCTCGTCGATGCAGCGTGCGCCGTAGCCGCGCAGGAACGCCGAGACGAAGTCGGCGGCGTCACCCATCTCCACTCCCAGAGCTCCAATATCGCTGGCGTTGCCGAACGGCGGAGTGACCTCTCCCGTTGGTGTCGCGCCTCGCGCATCGACGCGCAGCAAGCGGCTGGTCGCGTCGATCGACGGCAGGGGAGGGGGCATGCGCTGCGCCGCGCCGCCGAGCGTGTGCCAGCGCCACGGCCCGGGGAGGTGCTGCAGCGACGGGCTCTGCGACAGGAGCTGCAGGATCAGCTCGGGCACGTCGGCGAGCACGATCGGCTGCTGGGCCGCATGCTCGAGGAGCGGCTGGAGCAAGGCGCGGCTGGTCAAGCGACTTGACCATGGCTTCGGGATGTAGACGACGAGCGGGATCCGCGACAGCGCCTCGGGCGTAGCCTCCCCCCACAGCGTCGTCTCCGCCGTCGCGTGATCGGCGTGGACGACGACGAGGCTGCGCTGGCCGAGCGGCGTCTCGTCGAGCATGGTCAGGAAGGCGCTGAGCGCCTCGTCGGTCGCTGCCATCGTGATCAGGCGCCGGCGATCGAGCTCCTGCACGGGTGCATGCGTGGCGAGCAGCGCTTCGACCCGTGCCACCAGCTCGGGCGTTGCGTCCTCGGGCAGGTCGAACGGCGTGTGGTTGGCGAGCGTCAGCACGACCTCGTAGCGCGGACCGTCGTCGACGCGCGAGGGCAGCGAGTCGAAGAGCGCTCGATCGGTGATGCTGCCCCAGGTGCCGCGCGGCAGCCCCGCCGGGAGCTGCTGCGCCTCGATCGTCTGAAGGCCGTGGTAGCGGACGAAGTCGAGCATATTGTCGAACGACAGGTCGGCCGCGTAGGTCATGCGCGGGCGCAGCCCCGCGTCGGCCAGCACGTCGGGCAGGCAGCGCAGAGGGACGCGCCCGAGGTCGCGCACGATCGTCGTGTTGAAGGGCAGCACGCCAATGCCGCAGAGCGCCGCACCGAGCGCCTGCGCCGTGCGCACCCCCGACGGAAAGGCGTGCCGGAACGGGATGGCGATTCCGGGCCGACGCTGTTGGTAAAGTTCGTTGACGAACGGCAGCAGCGTCGCCGGTGCGCTCGCGTGGAGCGCGTGCACGTCGTCGCCGCGAAAGCTCTCGAGGAGGAGGTGCCAGACGATCGGCGCGGCTGGCGCTGCCGCCTCGTCGAACAGCGCCCTGCTGGCCTGAAGCGCGGCACCTCCGAGCGCGCGCGCGGGCGGCGCATCGAGCGAGCGTGCGAGCGGATGGGGCGCGCACGCTGGGTCGTCGTCGGCGCAATCGTCCTCTTCGCAAGCCACGCGTGTGGGCGACGCGACGTGGCCGAGCGACCGTACATCGACCGACTCTGGCAAAAACTTGGCGCCGTCGTACGACGCGATCCGATTTCCGGGTGGT
>CAZPEY010000593.1:0-2360 GCA_964585665.1 uncultured Polyangiaceae bacterium | reverse complement strand
ACGAGGGCGACTTGCTCATCCTCGATCGGCAAGGCCACCAGGTGGCGCGCAGCAGTGGCTGGGCAAGCATCGAGGGCGTCGGGTGGCGCCCCGACGGCAAGGTCGTCTGGTTCACCGCATCGCGCGCCGGCATCGCCCTGTCGCTCTGGTCGTTGTCGCTGTCCGGGGAGCTCGAGCGCGTCCTCAACGCCCCGGGGCGCCTCGTGCTCCACGACGTCGCCCGCGACGGTCGAATCGTCGCCGAGCGCAACACCTTTCGGCGACACATCACCGGCCGTCTTGGCGAGGGCCCCGAGGTCGATCTGTCCTGGCTCGACTTCACCGCCCTGGCGGACGTCTCCCCCGATGGACGAGCGATCCTGTTTGGCGAGGATGGCGAGGCAGCGCAGCGTCGCTCGCGCGTCTACTACCGCAAGGACTGGCAGAGCCCGCCGGTGCGACTCGGAGATGGCGTGCCCCTGTCGTTCTCGCTCGATGGCCGTGACGCGGTCGCCTTCGTCGACGGACCGCCCCGCCTGCGCATCCTGCCGACCGGAGCGGGTGCGTCCCGCGAGGTGCCGCTGTCCCCTCTCGAGCGTGTGAGCTGGGCGCAGTCGCTGCCCGACGGTCGATCGTTTCTCGTCTACGGCAACGAGCCGAACCTGCCGGAGCGGATCTATCGCATCGATGCGGGGCAGCCGCCGCGCCCCCTCGGGGAGGCGGGCCTCCTGCCGCGCGGCCGCGCGCTGTCCCCGGACGGCACCCAGCTGGTCGTGCGTGGCGCTGGCGGGGTTCTGCTGCTGCCCGTCGACGGCGGTCCGGTGCGGCCCCTGCCCGGGACGGCCGCGCACGAATTGCCCCTTGGATGGTGCGATGGCGGACGATGCCTGTGGGTTCGAGACGTGAGGACCGAGGCGACCCAAGTCAACATCCTGCGTGTCTCGACGGACGGCAAGCAGCGCACGCCGTGGCGTGTCCTGGGTTCGACCGAGCAGGCCGGGCGTCTGTGGATCAATAACGTGCGGCTTGCGGCGGATGGCTCCTGGTGTGTGTACGGCTCCGAGAGCCTGCTGTCGGATCTCTACGTCATCGAAGGCGTGCGATGAACCAGCAGTGCGACGTGCTTCTGGTCGGCGCCGGGATCATGAGCGCCACCGTCGCCTTGCTGCTCAAGGAGCTCGAGCCCTCGCTGCGCGTCGTCGTCGTCGAGAAGCTGGACCACGTCGCTGGCGAGAGCACGGCGGCGACCAACAACGCCGGCACCGGCCACGCGGGCCTCTGCGAGCTCAACTACACGGGCGCGCTCCCCGACGGGACGATCGACATCCGCAAGGCGGTCAAGGTGATGGAGGCCTTCGAGGTCGGAAAGCAGCTCTGGGCGTCCTTTCTCGGCCTGGCAGGCGACGTCGCCCCAGGGACCTTCATCCAGTCGGTGCCGCACTGCAGCTTCGTGCGCAACGAGGAGGACCTCGGCTTTCTCCGTCGACGACACGCGGCGCTCCGCCAGCACCCGCTGTTCGTCGGCATGCGCTTCTCGAGCGATCCCGGCGAGCTCGCCGAGTGGCTGCCGCTGGTGATGCAGGCGCGCTCGACCGGTGATGACTGCGCGGCGACCTGGTCGTCGCTCGGCACCGACGTCAACTTCGGCGCGCTGGCGACGGCGATGTTCGCGTATCTCGAGCGGCGCCACGAGGTGCCGGTGCTGCTCGGCCACGAGGTGCGATCGCTGACGCGGGACGATCGGGACTGGACCGCGCGCTTCGTGCGAGCGGAGGATGGGGCGGAGCGTCCCGCCATCGAGGCGCGCTTCGTCTTCGTCGGTGCAGGTGGCGGAGCGCTGCCGCTGCTCGAGAAGGCTGAGCTGCCCGAGGCGAGCGGCTACGGCGGGTTCCCGGTGAGCGGGCAGTGGCTCGTGTGCCAGAACCCGGCCGTCATGCTGCAGCACTTCGCCAAGGTCTACGGCATGGCCGAGGTCGGCGCGCCGCCGATGTCGGTGCCGCACCTCGACACCCGCTTCCTCGACGGAAAGCGCGCCCTGTTGTTTGGGCCGTTCGCTGGCTTCTCGACCCGCTTCCTCAAGCAGGGCTCGTACCTCGATCTGCCGAGCGCGCTCAACTCCGACAACGTCCTGCCGCTGCTCTCGGCCGGCCTGCGCAACCTCGGCCTGACGCAGTACCTCGTCCAGCAGGTGTCGATGACGTTCGACGACAAGTTCCGCGTCCTGCGCGACTTCCTGCCCGAGGCGGACCCGCGCGACTGGGCGCTCGAGATCGCCGGACAGCGGGTCCAGGTGATCAAGCAGGATCGCGACGGCGGCGGCACGATCGAGTTCGGCACCGAGATCGTCTCGGCGCGGGACAACTCGCTCGCCGCGCTGCTCG
>CAZPEY010000592.1:0-2379 GCA_964585665.1 uncultured Polyangiaceae bacterium | reverse complement strand
GGGAAATGTCGAAACTGCCGGCGATGCGTGGCCTCTCGACGTTGTGGCTCCTCTTCGGACTCTCGCTGATCCTCGCGCTCTCGGCCTGCAAGCACGACCCGGGCGCACGCCCGATGCCCGATCTCTCCGAGCCTGGCGGAGGCAACGACGCGGCGCCGATCCTCGACGGGGGAGGGGACGCAGCGACGAGCTCCGATCTGCTGCCGCCGGTCGATCCGTGCGCGAGCGTCGACTGTGGCTCGCACGGGCAGTGCAAGGCGACGGTGCCCGTCCACTGCGAGTGCGCGCTCGGCTACGGCGGCGACGCGTGCGATCAGTGCGACGCCAGCCTGGGCTTCGTCTCCGACGGCAGCGGCGGCTGCGTCAAGGATCCCTGCGAGCCGAACCCGTGCACGCCCAACCGGCCGGTGTGCGTCAACGACGTCGGCGCCGCGGTCTGCAGCTGCGAGCCCGGCAAGCACCTCGAGGGCGATGTCTGCGTCGACGACAAGAGCTGTCAGCCGACGACCTGCAGCGGCCACGGCGCGTGCAGCGACGGCGCGGGCAAGGTGAGCTGCCTCTGCGACGCGGGCTACATCGGCACCTTCTGTGCCGCCTGCGACAGCGGCTTTCACGACGACGGCGCCGGCGGCTGCACGAGCGATCCGTGCACCCCCAACCCCTGCAAGGCGCTCCATCAGACGGTCTGCGCAGCGAACGGCGCGCAGCCTGCGTGCAGCTGCGACTCCGGCTATCACCTCTCGGGGCTCGACTGCGTGCAGGACGAGGTGTGCGAGGCCACGAGCTGCTCGCAGCACGGAGACTGCTCGGTCAGCGGCGGGGTCCGGAGCTGCGCCTGCGCGGATGGCTACCAGGGCCCGACCTGCGCGATCTGCGCCGACGGCTATCACAGCGACGGGGCGGGCGGCTGCACCAGCGATCCGTGCCTGCCCAACCCGTGCACCAAGGCGCACCAGTCGGTCTGCACCCCGAACGGCGCGGCCGCCGCGTGTGATTGCGACGACGGCTATCACAGCGACGGCATCGGCGGCTGCACTGATGATCCATGCACGCCCAACCTCTGCGCGATGAACAACCAGGCGTGTCGGATCACCGACGGCAAGGCCGAGTGCTACACGCCGCCGTGCGACGATCAGAACCCCTGCACCGACGACACGCTCGAGCTCGGCGTCTGCAAGCACGTCGATCGCCCCGACGACTCGGCGTGCTCGACGACGCTCTGCCTCGTCGGGCAGACCTGTCAGAGCGGCGTGTGCCAGGGCGGCACCGCGCGAGTCTGCGAGGACAACAACCCGTGTACGCGCAATGAGTGCGACGCGGTGGCGGGGTGCCAGTATCCGAAGGACAACACGCTGATTCCCGACGACGGCAAGGCGTGCACGACCGACTCGTGCAGCAACGGCGTGCAGGCGCACACCGTCAACCACGCCGCGTGCACCGACGACCTCTACTGCAACGGCACCGAGAGCTGCGAGCCGCAGTCCGCCGGCGCCGACGCGCGCGGCTGCGTCCACAAGAACGCGCCGCAGCCGCCTTCCCTCGGCGCGAACGACTGCTCACACTACGAGTGCGACGAGGCGACCGACTCGTTCAAGCTGATCAAGCAGGCGGCGGGCACGAGCTGCAGCGACGGGCTGGTCTGTACCAACGGCGACCAGTGCCAGGACGATGGTGCCTGCCGCGGGACGATCGTCGGCTCGTGCGCGCTGGCCTGCACCGGACCGGGCGCGGCGCTGGGCGCGATCAACTTCACCTCGGCCAAGGTGCAGGGCACGGTGACGCTCAACGGCGCGCCGCTGCCGAGCTCGACCGGCGGTAGCGACATCGCGCTCTACCTCGTCGATCGTGAGACGGGCTCACGCCATCGCATCCACGACATCGACTTTCAGTACACGGGCTCGACGCCGTACACGGTCCCCGAGTCCGACAAGACGATCTCGACGACGGTCATGCCCGGGATCTACGACCTGCTCTACGCGCGCGGCGTGGCGACCTACGATCCCCAGCCGACGCTCTACTACACCTATCCGACGGACAACTACGCCGACGGCTATCGCTACCTGCAGCGGGACCTCGTGATCGGCCCGGGCGTCAACCAGCTCGACGTCGATCTGCCGAGCGCCAAGCTCTCGGGCAACGTCACGCTCAATGGCGCCGAGCTGCCGACCTCGACGGGCGGCAGCGACATCGCGTTCTACCTCGTCGACCCAGAGACCGGCTCGCGCCACCGCATCCACGACGTCGACTTTCAGTATACGGGCTCGACGCCCTACACCGTGCCGAGCTCGGACAAGAGCTACTCGACGACGGTGATCCCCGGTACGTACGACCTGCTCTACGTGCGCGGCGTGGCGACGTACGATCCGCAGCCGACGCTCT
>CAZPEY010000591.1:0-2381 GCA_964585665.1 uncultured Polyangiaceae bacterium | reverse complement strand
GCCGGCCAAGCCCGAGCCGGTCAAGACCGTGGAGCCGAGCAAGCCGGAGCCGTCCAAGCCGGAGCCGGTCAAGCCCGAGCCGGTCAAGACCGTGGAGCCGAGTAAGCCGGAGCCGGTCAAGCCGGAGCCGAGCAAGCCCGAGCCGGTCAAGACCGTGGAGCCGAGCAAGCCCGAGCCCGCGAAGCCCGCGCCCAACCTCAACCTCCAGAGCAACACGACCGTCGTCGAGGCCAAGCCCGTCCCCGCCTACAAGAAGTGGTGGGTCTGGACGATCGTCGGCATCGCGGTCGTCGGTGTCGGCGTCGGTGTCGGCGTCGGTGTCGCGCTCTCGCAACCCAAGGCCCCGGGCTCCGAGCTCGGCACCTTCAAGGCATTCAAATGAGCACGCAGACCACGCGGTTCAAGGCTCGTCACCTCCTCTGCGCGTTGCTCCTCGCGACGGCCTGCAAGGCGCCCGGCACCTACGTGCAGCTCAACTTCGAGGCGCCGCAAGGCGCCCCGGCGGGCTTCACCAAGATCGTCCTCAACCTGACCCTCGCGGATCCGGATCGCGGGTCTCTGCAGGACACGGTCACGATCGCGGCCCCGAAGCAGTTCCCGTCGGACGCGGTGCTCGATATCGTCGACGGGGAAGGCGAGCTCACGATCGTCGGTCAGCTCCAGAACGACACCGGCACCGTGCTGTCGCAGCAGACCGTGAAGATCACGGTCGTCCTCGAGGACACGGTCGAGACGACGATCGTCTTCCCGAATGGCGGGCCAGCGGACATGGCGCTCGGCGATCAGCCGCCGGTCGCGGATGGCGGCGACCTCAAGGGCAACCCGCCGCCGGATCTCTCGACGGCGGATCTCGTCGTGCCGCCCGACCTGACCACCGTCGATCTCTCGCCCGTACCGGTCGCGGTCTCGCTGGTCAAGCATGAGATTGATGGTGCGACGGGCGTGGTGACCATGGCGGCCACGGCGTGCACTCCGACCTGCAACGGCAACCCGAAGGTCGGCGACATGGTGACGCTGACGGTGGTTCCCGACAGCGGCTTTGGCTGGGAGGGCTGGCCGCCCGGGTTGGGTGGTACTTGCACCGGAATTACGTCGCCTTGTGATCTGCAGGTCCTCGGGCCGCAGACCATCGACGTGAACATCTCCCCGTTTAATCGCATCTTCATGACCAAGCAGATGTACACGGGCGATCGACACAAGGTCGGCGATGCGACGACGACGCTCGACTTCGACGCCGAGTGCGCTCGCCACGCGCAATCGATCGGTCTGCCAGCGGCCGATCAGTACAAAGCGTTCTACTCGACCTCCAGCCGAAAGGCGGCGGACGTCTTGCGCACCATGCCGAGTGGGTCGGTGCAGTCGCGCGGCTGGGTGCGGCTCGATAAGCTTCCGTTTGGCGACACGCTCACCGATCTCGATGTGCGACGCGCCTTCCATCCGGTCTTCTTCGCGGTCGACGCGACGAACGCCATGTTCGACAACGTCATCAACCTCGCGCCGCCGGATGGCAAGGTGACGTACTGGACCGGGACCACGGTCAGCGGGACGGCCGGACCCAACTGCACCGACTTTACCCAGACCACGGGCGCCAACAGCATCGTCGGTGCGCCGACAGCAGTCGGTAATGGTTGGGCCGACTGGGGCGGCGTGAACAGCGCCTGCGACGTTGCGGTGGGCCGTGGGTTGCTGTGCATGGGGACCAAGTACCGCGCCGTCGTGACGGTGCCCAAGGAGACCGGCAAGTTGGTGTTCGTCAGCACCGGGGTGCCGCCGGTCAACGGCGGCCTCGCGGCGTTCGATCAAACCTGCTGGACCGACGCGGCTGCCGCGAATCTTTGCGCGACCGCCGATTCGAGCTGCAAGTTCAAGGCAGCGGTGGCCGACTCAGCGGCGTCGCCGGCCTCGCGCTTCACGATGGACACCGTCAGCAAGTACGTGCGGCCCGACGGTGTGCTGGTGGCGAACTCGCAGACCGATCTCTTCGCGGTCAAGTTGAACACCGGCATCGCCGTCACTGCCTCAGGGGCGTACGCGGTCTCCGTGTCCGTCGTCACGGGGCTCAAGACGAACGCGACCAGCTTCAACGACTCGGGGGACTTGGGGAATACCTGCAACGGGTGGAGCGCCGGGTCGACCCAGAAGCTGCGCACCGGCACGAACATCTACTCCAACGTGCAGGCCGTAAACGACGGCCAGCCCAACTGCATGACCCCGCCGTCGAACCTCCGCGTCTACTGTATCGAGAACTGAGGCCTCGTCGGGGGCGCCCGACATCCCCCGCCCTTCCCTGGCGTCCATTGACTCGGGCTGAAACCCGGTGCCATGTTGCGCGCACGTCTCGTCTGAACAACTCGAGGATTCCATGCGCAAGCTCTTGCTCT
>CAZPEY010000590.1:0-2389 GCA_964585665.1 uncultured Polyangiaceae bacterium | reverse complement strand
TTCCCCCCACAACTTCCTGCACCCGACAGCGCAGATTCTGCGCGCGCAATCCGCTCGCGCCCTCCACGCTGCGAATGCTCCTCTCGTCGCAGGCGGGATTCGGCTATCGTCGCCCTGGGAATGCTGCTTGCACACCCGCTAGTCGAGGAGGTTCCGCTTGCTCGAAATCCGCATCCATGGCCGCGGTGGCCAGGGCGTCGTCACCGCCGCGGAGCTGATCTCCGTCGCGGCCTTTCGCGAGGGGCGCTTCTCGCAAGCCTTCCCGAGCTTCGGCTCCGAGCGCATGGGCGCGCCGGTCGTCAGCTTCTGCCGCATCGATGAGGTCGCGATTCGGCTGCGCGAGCCGGTCGCGTCGCCCGACGTGCTGATCATCCAGGACGCGACGCTGTTCCAATCGGTCAACGTCCTTGGCGGGTTGCAGCCGGGCGGCTACCTGCTCATCAACTCGGCGCGTTCGCCGCACGAGCTCGGCCTCGACGAGATCGTGGCCCGCCTTCCGCCCGGTCACGTTCGTTGCGTGCCCGCAGCTGAGATCGGTCGTCGCCACCTCGGACGACCGCTCGCCAACGTCGCGCTGCTCGGTGGCTTCGCGGCGCTCACGGGCGCCGTGCACCTCGCGTCCGTCGAGCTGGCGATCCGCGAGCGCTTCCCGGGCGCAACCGGGGACAAGAACGTCGCCGCGGCCGAGGAGGCGTTCGCGTTCGCGTCTCGCGCCGTGGCAGAGGAGGCCGCATGCTGAAGCAGATCGAGTGCTCCCGCGCCATCGCCGAGGCGGTGGCCGCCTGCCGCCCCGACGTCGTGTGCGCCTATCCGATCACGCCGCAGACGCACATCGTCGAGGGCCTGTCCGAGCTGGTGCGCCAGGGCAAGGTCGGCGCGTGCGAGTTCATCAACGTCGAGTCCGAGTTCTCGGCGCTCTCCGTCGCGATCGGCGCGTCCGCCGCGGGCGCGCGTTCGTACACGGCGACGGCGAGCCAGGGGCTGCTGTTCATGGCCGAGGCGGTCTACAACGCCTCCGGCCTCGGCCTGCCGATCGTGATGACGCTCGGCAACCGCGCCATCGGCGCGCCGATCAACATCTGGAACGATCACTCCGACGCGATGGCGCTCAAGGACGCGGGCTGGATCCAGCTCTTCGCCAAGGACGCGCAGGAGGCGGTCGACCTGCACATCCTCGCCTTCCGCCTCGCCGAGGAGCTGTCGGTGCCGGTGATGGTCTGCGTCGACGGCTTCGTGCTCACCCACTCGACCGAGCAGGTCGACGTGCCGGATCAAGCGACGGTCGACGCCTTCTTGCCACCCTACGAGCCGGTGCAGGTCCTCGATCCGGCCGATCCAGCGACGATCGGCGCGATGGTCGGGCCCGAGGCGTTCGCCGAGGTGCGGTACCTGTCGCACCACAAGCAGCTCCAGGCGCTCGAGCGACTGCCGGTGCTCTCCGCCGCCTTCGAGGCGCACTTCGGCCGGCCGGCCGGATCGCTGCTCCGCGCCTATCGCTGTGAGGGGGCCGAGACGATCGTCGTCGCGCTCGGCACGGTCGGTGGCACGATCGAGGTCACGGTCGACGAGGCGCGCGCGCAGGGCACGCCCATCGGCTGCATCACGCTCGGAGCGTTTCGGCCGTTTCCGCTGCAGGCGCTCGCGGACGCGATCGGCCAGGCTGTGCGGGTCGTGGTCGTCGAGAAGAACCTCGCCCCTGGGCTCGGCGGCGCGCTGGCGTCCAACGTCCGCATGGCGCTGCGCGGTCGCGCGATCCCGGTCTACACGGTGATCGCGGGCCTGGGCGGGCGTCCGATCACCCGCGCCTCCCTGCACAAGCTCTTTGCGCTGGCGATGCGCGACGAGCTCGAGGATGTGCACTTCCTCGATCTCGACTGGGCGAGCGTCGATCGCGAGCTGGCGCGCTGGAACGAGAAGCGTCGCTCCGGACCGAGCGCCGAGAACCTGCTGCGCGATCAGCGCCGCGAGAGGACGCCATGAGTGAGCAGCCGCTGAAGTTCTTCCAGACCGGCACCTTCACCGTCGGTAATCGCCTCCTCGATCCGACGCGGCGAACGGTGCAGGCCTCGCAAGATCGCGCCAACGCGATCACCTCGGGCCACCGCGCCTGCCAAGGCTGCGGCGAGGCGCTCGGCGCGCGCTACGTGCTCGAAGCCGCGATGCGCGCGAAGGGGGGACAGCTCGTCGCGGTCAACGCGACCGGCTGCCTCGAGGTCTTCACCACACCGTCCCCCGAGACGGCGTGGCAGCTGCCGTGGCTGCATTCGCTGTTCGGCAACGCGGCGGCGGTCGCGACGGGCGTCGCTGCCGCGATGCGCGCCAAGGGCAAGCCGCAGGTCCGCGTGCTCGCGCAGGGCGGCGACGGCGGCACCACCGACATCGGCTTCGG
>CAZPEY010000589.1:0-2391 GCA_964585665.1 uncultured Polyangiaceae bacterium | reverse complement strand
GGCGCATCAAGCAGATCGAGGAGATGATCGCGACGGGCAAGCCGCCGACGCTGCCACCAAAGCCGGAGCCGACCAAGCCGGAGCCGGTCAAGACGACGGAGCCGACCAAGCCGGAGCCGGTCAAGACGACGGAGCCGACCAAGCCGGAGCCGGTCAAGACGACGGAGCCGACCACCTCCGAGCCCACGAAACCCGCGCCCAACCTCAACCTGCAGAGCAACACGACCGCTGTCGAGTCCAAGCCCGTCCCCGCGTACAAGAAGTGGTGGGTCTGGACGATCGTCGGCATCGCCGTCGTTGGTGTCGGTGTCGGTGTCGGCGTCGGTGTCGCCCTCTCGCAACCCAAGGCCCCGGGCTCCGAGCTCGGCACCTTCAAGGCATTCGAATGAGCACCCCTTCTACGCGGTTCAAGGCTCGTCACCTCCTCTGCGCGCTGCTCCTCGTGACGGCCTGCAAGGCGCCCGGCACCTACGTGCAGCTCAACTTCGAGGCGCCCAACGGCGTCCCGGCCGGCTTCACCAAGATCGTCCTCAACCTGACCCTCGCCGATCCGGATCGCGGATCTCTGCAGGACACGGTGACGATCGCGGCGCCCAAGCAGTTCCCGTCCGACGCGGTGCTCGACATCGTCGACGGCGAAGGGGAGCTCACGATCGTGGGTCAGCTCCAGAACGACACCGGCACGGTGCTGTCGCAGCAGACCGTCAAGATCACGGTCGTCCTCGAGGACACCGTCGAGACGACCATGGTCTTCCCGAATGGCGCGACGGTCGACATGGCGGGCGCCGACCTGTCGGCGGGCGCGGACCTGTCCGTTTCCGTCGGGGATCTAGCGGCTCCCGACCTCGTCGTCGTTCCGCCCGACCTGACGCTTCTCGATCTGACCGCGGTGCCGGTCAACCTCACGATCAAGAAGACCGAGGTGGATGGTGCGAGCGGCACGCTGCTCTACGGCTCGACCAACTGCAACCTGACCTGCACGGATACGCCCAAGGTCGGCGACTCGATCACGCTGACCGCGACGCCCGATCCGGGGTTCGGTTTCGAGGGCTGGCCGCCTGGCCTTCCCGGGACCTGCACGGGCTTCACGTCGCCGTGCACGACGACGGTGCTCGGTGCGCAGACGATCGAGGCGCGCTTTACGCCGTTCAACCGCATCTTCGTCACCAAGCGAGCGTACCGCGGTGATCGCATCGCGATCGACGATCTCTCAGGGGCGGCAAAGGACTTCGATGCGGAGTGTCAGGCTCACGCCAAGGCCGCCGGGCTCCCCGCCGACTCGACCTACCGCGCCTTCTACTCGACGTCGACGCGCAACGCCAAGGATGTCTTGAAGACGCCAGGCGGCGCGGAGTCACGTGGCTGGGTCCGCATGGATGGGCTCGAGTTCGCGGACCAGGTGTCGGACGCGCTGGCGCCGGTGCGCAAGGTCTACCACTCCGTCCGCTTCCTCGTCGACTCGGTCGGCACCGTTCCAACGACGCCGATCTCGGCGTTCGACTACGTCGCCGACGCAAAGATCAGCTTCTGGACGGGGACGACGATCGGCGGCACGCTCGCAGCGAACACGTGCAGCGACTTCACCTCGGGTGCGGTGCTCGACATGGCAACGGACTTTGGCACGCGTGGCTCGATCGTCGGTGGTGGCAACCTCTGGATCGATCGCGGTCAAGCGATCAACTGCGCGATCTCGACCGGGTTGCCGATTGTCTGTATGGGCACTGCCTACCGCGCCGGCCTGCCCGCGCCGAAGAATCAGGGCAAGCGGGTCTTCCTGAGTGGACCGCTGTCGTCGCTGGCCTCGGGGCGTGATGTCTTCGACGATCAGTGCCGCACCGAGGCGCAAGGGGCCGGATTCTGTGTCGACGCCACGGCCGCGAACTGCCACTTCGTGGCGGCTGTCGCGACGACCACGGAGACGATGCTCGGCCGTGTTCCGCAAGAGCCCGACATGGGGACGAACCAGTACGTGCGCACCGACGGTGCGCTCGTCGCGCGCAGCCGCGCCGAGCTCGCCTCGACCCACTGGCACAGCCCGATCGCGGTGACCGCGGCAGGGACCTACATCATCGGCCAGCAGGTCGTCACAGGCGTCAAGGGCACTGCCACCAACGCGGACACGGCCTCGGACAACAACAACGCCTGCATGGACTGGACGTCGACGTCCAAGATGACGCGCGTGGGCAACAGCCTCACGTCCAACATCGAGGCGATCAACGACATGCAGGTCAGCTGCAACAACCCGACGAACTACCGCGTCTACTGCATCGAGTTCTGATCCCAGCTCGCGGATCCGCTCCACCTCCATTGACTCGGGCTGAAACCCGGTGCCATGGTGCGCGCACGTCTCGTCTGAACAACTCGAGGATTCCATGCGCAAGCTCTTGCTCT
>CAZPEY010000588.1:0-2416 GCA_964585665.1 uncultured Polyangiaceae bacterium | reverse complement strand
GGTGGGCTCGGCTCGCTCGGTCTTGGCGTCGACGGAACCGAAGGTCGTGGCGTCGGTGAGCCGATCACGACCCGCGCCCGGGCACGCGCCTGCGCCGCGGCTTCGGGATCGCGCAGCACCTGCAGATCGGCGGCGGCGAGGCCGCAGGCGCGTCCCCAGGCGGCAAGCCTCCCTTCGAATCCGTCGCTCTTGTCGAAGCAGCGGCCGCGCGGACCGCCGTTGAGGAGAATCCGGGCGACGATCTCGGCCTGGTTGGCCCACCTGCTGCGAAACTTGGCGATGTCGGTCAGATCGGCGCAGGCACGCGCCTGGTCGTAGCTCGACACGCAGACGGGTGGGTCCTCGGTGGGGCTGGGGCTCGGACTGTAGCTCGAGCCCCAGCGCGGCGCGTTTTGGCGCTGCTGCACGCCCTGCTTCAGCGTCTGATCGTGGATGACGTCCGACGAGGGGCGCCTGACCGCGCCATAGACGTCGCGTGGCTGAGCGCGGGCGTGCTGCGGGCCAAGGGTCACCACCGCCACCAACCCAGCCGACAGTGGCAGAGCGAAGAGGCGCATGCCTCAGTATCGCACGGCCGAGCCGATCCCGACATCGAGGTCGTCGCCGATTCGGTTGGTGTAGGCTGCCACCATGTCTGGCCATCTCTTCCTCGTGCAGGGCGATCTGCGCCGGTTCGCGTGCGACGCGTGGCTCCTGCCAACGGACGCGGCGCTGTGGGTGACGGAGACCTGGTGGGATGGGCTCGAGGGGCCGCTGCGCGCCGCGGGGGCGAGGAGAGTCACCGATCGCCCCGAGCGCTGGGAGCCCGCGCTCACCGGCAACGCGCGCGTGCGGGCGCTCGACGGCGCGAGCGGCCCGCGACCCTACCTCACGGCGACGGGCGCCGGCGGCGCGGGACCCGACTGGTATCTCGAAGGGGCGCGCCAGTTCGTCGTCGCCGCGGTCGAGGATCTCCGCGAGGCGGGCGCGTCCGCAGGGAAGCCGCAGCGACGCTTCCTCGCGCAGCGAGAGCGACCGCTGCTCGCGCTGCCGATGGTGGGAACAGGGCAGGGCGGTGCGTGGCAACAGGCCGGGCTGATCGCCGACGCGCTCGTGCCGTTCCTGGAGCGGCTCGCGCGTGAGCACGACGTCGACCTGGCGCTGGTCTCCTGGGACGCGACCTCGTTCGCCGCGGCGCAGGCGGCGCGCCGACGCCACCTGCCCGATGCGTGGCCGTCGCTCGACGCGAGCGTGCAGCACAAGGCGCGCGAGCTGGCGCGCTTCGCGGCCTCGGGGCGCTTGGTGCTGTTCCTCGGCGCGGGCATCAGCGCGGGCGCAGGGCTGCCGACGTGGAAGTCGCTGCTCGGGTCGCTGGCGAGCCAGGCCGGCATCGCGGACCAGCAGCGCGAGCGCTTCGAGCACCTGAGCCTCCTCGACCAAGCCCAGTACGTCGCGCATCGCCTCGCCGAGTCGCGCCCCGCGCAGCGGGTTGGCGACGCGGTCAAGGCCGTGCTCGATGCGCATCGCTGGTACGGCGCGGCGCACGCGATGCTCGCTGGGCTGCCAGTGACCGAGGCGATCACGACCAACTACGACAAGCTCTTCGAGCTGGCGTGCGAGCGCACCGAGCAGGGGCCGGTCGCGATCTTGCCGTACGCGCCCGCCGTCGGTGGGCGCTGGCTCCTCAAGATGCACGGCTGCCTCGATCATCCCGAGGACATCGTGCTGACGCGCGAGAACTATCTGCGGTACGCCGAGCGCAACGCCGCGCTGGCCGGCATCGTCCAGGCGATGCTGATCACGCGCCACATGTTGTTCCTCGGCTTCTCGCTCGAGGACGACAACTTCCTGCGCATCGTCGACGATGTGCGGCGCGCGGTGCGTCCCGAGGCGCGCGAGGCGAGCGGGGCGCCGCTGCTCGGGACGGCGGTCATGCTGCGCTCCGATCCGCTGCTCGAGGATCTCTGGCGCGGCGAGCTCGACTGGCTGTGTCCGGCGGGAGAGGCGACCTCGATCGCGGCGGCGGCGCGCGCCGTCGAGCTGTTCCTCGACTGCCTGGCCTTCCACGCCAGCTCGCACGCTCACCTGCTCGACGAACGCTTCGACTGGGTGCTCGGCGACGACGAGCGCGCGCTCAAGCAGCACCTCCAGGCGATCGCCAGCGACCCCGCCGTCCGCGACGCGCCGGCCTGGCCCCTCGTCCGCGACCTGCTGCGCAGGCTCGGCGGCGAGGCTGCCGACCAAAGCTGAGCGTCAGGGGCGCGTACGTCGTCTTCATCGCTCTGGGGGCGCTGCGCCCGACAGACGGATCTCGCGGACCCGCTGGAGCTGCTCCTCGAAGTAGCGATCGCCAAGGACGGAGCCGCCGCGCTTGAGGCGCTCTCGTCCATCGCGAAGCCCTTGATGGTGAACTCCTCGACGACGCGGGTCGCCCACT
>CAZPEY010000587.1:0-2433 GCA_964585665.1 uncultured Polyangiaceae bacterium | reverse complement strand
CATGATCTCTCGGCTCCTGGTGCTCGGCGCCTTGACCTTCTTGACCTCTTTGGCGCGTGGCGACGCGGCGGGGTTCACGCTCCGGGGCGATGTGCCGGCCGGGGACAAGCCCTCCGTGACGGTGAGCGCACGCCAGGCGCTCGACGGCGTCGAGCTCAGCGTGACGCGCGACGACGGCGCGAGCTTCTCGGCCAAGCGCGGGCCGCTGGCCAAGGGCAAGTCGGCGCCGCTCGTGTTCGGCGACGGCAAGGCGGGGCGCGCCAAGTGGACCGGCAAGCTCGTCCTGCGCCTGCCCGGCGGCAAGCAGGAGTCCTTCGACCTCACGTTCGAGACCAAGACGATCGGCGACCTTCGCATCACCTACGACCGCGAGCACCTCGATCTCGAGGGGCGCAAGCTCGAGGTCCAGCTGTCACGCCCGGCCGGGCACGCCAGCCTCGTCGCGTTCGGAGAGGATGGCGCGGAGCTCGGCCGCGGCGAGGCCAAGTGGAGCGGCCAGTCCGCCGGGCAGTGGCTGCCCATCTCCTGGACGCAGAAGGCCGGCACGGTCGCTCGGCTCGAAGTGCGCATCACCTCGGCCGATGACCTCACCACGCTGCTCAAGCTCGTCCCGTGGTCGGTGAGCGTCCCGCACGACGAGGTCAACTTCGCCAGCGGCGAGAGTCAGATCCTGCCGGCGGAGGAGCCCAAGCTCGACGCGAGCTACAAGAAGATCATCGACGCGATCGCGGTCGCTCGCAAGGCCGATCCGAGCCTGTCGCCGCGCCTGTTCATCATCGGCCACACCGACACCGTCGGCACCATGCAGGACAACCTGCGCCTCTCGATCTTTCGCGCTCGGAGCATCGCCAAGTGGTTCTTCGATCGGGGGCTGCCGCTGCCGATCCACGCCGCGGGTGCTGGCGAGCAGTCGCCGCGCGTCAAGACGGCGGACGAGGTCGACGAGCCGCGCAACCGTCGCGTCGACTACATCGTCGCGTTCGAGGAGCCGACGATCGTCAAGGGCCAGACGAACGGCTGGATCGTGTTCGGGCGGTAGCGGTGAGAAGGCGCGCTAGCGCGGCGCTGCCTGCAGAAGGATGAAGTCGCGAGCGGCGGGGGCGCCGGCGCCGAGCAAGAGCTGCGGCGTCTGCTCGCGATTGTCACGCTTGGCCTCGCGCGCGACGCGTGGGCGCACCCAGGACAGCGCCTCCTCGAGCGTGATCGCTCCATCGCCGTCTCCGTCGGCGCGGCCGCCGGTCAGCGCCTCGAGGAGCACGGTCGTGAACAGGCCGCCGCCGCGCTTGGCCGGGCCAGAGATCTCGCTGCCCGACGAGGCAGCGAACAGCGCCACTCGTGGCACCGCGCGCGTCTCCTTGACCTTGACGAGCGGGCGTGCGCCCGGCGGCAGCACCGAGCGTCCGCCAGCCCCCGAGAAGCAGGAGTCGACGATCGCAAGGACGTCGCGCGCCTTGGTGAGCGACAGGGCCTTGAGGACCTCCGGGAGCTGCATGGCGGTGTCCGCCAGGAAGCGCGGATCTCCATCGTAGGGCACGAGGTACGAGATCCCCGTCGAAGGTTCCGGTGCACCGTGACCGCTGAAGTAGAAATAGATGCGGCCGTTTTGCGGCACGTTCTGACGCAGCCAGCGAAGCTGCTTGTCGATGTCGGCGCGCGTCGCGCGTTCGTCGAGCGCGAGCAGGATGTTCTGCGCCGGAACGCCGAGCGAGCTCTTGAGGGCCCGCTGCATCTGCTCGGCGTCGAGACGTGCGCCGGTTGGCGAGGGGACGTCTCGATACTTTTCGATGCCGATCACGAGCGCATAGGCGTTGGGTTGCAGGGCGCCCTCCACCGGACTCGAGCCGAGCGGTGCGCTCGACGACGGGGCGCCGATCGGCTCGGGGGGCCGCCCGCCGGCGCCTGCGACCGGGGGGGCGCCGGAGCCGGCCACTTGCGGCGCGGCTGGCGGCGGGCTCGGAGCCGCCACGGTCTCGATGGACGACAGGCGCAAGGCAGTGGGCTTGGTGTAGTTGGCCGGATCCCCGAGCTTTCGCCCGGCGCTCTTTCGTCCCCAGCGGGTGGCGACGGTGTAGATCTGATGTGGCGGGACGCCCGCCTGAACGAACGTGTCGCCGCGCACCATCTCTTGCTGGACCATCGCCTTCAGGGTCGCGCGATTGTGCGTTCCTGAGAGCGGCCGGCCGTTGATGAAGAGGACCGGCGTTGCCTGGAGCTCGAGGGCCTCGGCGAGCTTGCGATCCTGCTTGATCAGCCCTTCGAAGCGAGCGCGATAGCTCTGCCACCACGCGTCGACGTCGAGGCCGAGCGCGCGCGCGTGGCTCTCGAGAGCGAGATCGTCGATCGGTTGCTGTGCGGCGAAGAGTCGATCGGCCATCTCCCAGAACTTGCCTTGCTGGTGCGCCGCCAGCGCGGCGTTTGCGGCCTTGTCTGCCT
>CAZPEY010000586.1:0-2451 GCA_964585665.1 uncultured Polyangiaceae bacterium | reverse complement strand
GCCGAGCGCGGCCGCCGCGCCCAGCGCCCCGGCGCCCACCGCCGGCAGCGACGACGCGCCGCGCCTCTACCGGCAGGCGACGAGCGCGCTGCGCGGTGGCCAGCACGACGAGGCCGAGCGCCTGTTCCGCGAGCTCATCCGACGCTTTCCGCACCACGACTACGCCGACAACGCGCAGTACTGGCTCGGCGAGACGTTCTACGATCGCAAGCGCTTCGCCGAGGCGGCGAGCGAGTTTCAGATGGTGCTGGCCAACTACCCGTCGGGCAACAAGGCGCCCGACGCGATGTTGAAGCTGGCGCTCTGCCTGGTGGCGATGGGCGATGGCGATCGCGGACACAAGATGCTGCGCTCGCTGCCGACGACCTATCCACGCACCGATGCGGCGCGGATCGCCGAAGAGAAGCTGGCCGAGAGCGGCCGTGGCAAGGAGACGCGATGAAGCGCAGCCTCACCTCATGGGCGTGGGCTCTCTTGTTGAGCACGCCCGCGTTCGCACAGACCGTCTCGGACGTCATGCCCGCTCCTGAGCCCGCCCCGGCGGGCTCGAGCCGCATGTACCTGCCGGGCATGCCGCTGCCGCCCAATCCGTCGGGCAACCGCGCCGCTCCCGCGGCCGCGCCCGAGGGGACGAAGAAGGGGCTCAACCTCGGCTACGACGACACCTTCACCGGCGCGACCGACTTCAGCCGCGACGACGCCGAGCTCGCGATCGTCGACCGCAGCGCCGAGACCCACGTCGTCAAGAAGGGCGATACGCTGTGGAGCATCGCCGGCTCCTACCTCGGCTCGCCCTGGCAGTGGCCGAAGCTGTGGGCGCTCAACCCGTCGATCACCAACCCGCACTGGATCTTCCCGGGGGATGTGCTGCGCCTGCGCGCCGCTGAGGCCGTCGCGACGCCGACGCCGACGGCGCCAACGCAGACCGAGCCCAAGATCGTGCCGCGGCCGCAGTCGGTCACCGGGCTCTTCTTGCGGCAGACCGGCTTCGTCGAGCCCAAGGAGCTCGAGGCCTCGGGCAAGATCATCGCCTCCAAGGAGGAGAAGGTCATGCTCGCCTCCGACGACGAGGCCTACGTCGAGTACAAGAAGGGCAACGCTCCCAAGGTGGGCGAGCGCCTCTCGATCTACCGTCCCGATCGCGCCCTCAAGCACCCGCAGACCGGCAAGAAGATCGGCTACGTCGTCGAGATCTTCTCGGACGCCGAGGTGCTGTCGGTGAGCGAGGGCAAGCTCGCCAAGATCAAGCTGCGCGACGCGATGGAGCCGTCCGAGCGCGGCTTCCGCGTCGGTCCGCTGCGTCGGCAGTTCAAGATCATCGAGTCCAAGAAGGACACGCAGAACATCGAGGCGGTGGTGGCCGACACGCTGCGCGCGTCGACGGGCCTCGTCGGAGCGGACATGCTGGTGTTCCTCGACCGCGGCCGCAAGAGCGGCCTCGAGATCGGCAATCGACTGCTCATCACGCGCCGGGGCGACGGCTACCTGCCGGTGCTCAGCAAGGGCCCCGTCGACGACAAGCGCTACCCGCGCGAGACGATCGGCGAGATCGTCGTCATCGACGTGCGCGAGGACCTGTCCACGGCGGTGGTCACCAAGTCGATCAAGGAGGCGCGGGTCGGCGATCGCGTTGAGGCGCGCAGCGGGCTCTAGGTTCTCTCTCTCCCCCTCTCTCTATCTCTCTCTACAAGCAGGCTTTGTCGATCGAACGCGAACTGGCGACGGTGCGAGGCGCCGGGCCGGTGGGGGGCGATCCCTCTCCTCGCTCCGTCACCCGACTCCGGGTGTGCCACGGGCAGGGTCGATCGTGCTCCTGACTAAGTAACTCCGCGAGGAGAGGGATCGCCCCCCACCAGCCCTCTCGGCTCGCTCGGTGGGCGCGTCGCTTCGCTCGCGGCGCGGGTTGAGTGGCGACGGGGCGCGGGGGGGGAGCCGCTGCGCTGGGTTGGGGGGACGGAGAGGGAGAAGAGTGGGGGGAGACGGGTGGGGCTAGACGGTGGCGAAGGCGGCGTCGCTGATCTCGAGCGAGGTCTTGTCCTCGTCGTTGAGGACGCGGGCCTTCTCGGCGACGCCGGGCAGGACGTTGCGCGCGAAGTACTGCGCCGCGGCGATCTTGCCGCTGTAGAACGCGTGGTCGGGGTGATCGGCGGCGACGCTGGCCAGCTTGTCGCTCGCGATCACCGCGCCCTCGAGGAGCAGCCACGCCACGGCCAGCTCGGACATCATCTCGAGGAAGCGGTTGGCGGCCAGCGGCACCAGCTGGATCTGGCCCGACTGGAACCACATCATCAGCTTCATCGCCGTGCCGATCACCGCCTCCTGCGCCGGGCCGAGGCGCGCGATGTCGGCGCCGAGCTTGGCGTGGTCCTTGTGCTTGGTGGCGAACTTGATGACGTCGCCGATGAACGCCTGCAGGTTGGCGCCGCCCGCCTGACCGAGCTTGCGACCGAC
>CAZPEY010000585.1:0-2451 GCA_964585665.1 uncultured Polyangiaceae bacterium | reverse complement strand
GTCGGGCATCGGCGCGGCGCTCGCCGAGGCGTTCGCGCGCGAGGGCGCGACGCTCGTCCTGTCGGCGCGAAGGCGGGCCGAGCTCGATCAAGTGGCCGCCGCCTGCGGTGGAACTGGGCATCTCGTCCTGCCGCTCGATCTGACGAAGCCGGAGACGTTTCCGTCGAGCGCTGAGGAGGTCTACCGACGCTTCGGGCGCATCGACATCCTCGTCCACAACGGGGGCATCAGCCAGCGTGCGCGGGTGGAGGACACGCGCCTCGACGTCGATCGCCGCCTGATGGAGGTGAACTACTTCGGTGCCGTGGCGCTGACCAAGGCGGTGCTCCCAGCGATGCAGAGCGCCAAGGCCGGACACTTCGTCGTCATCTCGTCGGTCGCTGGCAAGGTCGGGACGCCGCATCGCTCGGCGTACTCCGCGACCAAGCACGCGCTGCACGGCTTTTTCGACTGCCTGCGCGCCGAGAACGCCGACCGCGGCCTGTCCGTGACGATAATCTGTCCCGGGTTCATTCGCACCGAGGTTTCGAAGAACGCGCTCACCGGGGACGGCACGCCGACGAACGTGACCGGGCAGGACATCGCCTCGGGCTATCCGGCGGATCTCACCGCCAACCAGATCCTCGATGCCGTCCACGGCAAAGAGAGCGAAGCCTACGTGGGCGCGTTCGGCAAGGAGCGCCTCGCGCTCGTGCTCAAGCGCGTGTGGCCCGGCCTGCTCGAGCGCCTCGTGCGCAACGTGCTGCCAAAATAGCGGGGGAGTGAGCGTTGGGACGGAGCGCGCTGTTCGGGGCTTGTCTCGTCGGAGGGGTGAGCTTGTGGGCCGGATGCGATCGGACTCTCGCCGTCCGGCTGCGCTTCGACTCGTACGAATATCACCCTCAGCACTCGACGAAGCGCCCGATCCGCGACGCACCGATCGAGCTGACGGTCGACAACCAACTCTTTGTCGGAAACACCGATGCGACGGGCGCCTTCCTGATCACGACGTCGGCGTCGCCGCCGTGGAAGGTCGTGGCCGACGTGTACTCGCGATCGAGCATCGGCGACTACGATATCGTCGTCGGAGAGGCGGATTCGCAAGGGATGCCGCTGCCCACGGCGCACTATCGCTTCGCTCTCGACGTGCCGAGCAGTCCGGTCGAACTCGTGGTTCCGAGCATCAGCGGCGGCCAGACCGTCGTCGCCGAAAGCTTCGCCCTGCTCGACGACGCGCAGACCGCCGTGGACTACCTGGCGCTGCTCGAGCCCGGGCTGCCCAAGCAACCTCTTCGGGTCGTCTTCCCCCACGTCAATCCCACCGCAGCCGGCACCGCTTCGACGGTCGAAGGCGCCGGAAGGGCCGGGATCGTGTCGATGGGGCTCTACGGTGTCTGGGGCGACGCCTTTCGCCACGAGCTGGGGCACTGGGCTCACGTCACCTATGGCGGCTCCACGCCCATCGGTATGCGGCATCGCACCGACGACATCGTCGGGCCGGAGATCGCCTTTAGCGAAGGGTGGGCCTCGTACTTCGCGGCGATGCTCGCCAAGCACCGGGGGCTAGACGCTCCCTGGCAGTTCACTCGAGTCGACAGCGGGGTGATCAAGTACCTCCTCGACCTCGAGACGACGGAGCGATTCGAGGCAGGACTCCCGCCTGGGGTGCCTGCCCCGAAGACGCAGAGCAACGAGACCGCCGTGGCATCGGTGCTGTGGGATCTCGTCGACCCCTTCGACGCGAGCGAACCCTGGGACACGCTGCAGGGCAACGAAGCGCTGATCTGGCGCGCCCTTCGGGCCTTCGCCAGCGCGGGCGCCACAACCCCAGCGACGCTCGACGCCTGGTTCCTCTCGCTCCGCTCGCTCGATCCCGCGCTCGCCTCGACCGCAGCCGGAGCGTGGCAGGACCAGCTAGGGCCTGCGCAGGTCGACAGCCTCTTCGGCGAGGGGGGCCTTCACTTCTTCCCCGATCGGTTCGAACCGAACGAGGTCTGCATCGATTCGCCCCGCCTCTACGAGGGAATCCACTTTGGCCCGGGCATCGCGCCGCTCGAGCTGACCCTGTTTCGGTCGGTCGTGGATCCGACGGCGGACGAAGACTGGTTCCTCGTCTCTTCCGATCGGGTAGACCCAGCCACGCTGGTCGTGCGCCTCGAGCCCATCTATCTCAGCGATGACGAGAGCCGCACGACGGGGAACTTCGGGCTGGATGGAGGCGCGAGGCTGGTCGTCGAGCTCGTGGGTGGACCCTGCGAGGGCGAGCCGATCGTGTCGTCGACACCTGGGCAGTACCCGATCGAGATCAAAGAGCTCGACGTGCTCTCTCCGAGAGCCGTGCGAGTTCGCTTCGCCGACCCGAACCCGGTCGTCAAGCTCGCGCAGTACCGACTGCACATCGAATATCGGTAGCGCCGCGGCGTGTCGGAGATTACACGCAACGAACGGCGTGATCACGGCGCACAACTGCGG
>CAZPEY010000584.1:0-2458 GCA_964585665.1 uncultured Polyangiaceae bacterium | reverse complement strand
TTACTTTACCGTAACATGGATTGTCCGCTCTTGTCCTGGTGTTAGGTTCTAGAGCCAGATTCTAGGGTTCTGGTGTCGTCTAGGCAGCCTGCGGCTGCGGGGGACGCGCCCGACGCAGCGCCAGCACGACGAGGGTGAGGACGTGCGGCAGCGCTTGCATGATCCAGTGCGGCACGCTGGCGCCCTGGGCGAAGAGCGTCACCTCGAGCGCCTCGGCGGCGCCCAGGCCGAGGGCCGCGACCGCCACGCCGAGCGGCTCGCGCCGCCCGATGACCAGCGCCGCCAGCGCGAGGAAGCCGCGCCCGTTGGACATGCCGGCGACGAACTGGTGGTTGTTCCATGCGAGAAACACGCCCCCGAGCGAGGCGATCGCGCCGGCGACGAGGAGGCTGCGGAGCTGAACGCGCTCGACCGAGACCGCCGCCGCACGCAGCGCGGCGGGCGCGCTGCCGGCGGCGCGAACCCGCAGCCCGAACGAGGTGTGCCGCAGCGCCCACGCGGTGAGCGCGACGAGCAGCAAGCCGAGGACCATGAGCGGGTGGACGCGCTCCACCAGAGGACCGGAGGCCCAGGCGTCGACGCGCGGCGAGTTCGAGGACGAGTCGTAGAGCGCGCGCAGGAAGAACCGCGTGCCGCCGTCGGCGAGCCAGTTGAGCGCGACGCCGACGACGATGGCGTTGGCGCGGCCGTAGACGACCAAGCCGGCGAAGAGCAGCGACAGCGCGAGGCCGGTGGCGAGCGCGGCGCCGAGACCGACGAGGGTGCCGCCCGCCGCTGCGCCGACGGTGGCCGCGAACGCAGCGCTGAGCAGCAGGCCCTCGAGGCCGATGTGGACGACGCCTGCGCGCTCGCTCCACACGCCGGCCAGCGCGCCGTACAGGTAGGGCAGCGCGATGCGCAGCGCCGCGAGCAGGAAATAGAGCGCTACCACGCGGGGCCTCTCCCGCCGGAGGACTTCTTTTGCGCTGCAGCAATCGCGACCGCGGCCCCGCCGAGGAGCACCGCCGCCAGGATGTCCACCAGCTCCTTGGGGACGATCGCGTTCATCGCGAAGCCGCCTTGCTGGAGCAGCGCGAGCAGCAACGCCGAGAGCAAGATGCCTGCAGGTCGGCCGCGTCCGAGGATCGCGACCGCCAGGCCGAGGAAGCCGATGCCGCCGGAGAAGCCGTCCTCGTAGAAGTACTTGTAGCCGAGCACGAAGCTGGTCGAGGCGAGGCCGCCGAGGGCGCCGCCGATCGCCATGGCGAGGACGCGCAGCCGCGCCGGCGAGCGCCCGGAGGCGCGCACCGCGTCCTCGTTCTCCCCGAGAGCCCGCAGGAGGAAGCCGGTCGGCGTGCGCTCCTGCCAGAGCGGCACCAGGACGAGCAGCAACCCGGCGAGGACCACGCCCACGTTGAGCGCGGAGCCAGCCAGCGACGGGAAGAAGACCCCCAAGCGCGGCAGGCGCGCCGCCGCGATGATCGGCGCCGTGTGCACCGACTCGCGCAAGAAGAAGTGGGCGCCGATGCCGACCATCGTCGCGCGGGTCGCCAGGGTGCCAAGCAGGCCGCTGATCACCTCGTGGATCGCGAAGCGCTCGCGGCCAATGGCGAGCAGGACGCCGACGGCCGCGCCGGCCAGCGCGGCGGCGA
Source organism: uncultured Polyangiaceae bacterium (assembly GCA_964585665.1). Lineage (GTDB taxonomy): Bacteria > Myxococcota_A > Polyangia > Palsa-1104 > Palsa-1104 > CAZPEY01. Next base: position 827 of record CAZPEY010000584.1, on the reverse strand, counting down.
GCAAGCAGAGCGGCACCGCGACGAGCGCCGGCGTACCGGCTGGCAGCTGGGCGCCGACGACCGCGCAGGCGAAGGCACCGACGATCACCTGGCTCTCAGCGCCGATGTTGAACAGGCCGGCGCGCAGCGGCACCGCGACGGCCAGGCCGGTCAGGACCAGCGGGGTCACGCGGAAGAGGACCTGCCCGACCGCGTACGCCGAACCGAACGTGCCGCCGAGCAGCGCCGCGTAGCCGACGAGCGGCGCGACACCGATGGCGAGCATCAGCGCCGACGCGATCGCCAGCGTCGTCAACAGCACCAGGCCGAGGGATCGCGCGCTCATGCCATGCCCATCATGGCCTCGCCGATCTGTCGACGTAGGTGCTCGCGCTGCGCCTCGGCCCGGTTGTCGAGCTGCTTGACGACCACGCCGCGGTAGAGCACGAGCACGCGCGAGGCCAGCTGCAGGAGCTCGTCGAGATCGGCCGAGAACAGGAGGATCGCCGCGCCCTCGTCGCGGCGCTCGAGGAGCGCCTGGTGGATGCGGCGCTGCGCGCCGAGGTCGACGCCGCGGGTAGGCTGGGCGGCGATCAACACCGTCGGTGCGCCGTGCAGCGTCCGGCCGACGACGAGCTTTTGCTGGTTGCCGCCGGACAGACGGCCAGCCAGGGCGTCGGCGTCGCGCGGCTGCACGTCGTATCGATCGAGGAGGGTCGCGGTGAGCGCCGGGAGTCGGCGTCGCGCGTCGGGCGCGGAGAGGTTGTAGAGGTAGACGTTGTCCGCGACCGAGGAGTCGGGGAGCAGCGCGAAGCGGTGGCGATCCTCGGGGATGTACGCGCAGCCCG
>CAZPEY010000583.1:0-2466 GCA_964585665.1 uncultured Polyangiaceae bacterium | reverse complement strand
CGCACGAGGCGCGCTTGCGCGGCCGGCGCCTCGACGAGCTCTCCCGCGACGAGCTGCTCGACGCCAAGATGGACGGCTTCTCGGATCCGCGGCTGGCGGCGCTGCTCGGCGCGACCTCGAGCGAGGTGCGGGCGCGCCGCAAGGCGCTCGGCATCGCGCCGCTGTACCGTCGCGTCGACACCTGCGCCGCGGAGTTCGAGGCGCACACCCCGTACCTCTACTCGAGCTACGAGCGCCCGCCTCGCTTGGTGCCCGTCGACGGCAAGCTCGCCACTGCGCCGAGCGAAGCGCCCCCCTCGGATCGCAAGAAGATCATCATCCTCGGCGGCGGACCGAACCGCATCGGCCAGGGCATCGAGTTCGACTACTGCTGCGTGCACGCCGTGCAGGCGCTGCAGGAGGACGGGTTCGAGGTCATCCTCGTCAACTGCAACCCCGAGACGGTGTCGACCGACTACGACACCAGCGATCGGCTCTACTTCGAGCCGCTGACGCTCGAGGACGTGCTCAACATCGTCGAGCTCGAGCAGCCCTTCGGCGTCATCGTCCAGTTTGGTGGCCAGACGCCGCTGCGCCTCGCCGTCGAGCTCGGGCGAGCCGGCGTGCCGCTGCTCGGCACCAGCGCCGACGCAATCGATCGCGCCGAGGACCGCCAGCGCTCGCAGGCGATGTTCGACAAGCTCGGGATCACCACGCCCGCGTCCGGCACCGCAACCACCGTCGACGAAGCGCAGGCGGTGGCCAAGCGGATCGGCTTTCCGCTGATGGTGCGACCGAGCTACGTCCTCGGCGGGCGCGCCATGGAGGTCGTCCACGACGTCCACGAGCTGTCGAGCTACGTCGAGCGCGCGCTCAAGTGGCGCGGCGAGGGCGAGGGTCACAAGAAGGGGCCGATCCTGCTCGATCGCTTCCTGTCCGACGCGATCGAGGTCGACATCGACGCCGTCTCCGATGGCAAGCGCACGGTGATCGGCGCGGTGATGGAGCACATCGAGGAGGCCGGCATCCACTCGGGCGACTCGGCGTCCGTGCTGCCGCCCTACTCGCTGCCGTTCTACATCGTCGAGACCATCGAGCAGCAGGTCCGCGCGCTGGCGCAGGAGCTCGGCGTCGTCGGCCTGTGCAACGCGCAGTTCGCGGTGCAGGGCGAGGACGTGTACCTACTCGAGGTCAACCCGCGTGCCTCGCGCACCGTGCCGTTCGTCTCGAAGGTGACCGGCAACGAGCTCTGCAAGCTCGCGGCGCGCGCCATGGTGGGCAAGACGCTCGCCGAGCTCGGCGCCGTCGAGGTCGTCCCGCGCCACGTCGCGATCAAGGCGCCGGTGTTTCCGTTCCCGAAGCTCCCGGGCTCGGACACCATCCTCGGCCCCGAGATGCGCTCGACCGGCGAGGTGATGGGGCTCGATCGCTACTTCGGGATCGCCTTCTGGAAGGCGCAGCTCGGCGCCGGCCTGCGTCTGCCGACGGAGGGCACGGTGTTCATCTCCATCCGCGACGCCGACAAGCCGGCCGCCCTCGAGGTGGCACGTCGCTTCGCCGAGCTCGGTTTCACGATCACCGCGACGCACGGCACGGCGCGCTATCTGTCCGAGCGTGGCGTCCAGTCGCGCGGCGTCAACAAGGTCAAAGAGGGCTCGCCCCACTGCGTCGAGGCGATCGCCGACGGGACGTTCAGCGTGGTGATCAACACGACCTCGGGCGCGCAAGCGATCCGCGATTCGTTCTCGATCCGACGCACCGCCCTGCTGCGTAACGTCCCGTGTTTCACCACAATTTCCGCGGCCCGTGCGGCGGTTCGTGCTATAGGCATGCTCAAGCGTCAGGCGCCGCTCGAGGTCGTGAGCCTGCAGGAATATCACAGCGCGCGCCCCTGACGATCGCAGCCCCCCGAAGCACACAACCGAGGTAGTGGAATGGCGGACCAGAAGATCCCGATGACCCCGCGTGGCGCGCAGCGACTCAAGGAGGAGCTCAAGCGCCGAAAGGAGGTCGATCGCATCGCGATCGTCCGCGCCATCGAGGAGGCGCGCGGTCACGGCGATCTGTCGGAGAACGCCGACTACTCGGCGGCCAAGGAGGCGCAGGGCCTGAATGAGGCGTCGATCAAGCACCTCGAGACGCTGCTCGCGCTGGCCGAGGTCATCGACCCGACCAAACTGTCGGGGAGCCGCGTCGTCTTCGGCGCGACGGTCCGCCTCAGCGACGGGGAGAGCGGCGAAGAGGTGCGCTACCAGATCGTCGGTGAGCAGGAGGCCGACATCAAGAAGGGGCTGCTCTCGATCACGGCACCGGTGGCGCGCGCGCTCATTGGCAAGGAGTCGGGGGACACCGTGATGGTGCGGACGCCGAAGGGCAACCGGGAGTACGAGGTTCTCGAGGTCGAGTTCGTCGCGATCGAGGAGTAGCGCCAGCTAGCAGGGTGCTGAAGAACGACGACGTAGCGAGGTTGAGGCTTGCCGAAGGCAA
>CAZPEY010000582.1:0-2467 GCA_964585665.1 uncultured Polyangiaceae bacterium | reverse complement strand
GACGGCTTGCACGCCGCGGTGAGGAACGGATCGGTCTGGGTCGTGACGCAGCTGTCGCCCGTCGCGCAGCGGATCGCGTCGATCTGGTTGCCGGTCGCGTTGCAGGTTCCCAGCGTGTACGGATCGATGCAGGTTGAGCTGCCGACGACGCAGCGGCCTTCGCACAGACCGTTACCGATGCACTTCGAGCTGGCCGGGCAGGACTCCTTCTTCTCGAACGCCGTGCCATCGGCGTTGCAGACCTGCACCTCGTCCGGCATGTTCGTCACCGTCGCGCACCTCGTTTCGCCGGGCGTGCAGATCTTGGCCGGGCCGGGCGTCGGTGCGACGCACGCGCCGTTCTGGCAGGTCTCGCCAGGGTTGCACTGCACCGCGAGCCACTGGCTCCCGTCGGAGGGGCAGACCCGCAGCAGCGTCAGGGTGACGCACTCGCTGCGGTTGGGGGTACAGCTCTGCCCGCTCATCGTGCCAGCCAGATCGGGTTGGCCATTGCCCTTGTTGCCGCTGTTGTCGCACGCGATCAGCGACGACAAGAGGAGGGGCAACCACAAGCGCGAAGCTGTGCCGGTTCGCATGGGACCTCCAGGTCGAGAGTCAGTAGCCCCGCCATGTTCTCATGTTTGGGACGGGCTGAACACGCCGGAGTGAAGGAGCCTTGCGCGGGGCTGAAGTGCAGAGCGGGCGGCTACGGCTCTCGGAGCGCCGCGCGCACCTTGCGGAGGTCGAGCACATAGATCGATCGATCGCGAAACACGACGGCGGCGCTAGGCGGCGAGGCGAGCGCGAACTGGCCGCGGCGGAGGCCCTCGGCGAGCAGTCTCTTCGCGACCTCGCTGTAGCCCATGTCTTTCCAAGGCCCGGCCTGCGCCGCTGCGGTGAAGTCGTTCTCATCGACGACCAGCAGGGAGACGTGCTCCGCGTCCCCAAAGGCCAGCACCTCTTCGATCGTCGCCGCGTAGTAGGCATGGTACAGGGCGTGGTTGCGGCGCTCGATCTCGAGCGCGTAGGAATAGAAGTGCGCCCGGTTGCCACCCGAGGTGACGTACAGCCGACGACGAGCCCACGCTTGCAGCTCGAAGGCTGGAGAAAGCCGTGCCGCCATCAGAACGTCTTTGGGTTGGCTGGCGGCCCAGCGCACGAGTGGCGTCTGCTTGACGTGGTAGTCGCGCATCCCGAGCTGACCTTGCAGACCATCTCCGTACGCGGTGAAGTACAGGCCGCAGAGCAGGAGCGCTCCCAGCGCGCCGCCATACTGTGGCCAGAGACGCCGAAACGCCGTGCCCACGCAGATCGCGACGCCGAGCGGAAGCACCAGCGGCCACGAGTACTGGAACAATCGTTCTGGAAAGTAGAGACGAAAGAGCAAGAGAGTGGCGACGCCAAACGCCAACCATGATGCCGCGAAGGTCGCTCCGAGCACCGCGAGCGGGGGCCAGAGCGCGCGACCTCCGAGGGCGATCGCACCGAGGACCAGCAGCCAGAGCAGCGGTGAGCCGTGGTCGCGGTTCCAGCGCTCGAACGCCGGCCAGCGGTTCTTCCCGACGCTACCGAAGGCGAGGTGCAGGCTACCGCGGGCTGCGGCGAGCGTGGTCGGTTGCGGTAGCATGACGGACATCTCGCGCAGCTCGGCGGCATCTCGTGGCGTCACGGGGCGGCCGAACCGTGGACCCGGGTGCGAGGCCGCGATCCCGACTGCGAGGCAGACCAGCGACACCAGCGCGAAGCGGCGCACCGGCGGCCACTGCCGGCGCAACAGCGACGGCAGCAGCAGCACACCATACGCAGGCGCGCAGACCAGGAACGCGGACGGATAGCCGAGGGCCATCAGAAAGAGCACGAGCAGGGTTCGTCGTTCGTGGCGCAAGCAGGCGTAGTGAAGAAAGGCGGCGACGAGCGGCGGACCGAAGGCCCGCGGGTTTGCGCCGACGATGCGGTCCCAGAGGAAGTTGCAATGCACCAGCATCACGACCGCCGTGGCGCCAATGGCCACGCCGCCGAAATGGCGCGCCAGCCGGAAGCCATGCCACAGCATCAGGAGGAAGAGGGGAAAGGGCAGCCATCGCGTCAGCGTGAACGGATCGGTGAACAGCGTGCCGACCCAGAAGACCGACTTCCACAGCGGCAGCGCCTCGACGGCGTAGTGGTCGACGCCGAGATCGTCGGCGAGCAGGCCCGTGCCGTGGTAGCGAAACGCAGGCAGCGCCTGGGCCCGCGCATCGAACTCCATCAGATAGGGGTTGTCGAGGCCGACCGCTTGCCGCGAGAGAAACAGGGCGACGTAGGCGAGCGCGACGATCAGGATCAGCGCGTCGAGGAGGCGTGAGGCCAATGCTCTCTTGCCTGGATCCTCGTCACCCGCCACGCGGCCGCGATGGTCGGCTGACGGGAGGCGGCTGTCAATCGTCGAAGGCTCGTCGTGCGAGGAGCGGGGGTCGAACCCGCATGCCTTTCGGCGCCAGATCCTAAG
>CAZPEY010000581.1:0-2483 GCA_964585665.1 uncultured Polyangiaceae bacterium | reverse complement strand
GCGCCGCCGGCCTTGCGACTTCAGCCGGCGGCGCGGCCGCAGGTGGACTACGTCTTCTTGTAGAAGCGAGCGAGGACGAGCACGCGGAGACGCCCCGCGCCGAGGCTGGCGAAGCTCGCCGCGCGCCACGGCACGGTCAGCGTGAGCTGCTCACCGGAGACGAGCGGGCGATCGATGCTCGCGCCGTGAGAGAAGCGCACACTGCCCACGGAGACGACCTCGGCCAGGTCCGACTCGCGCCCGATGCCAGGGTTCACCTCGACGGGGCCGAAGAGCACATCGACCGCATCGCAGCCCTCGGGCACGACGAACGCGATCGGCGAAGCCTCCTTTACGATCATGCGAGTCGCGACCGGTTCGCCGGTCATCGTCTCGATCATCGCCTCCGCAGCCGGTGCGCTCGTCGATTCGATGAACTCGGGGTTCGTCACGAACGCTCGCACGAACCTGCCAGCCAGTGCAGCGCAGCGTTCCGCCGACGGGCACGCAGCAGGACTGACCGCGCACGGCGGCAGCGGATAGTCGAGCGCTTGGGGCGCGAACATCCGCTCGAAGAAGTCGCTTCGTCGCGGCGCAGGCACCGGCGCATAGCCGCACGCCGCGCCCCCCGCGACGCCGGCTGCCATCGGATAGGCTGCCGCACCGACGCCGAATACGTCGTTGAAGAAGCTCATCACCGCACCACCTTGGGCGGCAGCGCCGCGAGCACTGCGTTCGTGTCGGCGTAGCCGAGCAGCACCTTGCCGACGTTCTCCCAGAGCGCCATCCGACGCTGAAAGCGCTGGAGGTTCTGCGCATAGATCATCTGCCACTGCTTGGCGGTCGCCTCGGGCAGCTCGGGCGGAATCGTCGGCGGCAGCGGCTCTTCGGTGAGCTGCGCCGACAGCAGCAGAAAGCCACCGACGACGGGCGCAACCGGGTGCTTCATCAGGTACTCAAGGACGTTCGGGTCGTGTTTGTCCAACGGGGTCTCCTTTGCATTCGGACAGGTGGAGGGAGGCGAAGCGGGACTCGGCGACGGCGCTGCCGGGTGCGGCGGCGACGGTCGAAACGGGATGGGCAGCGGACGCGACGGCAGCGGCATCGCCCGACCGCCACTCGAGGCGGGCCCATCGGGCTGCATCCACGCGCGGCGCTGCCAGTCGTAGTACCAGCCGGCGTGGCTGCCGCCCGGCCTTCCGATGAGCTGGTGCGACGACGGGACCTTGTACGTCCGGCCGCCGAGCACCCAGCGCTTGCCGTCCCACCGAGCGCGCGGCTCGTTCTGGTCGACGACCGAGTCGGCGGGTGGGTAGTAGTTCTTTCTCACAATCGGCATGGGCTCCTTTGCTGTGCCCGCCGCAAGACAGACGGAGAGCGCTCGCGCCCTGCGCGATGGCTCGTTCCCGTCGAGGTCGTTGCAGCGAAGCGGTTGGGCCTAGTCGGCGGCGGGCTCGTCGCCGTAGGCGTTGCGGTGATACTCGTCGCTGTCGCCCTCGGCGGCAGCGGCGTTGCGGGCCTCTTCGTCGTCGAGGCCGCCGTTGCGGGCGTACTCTTCGCCGCTTACGTCGAACGCGTCCGCATTGCGGGCGTCGTCGTCGTAGCCAGCGCCCTCGCCATAGGCGTTGCGATGGTACTCGTCGTCCGTCTCGTAGCCGTCCGCATCACGCGGGCGGCGTTGCGAGGCGACCACGATCTTCTTGATCTCGTCGACCGCACTGACCAGATCGCACTGCTGCTTCTCCGCGACGCGAGCGAGGGCTCGATTGAGCTCGTCCTGCGTCACGTAGCGATCGCCCTCGGCCTGGCGCAGCTTGGGCTGCGACTGATTCGAGGAGGCGAGCGCTCGCTCGGCGCGCAGCTTGGCGAGGAGCTGCACGCCGCCGAGGGTGCCTGCGCCGATCGCGGCGCCAATCGCCGCATCGCGCATCCACGGGGTCTTGACCGTCGTGGCGATGCCAACGCCGAGCAGCGCCGTTCCTCCCGCAGCGGTCGTCGGTGCGACGCCAAGCTGCTCGGCGCCAATCACCGACAGCGCGCCGCCCGCGACGCCACCCAAGATGGGCACGACCAGGTCCTTGGGCTCACGCATGCTCGCCTTCGCCGCGCTCCCACCACCAGCGTTTCGCCGTCGCCGCGACTTCGGCGCCGGCACGGGACGCGTCCGCCACGTCTCGGGCAGACTGCGAAACCCGCTCGCGCCCCTCGGGCTCACCATCAGCTCGCGCGGCTCCCGGTGCGCGTCCTTGCCCTTCGGGGCTGCTCGTGCGTGCTTCTTCTTTGCCATTCGTTCCTCCGTCCCCTCCGCTCGGTGGTTGCACCCTCGTCGCAGGGGAAGGGGAATCCTTCGACGAGGGAGGCGATTTGGCGCGGCCGATGGCGCGGTCCTCTGCGCTGCCGATCTGGTCGGCGACCTTGCCGCCCGTATCGCCCAGGTAGAACTTCAAGACTGGCTTGCCGACATACGTGTGCAGGCCCTGCAGGATGTCTTTGCCGACGTCGCT
>CAZPEY010000580.1:0-2485 GCA_964585665.1 uncultured Polyangiaceae bacterium | reverse complement strand
CTTGCCGGAGCCCGGCAGGCCGCAAAGCGCGACGGGGAGATCAGTAGTCGCGGAGTGCATCCCGGCATCCTGCGAGGTTGCGCTGCACCTCGTCCATCGAGTCGCCACCCGTCTTCTCGAGCAGCGCGCTGGCCAGCACGAAGGCGACCGCGGCCTCCGCGATCACCGCGAGCGCGGGCACGGCACACGAGTCGGTGCGTTCCTTCTGCGCGGAGAAGCTCTGCTTCGAGGCCAGATCGACCGAGGCGAGCGGCCGCGCCAGCGTCGGGATCGGCTTCATCGAGCAACGCGCGACGACCGGTTCGCCGTTGGTGTTGCCGCCCTCGATGCCGCCAGCGTGGTTGCTCGGCCGCACGAACCGACCCTCTTCGTAGTGAATCGGATCGTGAACCTGCGACCCGGGTCGGCGCGCCGACTCGCGGCCCAAGCCGATCTCGACGGCCTTGATTGCCTGGATCGACATGAGCGCCTGCGCAAGGCGACCATCGAGTCGCCGATCCCACTCGACGTGGCTACCGACGCCCGGGGGCATCCCGACGGCGATGACCTCGACGGTCCCACCGAGCGAATCGCCCGCGCGTTGAGCCGCTGCCACAGCGTCGATCATGCGCGCGGTCGAGGTCGCGTCCCAGCAGCGCATCTCGGAGGCTTCCGCCTGCGCGCGCAGCGTTCGCAGGTCGCCACCGGGCCAGTCCGGCGCGGTGACATCGCCGACCTCGACGACATGACCGTAGAGCTCGATGCCGCACGCGGAGAGCAGCGCCTTGCAGACCGCGCCGGCCGCGACCCGCGCCGCGGTCGACCGGGCCGAGGATCGTTCGAGCACGTCGCGCGCATCGTGCAGCCCGAGCTTGATCGCGCCGGCCAGATCCGCGTGCCCAGGGCGTGGCCTCGTTAGCGCCCGGCTGCGCTCCCCGCTCGGTGCGTGCCACGGGTGCATGACGTCGAGCCAGTTGTCATGGTCAAGGTTCTTGACTACCAAGGTGATCGGCGAGCCCATCGTCACGCCGCCGCGAATCCCGGCCAGCACCTCGACGCGATCGCGCTCGATCTTCATGCGGCCACCACGTCCGTAGCCGGTCTGTCGTCGCGCCAGATCGTCGTCGATGGCGGCCACGTCGAGCACCAGCCCGTGGGGAATGCCATCGAGCGTGGCGGTCAACGCTGGTCCGTGCGACTCGCCAGCGGTGAGGAGGCGGAGTCTCGACATGGTGGTTTCGAAGTTAGCGGCGCACGACCGCAGCGCGGTTGACGATCCGCGGCGTGATGAAGATGAGGAGCTCGGTCCGATCGTCGTTCTCGCGACGGGTCTTGAACAGCCACCCGAGGATCGGGATGTCGCCGAGGCCAGGCACCTTCGAGTACGACACGCCCGAGTTCCGCGTGTAGATGCCGCCGATCACCGCGGTGTCGCCATCCCGCACCAGCATCTCGGTCTTGGCCTGCTTCTTCAGGATCGTGGGATCGCCGCGAGCGCCGGTGTTTACGAAGTCGGGCTCGTTGCGCGTGATGTTGACGTGCATGATCACCGAGCCTTCGTTGGTGACGTGCGGCTTGACCGTGAGGTTGAGCTTGGCGTCGACGAAGATGGTGTTGGTGCCTGCCGCCGACACGACCGAAATCGGGATCGCGACGCCCTGCTCGATCGTCGCTTCGACGTTGTCGAGCGTCGTGATCTTCGGCGACGACACGATGCGGACCTGTCCAGTGTTCTCGAGCGCCGACAGGCGCAGGTTGATGTTGAAGTTGCCGGCCACCGAGCCGAGCGTCAGACCGAGCGCGCCGCCTGATCCGGTACCGACCGGCGCCGGCAGGTTGACGACGTAGTTCGGAGACACCGCGCCCACTGCAGGCAGGTTGAGACCCGAGGTCGGTGCTGTCTGATCCGTCGCGCCACCACCGATGCCGATCGTCGACGGGAACACTGCGCCGGTGGGATTACCCGAACCAGGCGAAGCGAGCGCCGAACCGCCCCACTGGATGCCGATGGTCCGCAGGAAGTTGCTGCGCGCCTCGACGATGCGCGCCTCGATGTTGACCTGCGGCGTCTGTGTGTCGAGGTTGCGCACCAGCTCCTCGGCCAGCGCGATGTTGGACGACACGTCCGAGACGATGAGCATGTTGGTGCGCTCGTCGATCGAGACCTTGCCGCGGCTCGACATGACGTCCTGCACGCGCGCCATCATCTGAGTTGCCGTCGCGTACGACAGCGGGATGAGGCGGGTCTCGACGGGCTTGAGCTCGACCTGCGCCTTGGCGCGCGCAATCTCGGCCTCGAGCTCCTTCTCGAGCGTCGACGCCGGTGCGACGCGGATCAGGTTGCCCTCGCGCTGCATGCCGAGGCCCTTGCTGCGCAGGATGACGTCGAGCGCCTGATCCCATGGCACGTCGCGCATGCGGATGGTCACGGTGCCCTTGACGTCATCGGCCGTGACGATGTTGACCTGCCCGACGTCGGAGAGCAGGCGCAGCATGTTGTGGATGT
>CAZPEY010000579.1:0-2486 GCA_964585665.1 uncultured Polyangiaceae bacterium | reverse complement strand
GACGTCTTCGTCTTCCTCGAAGTGCTTGAGCAGCGCCTGCGAGAACAGCTCGTCGGTGACGACCTGATCTTCACGCGTCTGGCTGCGCTTCTTGAGCACCTTGCCGAGGAAGCGCATCGAGGCGTCGTCGGTCGAGTCGAAGTGAAAGACGTGAACGTCGCGCTCCTGTCCGTGGCGATCGAGGCGACCGTTGCGCTGCTCCATCTTGCCGGGGTTCCACGGGATGTCCCAGTGGAGCAGGAGGCGACACGCGCGCTGGAGGTTCAAGCCTTCACCCGCTGCGTCGGTGGCGAGCAGCACGCGCGCGGAGCTGTTCGGGTCGTTGAACGCGCGCTTCACGCCGTCGCGCTCGACATCGTTCATGCCGCCGTACAAGACGCGCAGCCAATCGCCGTCGCCGAAGCGGGCGATGAGGCGCGCGCGCAGGTAGTCGAGCGTGGCGAGGTACTCGGTGAAGATGACGAGGCGCTCGCCCTTCTTCTCGTCGATGAGCGTTTCGAGCGCCTTGAATCGCGCGTCGGCCTTGACCTTCGTGGCCGCATTGCCGACGGCGCTCCTGCGATCTGCTTCGGAAAGCCCCGGAGCGATGGCTTCGAGGCCGAGCGCCTGCACGGCGCTTGTGACCTCGGCCAGCTCGCTCTCGACGGCGTTCTTGAAGTCCTTGAGCCACGCGCCGCTGGTGCGGCTGGCCTGACGCTCGCGGCTATCGCGCTCGGCGTCGTCGTCGGTGTCGTCCTGCACGATGCCGCGCACCTTCGCGACGGTGCCGAGCGCGCCGAGCGCCGCGTCTTGCGCCTTCAATCCTTCGAGAAGCGTGAGCCAGCTCTGGCCGAAGGCCCACGGCCCCGAGAGCAGGCGCTTCTGCAAGACCTCGAGCGCGAAGGCCGCTGCCGCCCGCTCGCTCGGCGAGGCCTGCGCGGTGGCCTTGTGCAGCGCCTTCTTGAAGTCGTGGAACGCGTCGGACAGCGCGCGCTCCTGGGCACCGAAGCGAAGTACCGGCAGCGCGTCGACGATGCGGTCCGAGAAGCGCGCGGGTTCGCCGAGTGACGTGTAGGCCGCATTAATCTCGCTCTTGAGACGGCGGATGACGCTCTCGCCGACGCGCGTGCGGTCTTGTGCTTCGAGCTCCGACTTGCGCGTGAAGCGCACCGGGTCGAGCGACTCGAGCAGGCCCGAGAACGAGCGCGTGTGGCCGTTGTGCGGCGTGGCCGTGAGGAAGACACGGTGCTCAAACCACGGCGAGATGAGCTGGAGCATCTGCGCGAGGTCGGAGTCGTCACCGAAGCTCGACGGCGCGAGGTTGTGAGCCTCGTCGACGATGAGCAGATCCCACTTCAAGCGGCCGTCTTCGCCGGGCTCGGCGGTACCTCGGAACTGCTCCAGCACGTCGGGCTGCTTCAGGTAGTGGTAGCTCGCGATGATGCGCTCGTGGACGCGCCACGGGTTCGCGTCGAGCCCCAGCTCGCGCTGCAGCTTGAGCGTGTGGGGGCGGTCGACCACGTCGAAACCGAGAGAGAACTTCTCGTCCATCTCCTCGCGCCACTGGGTACGGAGCGATGCCGGGCACAAGACGAGCACCCGGCGAATGCGCCGCCGCAGCATCAGCTCGCGTAGCACCATGCCTGCTTGCACGGTCTTTCCGAGGCCGACGGCGTCGGCAAGCATGAGCGCTACGCGCGGCATCTCGAGGGCGCGCAGCACGGGCACGAGCTGGTACGCCTCGGGGTGGATCGCGCCGAAGAGCGGCGCAGCCAGCGGGGGGCGATCTTCGTCTAGGCCCGAGAACGGGAGCGAGGGCGTGAGCGCCGACCAGCGCGCGGCGCGCACCATCGCATCGAGCTCACGCGGGTCCATCGGCGCGGTGGCATCGACGCGCGGAAGCGCTGCGGGCTCGAGCACCTCGGGCTCGGGCTCGACTTCCCAGAGGACCTGGTCGGTCTCGGCGCCGATACCGTCCGTGTACTCCACCTCGACCAGGTGGAAGCGCCCGCGTTCGTCGGCATCGAACACCTGGATGCCCGTGATGAGCGCGCGGCGGTTGCGGATGACCGCCATCATCCCCTCGCGAGGCTGGGTGTGGGCAGTCATTGCCCACCCTCGGACTCACCGGGGTCGTCCTCGGCCAGGATGAGACGCCGCCGCGCTGGTTGGTATACGAGGTTGTCGGCCCGGCCTTCGTACGAGAACGTGTCCTCAATGTCGTGACCGAACACCGTTGAGTAGCGGACGGAGATCTCGCCAAGGTGCTTCTGATTGAGGGCGAGTTCACCGATGGGCCGCTGGTTCTGATCGAGCGGCTTAAGGAGTGGAAACGTGTCCACACGCTGCCCGTCGCGGAAGATCTTTGGGCGAATCATCGCAGTCTGACCCATGTTGAGTGTTCATCTAGAAAGGTGAGAAGCTTCTCGTCCTTCGCCCACGTCGGCTTGAACGTGATGTACGGGCTCGTCAGGCGACGGCGCGGCGCCGAGATTCGCTGTGCAATC
>CAZPEY010000578.1:0-2496 GCA_964585665.1 uncultured Polyangiaceae bacterium | reverse complement strand
GATCGACCCTGCCCTGTGGCACACCCGTCGTCGGGTGACGCAGCGAGGAGAGAGGCCGCACCTCCACCCGGCGCCACGAGTCGGGTGCGAAGGCACCCCGAGATGTGATCAATCATGAGGTCCCCGGCACGTTGGCCCCCCGCCGTCCCTGCGCCCGTCGCTCGAGCAACGCCGCGAGACTTGCGCCCGCCGACCGCGCCGCCTGCGTCCCACCCCTCGACTCGCCTCGCGGACTGAGGTAAGGAGCACTCGTGGGCGCTGTCATCATCGAGAAATTTAGCGAGCCGACCGGGCTCTATCTGGGGCTCAAGCGGCTGCGGCAGGCGGGCCTGACGCCGCGCGGCCTGCTGTTCATGGCGCTCGGCACCGACGGGTCGATTCACGTCGGCATTCCGGAGGACAACGAGCAGGTCACCCAGATCAAGGTCGGCGAGAAGCTGGCGCTGGTCTGGCCGCTCGAGGGTCGCTACTACCACTTCGATGCGGTGCATCGGCTGCCCGGCAACTTCGTGCTGTGGAACGGCGATCGTCGTCTCAAAGATCCGGGCGACGCGCCCGAGGTGGCGCAGATCATCGCCGGCTTCTTGAAGGGCTCCTCGTCGCGCAACGTGCTGTTCGGCTGCACGCCGCACCAGCCGGGATCGTGGATCGCCGAGGGGCGCAACGTCGTGGCGCTGCACGAGCATGGCGTGGTCGAGGTGGTTCCCGTCGCCCAGGGCCTGTTCGCGCGCAAGATCATGGACGCGTCGCTGTACTACCTGCCGTTCTCGCGCCTGGCCTCGACCGGGCGCCTCGACGGCTGGACGCCGATCTACGAGTCGTCGATGGGCAACATCCTCTTGCTCGAGCGGCGCATCCTGGCCGATCGGCTGGTGCTGTCGTGCGAGCGGGGTCTCGTCGAGGTCGACGTCTCGGAGGTGCCGAAGATCGTCGAGAAGACGCGCGCCACCACCAACGGATCGATCGCGGTCGTCGGGCGCATCGACGGGGGCGCCTTCGCGGTGACCACCGGCAAGCCGCAGCCGTGGGGGCTCGACGAGATGCGCCCGGCGCTGCTCGTCGGCGGCGAGGGGCAGACCCTCGTCGACATCGGCCGCGCGCTCGCAGCTCGTCAAGCTCCTTGACTACTTGGTCGGCGCCGACTTCTTGAGCGGCACCGACGGCTTCGCGATCACGCCTAGCACGTTCGGGATCTCCCACTGGCGCGCATTGTCGTCGCGCGGGAAGAAGCCTGTCTCGAAGCTGCCCCACAGGTCGACGGCCTTGCCACCGCGCACGCAGAGGCTCGCCTCGGGCCCCCCCTCGACGTGCATGGCGGCGACGACGCCGAGCGGCAGGCCGAGCAGCAGCCGATTGAACTCGGTCATCGCGTGGCCGCGCTTGGCGAAGATGAAGAGGATTCGTCCTTCGCCGTCGCTGGCGATCGCCGACTCGCTCCACTTGCGCGGCTGCTCGGTCCACACGTTCTGCCCCGGGTGCTTGATCAGCCGGAGGTTCTGGACCGCGTTGCGGTACTCGCCGATGCGCGCCGTCGCTCCGTCGCTGTCGCGGTCAACGATCGCCGCCGCGGGGAGGCCCGGGCGCTTGGGATCCCAGACCAGCACCGACTGATACTGCGGGTTCCAGCGCGACTGGTTGGCGTGGCCGTGCGCCGTCGCATGGCCGACGTTGCGGCGATGATCGTCCATGTACATGCCGAGGTTGATGCCCGCGAGCAGCCGCTGGTCGTCGCACCAGGTCCGCAGCGTGCGTGGCCCGGCGCCGTCGACGGAGCTCATCTTCGCGACGAGCTGGGCGCGCTTCGGATCGACGCGCACGACGTGGAAGACGTCGCCTGGGCTCGGCTCGTAGGTGCCGTACTCGACGCCCTCGGCGATCGGGGAGAGCGGCGCCGCAGCGACGGTGACAGGGAGGGCGAGGGAGAGCAGCAGGAGCGAGGCGCGGAGCATCGCTCCCAAGGTACGCGGCGCGAACGAGACAGCTTCCACCGCGGCGATCGATCGACGCACCTCAGCCGATCTGGAGCGCGCTCTCCGGCGGCGCGGCCTTGAGGCCTGCCATCCGCAAAAGCGCCTGATCGGCGTCGGTGTCCGGGTTGCCCGTCGTGAGCAGCTTGTCGCCGTAGAAGATCGAGTTGGCGCCAGCGAAGAAGCAGAGGATCTGCGCCTCGGGGTTGAGCTGCTGGCGACCGGCCGAGAGCCGCACGCGGGTCTTGGGCATGAGCACGCGGGCCGTCGCGATCATGCGCACGAGCTCGAGCGGCTGCACCGGCTCTTGCAGCGCCAGCGGCGTCCCCTCGACGGCGACCAGCGCGTTGATCGGCACGCTCTCGGGGTGCGGATCCAGCGACGCCAGCGTGAGCAGCATCTCGCACCGATCGTCGAGCGTCTCGCCCATGCCGATGATGCCGCCGGTGCACACGGTGATGCCGGCCTTGCGGACGTTGGCGATGGTGTGCAGGCGGTCGTCGTAGGTGCGCGTGCCGATGATGCTCTT
>CAZPEY010000577.1:0-2519 GCA_964585665.1 uncultured Polyangiaceae bacterium | reverse complement strand
CGGAGGGATGGAACCCCTGATCCCCGGCACGTTGGCCCTCCGCCGTCCCCGCGCCTCACCAAGCGAGCAAACCCACGGGTCTCGCCGCTCGCCGCTCGCCGCCGATTTCTCGATTGCGGGGGGTCAGGGCGCATGCTAGGACCTCGGCTGAATGAGCCGTCATTCAGTCCCGAGCGCGCCGTCGCCGAGCAGTCGCAAGACCGCCGACAAGCGCGAGCGCATCCTCGACGCGGCGATCAAGGTCTTCGCCAAGGAGGGCTTCTACAACGCCCGCGTCTCCCAGATCGCCGAGCTCGCGGGCGTCGCCGACGGCACCATCTACCTGTACTTCAAGAGCAAGGACGACCTGCTCATCCAGCTCTTCGAGGACCGCGTCGAGCGCATCAACGAGAAGGTGCGCGAGGCGATCGCCCGCAAGGCGAGCGCCGTCGATCAGCTCGAGCTGTTCATCAGCCTCTACTTCGACTTCATCGCCCAGGATCGCGCGCTCGCCGAGGTGATCACCGTCGAGCTGCGCCAGTCGTCGAAGTTCATCAAGGAGTACAAGAACCCCAAGTTCGCCGACTTCCTGCGCATCCTGGGCGGCCTCGTCGAGGAGGGGCAGAAGCGGGGCGAGCTGCGCGCCGACTTCGCCCCGCCCCTGGTGGCGCGTGCGCTGTTCGGGGCGCTCGACGAGATCGCGCGTGCGCACCTGGCGCGCGGCGGCAAGAGCTTCGAGCTCGGTGTCGCCAAGAAGCAACTAAGTAGTCTGTTTCTCGCCGGCCTGGCCGTGGTAAGTCCCAGCGGCAAGCCGTAGCTGGTTTTCCTGGTTCATTTGATGAGGAGTCGACCGTGAAGATCCTAGTCACCGCAAAACGCGTCCCCGATCCGGAACAGAAGGTGAAGTTCAAGGGCAACGCCATCGACAACTCGGCGACCAACTGGCAGCTCTCGCAGTTCGACGAGTACGCGATCGAGACCGCGCTCCGTCTCAACGAGAACGCGTCCCAGGGTGGCGCGCGTCGCGGCGAGATCATCGCGCTGTCGATCGGGCCCAAGGACGTGCAGCAACAGCTCCGTTCGGCCCTCGCCATGGGCGCCGATCGCGGCATCCTCGTCGAGGCCAATGACGAGCAGCTCGACGCCGACGTGGTCGCGCGCGTGCTCAAGAAGGTCGTCGAGCAGGAGAAGCCGGACCTCGTGCTGCTCGGCAAGCTCGCCACCGACTCGGAGTCGAACGACGTCGGTCAGCGGCTCGCCGGCATGCTCAACCTGCCGCAAGCGACCTTCGCCTGCACGCTCGAGTCCACCGATGGCGGCAAGGCGCTGCTCGTCGGCCGCGAGGTCGACGCCGGCGTCGAGACCAAGAAGGTCACGCTGCCCGCCGTGGTCACTGTCGACCTGCGCATCGTCGCGCCGCAGGCCGTCAAGAACGGCCTGACCGACGCCGGCCACGCCTACGCCGAGGGCGCGCGCTACGCGTCGCTCAAGGGGATCATGGCGGCCAAGAAGAAGCCGATCGCCGAGCAGCCGCTCAGCGCTTTCGGCGCTGGTGAGCCCAAGGTCAAGCTCGTCGCCGCCAGCGCCCCGCCGGCGCGCGCCGCGGGCGTCAAGGTGCAGTCCGTCGAGGAGCTGGTCGCCAAGCTCCGCAACGAAGCGAAGGTGCTCTAATGTCGAACGTCCTGCTTTTTGTCGAACAGAGTGAAGGCAAGCTCCGCTCGTCGAGCCTCCCGGCGATCACCTTCGGGCAGAAGGTCGCGGCGGCCAACGGCGGCAAGCTCTATCTGCTGCTGATCGGCGGTGGCGTCGGCCAGGCGGCGGGTGAGGCCGCGAGCTTCGGTGCCGCCGAGGTGCTGGTCGCCGAGAGCGCCGCGCTCGGGCCGTACCTCGCCGAGACCTACGCACCAATCGTCGCCCAGGTGGCGCGCGACAAGGGCGCCTCCATCATCGCGGGCACCGCGACCTCGGTCGGCAAGGACCTCCTGCCGCGCGTCGCCGGGCTCGTCGATGCCGGCCTGGTCGCCGACGTCGTCGAGGTGAGCGGGGCCAACCGCTTCCGCCGGCCGATGCAGGCGGGCAACGTCATCGGCGAGGTCGAGTCGACCACCGCGACCACCGTGGTCACCGTGCGCCAGACCGCGTTCGAGCCGGCCGCTCCGTCGGGCGGCGCCTCGCCGACCGCGGCCGTGGCCGTCGGCTCGGTCGACACGCTCGGCGCCGAGTTCGTGTCCATCGCCGCCTCCAAGAGCGAGCGTCCGGACCTCACCGAGGCCAAGGTCGTCATCTCCGGCGGACGCGGCATGCGCGAAGGAAAGAACTTCGAGCCGCTGGCCGAGCTCGCCGATCTGTTCGGCGGCGCGATGGGCGCCTCGCGCGCCGCTTGCGACGCGGGCATGGTGCCCAACGACCTGCAGGTCGGTCAGACCGGCAAGGTCGTCGCGCCGCAGCTCTACATCGCCGTCGCCATCTCGGGCGCCATTCAGCACCTGGCCGGCATGAAGGGCAGCAAGGTCATCGTCGCTGTCAACAAGGACGCCGAG
>CAZPEY010000576.1:0-2520 GCA_964585665.1 uncultured Polyangiaceae bacterium | reverse complement strand
GGCGGCGTCAGTCGATCGGCGCCGGCCTCGTCGCTGGCGTCGACGCCGAGCTGCGCCGAGACGCCGGTGAAGCGGTAGGCGGGCGAGGCGCGCCCGGGCGTCGTCGGCGTGGTGGTCGTGGCCGCGACGCCGCGCACGAACGGCTGCTCCACCGGCACGAAGCGGCGCTCGACGGGGCTGAACACCTGCGGGAAGAGGTTGCTCTGCCCATCGCAGCGCGTCGCCTCGGGCGTCGTCTCCCAGCGACTCACCCCGACCTTGTCGATCGCCAGCTCGACGCGTCGGTCGCCATCGCTGCTCGTGCCCGTCACCGAGCGCAACCAGAAGCGCCAGTGGCCTCCCGCATGCTCGAAGACGATGGTCTCGCCGAGGCCGCGCTTCCGCTCGAGGTCGATCCGGCAGTAGGGCAGGGAGCTCGCGGCGATCCCCGTCGAGTGCCTCAGGCTCGTCGGGGCGAACGACAGCGGCACCGCACCACTATCCCCGAGCGCGATCGCTCCGTCCGCGAGGCGCAGCTCCTCTGGCACGCCGTTGCCATCGCAATCGAACGACTGGGTCGCGGCGGGCAGGAGGGGCAGACTGGTGAGCAGCGGCAGGAGTGCGAGCACGCTCTTCGGCTACCACATTCGCTCGAAGTTGCGTATATGTCCGCCGCCATGCGCGCCTCCGAGCTCGACTTCGAGCTGCCTGACGAGCTCGTCGCGACCGTCCCAGCCGTCGAGCGGTCTGACTCGCGCCTGCTGCAGCTGCCGCGGCTGGAGGGGCCGGTCGGGCACGCCCACATTCGCGATCTGCCGTCGCTGCTCCCGCCTGGCGCGCTGCTCGTCTTCAACGACACCAAGGTCTTGCCGGCGCGCCTGTTCGCGCAGAAGCCGACCGGCGGACAGGTCGAGCTCCTGCTGACCGAGCGGCTGTCCTCGACAGAGACCGAGCAGCGCTGGCGGGCGATTGGCCGGGCGAGCAAGCCGATCCGCAAGGGCCCGCTCCGGCTCGCCGGCAGCGGACAGGAGATCTTCGTCGAGGATCGCCAAGAGATGTTCGTCGACCTGCGGGTGCCGCTCTCGACCGAGGCCTTCGCCGAGCTGCTCGAGCGCGAAGGGCGGCTGCCGCTGCCCCCCTACATCGAGGAGGCGCGCCAGCGGCGCGGCACCCTGGTCGATCCGGCGCTCGATCGGCAGCGCTACCAGACCGTGTTCGCCAGCGTGCCCGGCGCGGTGGCCGCCCCGACTGCGAGCCTGCACTTCGACGCCGCGCTGCTCGCCGCGCTCGAGGCCGCCGGCCACACGCGGACGATGCTGACGCTGCACGTCGGGCTCGGCACCTTCCTGCCGCTCCGCACCGATGATCTCGACGCGCACGTCATGCACGCCGAGCGCTACGTCGTCGACGCCGCGGCAGCCACGGCGCTCAACCAGGCGCGCGCGCAGGGCCGGCCGATCGTCGCGGTCGGTACGACGGTGGTGCGGACGCTCGAGACGATCGTGCAGCCCGACGGCCGCTTCGCCCCCGGCAGCGGCGAGACGCGGATCTTCCTCCGCCCCGGCCATCGCTTCGCCGCCATCGACGGGATGATCACCAACTTTCACCTGCCTCGCTCGACGCTGCTGGCGCTGGTCGCCGCGTTCGCCGGCACCGAGCGCGTGCTCGCGGCCTATCGCGAGGCGGTGACCGCGCGCTATCGCTTCTACAGCTATGGCGATGCCATGTGGATTGGATAGTCAATGAGCTTGTCTACTTCGTTCACCGCGATCGCGACGGCGGGCAAGGCGCGCGCCGGCGAGCTGCGCCTCCATCATGGCGCTGTCCCGACGCCGCTGTTCATGCCGGTCGGCACGTACGGGACGGTCAAGGCGATGACGCCGCCCGAGCTCGTCGAGCTGGGGGCGCACATCATCCTCGGGAACACCTTTCACCTCTGGCTGCGGCCTGGCCTCGACGTGGTGCGCCGCCACGGCGGCCTGCACAAGATGATGGGCTGGCAGCGGCCGATCCTCACCGACTCGGGCGGCTTCCAGGTCTTCAGCCTGTCGTCGCTCAACAAGATCACCGAGGAGCACGTCACCTTTCGCTCGCCCGTCGACGGCTCCTACCACGAGCTGTCCCCCGAGACCGCGATGCAGATCCAGGCGACGCTCGGCTCGGACATCGCGATGGCGTTCGATCAGTGCCCGCCGGGCGACGGCTATCGCAAGACGCTGGAGGCGGCGATGGCGCGCACGACCCGCTGGGCGCGTCGCTGCCTCGCGACCGAGCCGGCGCCGGGGCAGCAGCGCTTCGGCATCGTCCAGGGGGGCAGCGACGTCACCCTGCGCCGGCAGCACATGGCCGAGATCTGCGCGCTGCCCTTCGACGGCTTCGCGCTCGGCGGCTTCTCCGTCGGAGAGCCGATCCCCGTGATGCACGAAGTGCTCGGGCAGATTGCCTGCGAGCTGCCCGCGGACCGGCCGCGCTACCTGATGGGCGTCGGCACGCCCGAGGATCTGGTGACCGGGGTGCTGGCGGGCATCGACCTGTTCGACT
>CAZPEY010000575.1:0-2527 GCA_964585665.1 uncultured Polyangiaceae bacterium | reverse complement strand
GGCTCGTTGTCGGGAACCGGCTTGTCACAGGCAGCAACGAAACAGACGCTGACGACCAAACACCATGCGAACTTCATTCGAACGACTACAACAGCTACATTGATGAGCGTCAATTCATCATTCATTGATGGATTCCAATCGGTTACCTGAAGGTGAAGTGGGCGGTCCTCGCGTTTGAAGTTGGACACGCGAGAGCTCGAAGCGTTGCATCGACAGACCGTTGCCGAGGCTCGTTACGCCGACTTGCTTTCTTGCGGACGCGCGATTACCGTCGACGGCAGCATGCGTGTCCTTCGATTGATCCTTCTGGTGCTCGCAGTATTTGTTCTGGGCGGCGCGTCGCGCGCCTTGGCGCAGACGCCGACGCTGACCGCGGCGCAGAAGGCGGAGGCCAAGGCGGCTTACGAGAGCGGCAAGAACAAGTACGCGCTCGGCAAGTACGAGGAGGCGGCGGCTGACTTCGAGAAGGCCTACGCCATCTCGTCGCAGCCGGCGATTCTCTACAACATGGCGCAGGCGTACCGCCTCTCGGGCAAGACCGAGCGCGCGCTGACGCTCTACAAGTCGTATCGCTCGTTCGATCCCGAGTCGCCGTTTCGCGACGAGATCAACCAGCGCATCACCGAGCTGCAGAAGGCCGTCGACGATCAGAAGGCGGCGCAGGCCAAGCGCGAGGCCGAGGAGAAACAGAAGCGCGAAGAGCTCGAGCGGCAAAAGGAGCTCGAGCGCAACCGCGAGCTCGCCAAGCAGGAGGCCGAGGTCAAAGCCAAGCAGGCGCTGATGAAGCTCGAGAAGGCCAAGCCGCACGCGCGGCTCGACCTCGTCGGCTACGCGGTCACCGCCGTCGGCGTGGTTTGCCTCGGCGCGGGCGCAGCGATGGCGGCGCTGGCCAAAGGCGCATCGGACGATCTGACCGCGGCGGCCAAGCGCGGCGACACCTTCACGCAGTCGCTCGCCGACAAGCAGTCGAACGGCAAGACGTTCAACACGACCGGCATCGCGCTGATGGCCGTCGGTGGCGTCGCGACGATCGGCGGCGTGGTCGCGATCGTCATCGGCCTCAAGTGGCGCAAGAGCGACAAGGAAAAGGGCATCGCGACCGTGTCGCCGATCTTCACCTCCGACTCGGCCGGTCTCGTCGTCGGGGGGAGGTTCTAATGCGCAACCTGCTCTTTGCGATGGCGGCGCTGTTCGTCGGCGGCTGCTTCAACCCCAAGATTGGTGAGGGCGAGTTCACCTGCGGCCCCGCCAACCTGTGCCCCGAGGGCTATCAGTGCGGCTTCGGCAACAAGTGCTTCACGCCCGCCAATCTGCCGGTGGTCGACATGATGCCGCCGCCGGCGTTCTATGGATCGGGCAAGCTTGGCACCAAGGACATTACGACGGCCGGGAATCTGCTCTTCGACACCGAGGACGGATCGGTCAAGCTCGGCGATGGAACGGAGATCGTGCCGGCTGGCAGCGACGGCTTCTCGGTCAGAGCGCAGCCCAACGGTGGCCCCGAAGTCGCGATCTGGGAGTTCGACACCCTTACGGTTGGGGCTGGGGTGACGGCTCTGTGCACTCCCAGAAGCTCGCGCGCTGTTGCGCTCGTTGGGAAGACCGCCATCAATGTGCTCGGCTCGATCGACCTGCGTGGCTTCGGTGGTACTGCTGGCGCGGCTGGAAAAGATGGCTCCACGCGCGGCGCGAACACCGACGGCGGCGGTGGCAAGGGAGCCCCATCGGCGGGTGTAGGAGGCGGCGGTGGTGGCTACGGAGCGAAGGGTGGCGATGCTCCCAGCGGCGGCGGCACTGGCGGTGCCGCGTTCGGCAACGCGCAGATGGATGCGCTGCACGTCGGCGCCGGCGGCGGCGGCGGTGGTGGCGTCAAGGCGGGCATCGGTGGCAACGGCGGGGGAGGACTGGCCTTGATCGCCAGGACGATCACGATCTCCGGAGTCATCGACGTATCGGGCAACACGCCGTCCGCTCCTGCTGGGACAGACATGGTCGGCGGCGGTGGCGGCGGCGCCGGCGGTAGCATCATGCTGAGCGCCGAGCAGCTCACGCTCGAGACTGGGCACAAGCTGCGCGCACTCGGCGGCATGGGCGGCCCGGGCGCGAACAGCGGGACGGCGGGTGGTGTCGGCGCGATCGGTCGCATCTGGACCGGCGCGCGAAACACCACCGCGGTCGGCAACCGTGACATCCAGCCCCCACCCGCGGAGTCGAACTCCGGACCGCTCTTGGAGTTCCCGCGTCCGCTGATGAACTGATCGAGAGCGCAACGTGACGCGATGAAGTGCGCAGAGTGTGGACACGAGCTCGAGCCCGGCAGCGAGCTTTGCTTCGAGTGCGGCTCGCCGGTGCGCCGCACGGGCCCGTCGACCTCGAGCTACTCGGCGGGGACGCGCGCCAAGCCCGCGCCGAGCGCGCCCGCACCGAGCGCGCCACCCGCAGCTCCGCCGCCAGTGACAGCGCCGTCGCGTTCCGCAGCTCCGCCAGCGGTAGTGCCGCCGCGGCCCGCAGCTCCGCCGCCGACGGC
>CAZPEY010000574.1:0-2545 GCA_964585665.1 uncultured Polyangiaceae bacterium | reverse complement strand
TGCGCAAGATCCTCCGCAAGAAGGCCTTCCGCGATCCCGCGCCCGAGGCCGACGCCACCGCCGAGGCGGCGCCGCCCGAGGCAGCGGCTGCCGAGAGCAGCGCGGAGGCCGCGCCCCCCGAGGCTGCAAGCGCCGAAGCCGCGCCTGAGGCTGCCGCTGCCCCCGAGACCGCGAGCGCCGAGGCTGCGCCCCCCGAGGCCGCGAGCGCCGAGAGCAGCAGCGCCGAGGCTGCCCCCGCCGAAGCCCCGCAAGAGGCGGCCCCCACCGTCGCCGCGAAGCTAAAGGGCATCCACCGCAAGGTCTTCCGCGCCGACGCTGGCTTCCGCCCGGGCGATGGCGGACACGACTCAGCAGCGGGCGGTGGAGCGGCGGCAGCCAACGCTGCGTTTGCAGGCTACGCCAATCCCACCGACCACCCCGCCTACAACCTTTTCGAATCGCGCGTCGAAAAGCTCTACACCGACATGGATCCCGAGAGCGCAGGCGAGGCCAAGGCAACGGCAAAGAGCGTTTGGGAAACGGCGTTCAAGGCGCTCAAAGACACGGAATCGAGCGTACCGAAGAAGGCCGACGACAAGGGCCGCATGCGCGTTGACATGGAGGCGCTCAAGACGGAGTACGACACCAAGGCCGACTCGATCATCGGCAAGTTCTCGCCCGTCGAGCAGTCGGTGGGCAAGGTCCTCGAAGGGCAATTCAAGAAGGCAAACTCGTTCGCCTTCTGGTCTGGCAGCCCAGCCAAGGAGCTGGCGGAAGGTGGAGGGGCCGAGCTCGCCCTCGAAACCTCGGCGCTCGGTGGCTTGTTCAACAACATCAACATCACCGGCAGCTGGGACATGCAAATGTGGGCCGCGCTGTCCCAGTTCTACTCGAAGGCAATCGTCAAGTACGCAAAGGGCAAAGAGGTTCGCGTCTTCGTGTCGCCGGAAGCGGCCAAGGAGAACATCTACACGAAGATTGAGTTCCCGACCCTCAAGGCGGCGTTCGAGGCAGGCGAGATAACCATCAACAACTATCCCTGTGCCCCGAAGGTCAGCTGGGACGCGAGCAAGAACGACGTCAAAGTCGAGAACAAGGTGCCCGCGCCCGATGTCAACGAGGGCGGCATCGTCGGCACGTATGCGCCGATCGGTGGTGGTATCGCGGGACGCACACAAGCCATCGCGACCGCGGATACGAAACTCGCGGAGCGGATTCAGAAGCTCAAGGACAGCAAGGCTGCCCCGCCGCCTAGAGCCAGCTAGCAGGCATAAATGACGCGCGACAAACTGATTGCATCTCTGCATGAGCAGAAAGCGAACCCACGCCTGCTCTCCTTCGAGCTCGACGGACGAGCTGCCCTCTCGGCGGAGGATCGCGCTGCCATCGACGCGCTGCTGTCTGAGTGGGCCAAGGGAGCCGATCCTCGCGCAATCGAAGCGCTTGGAGAGGCTGAAGGCGAAACCTCGCTGACGCTCCTCGACGAACTCTCCAAGACTGGGTCGAGCTGGAATCGGGCGGCGGCGCTGCGTGCCCTCGTTCGTCGACGAGGCGAGACGACCGATCTGGAACGTCTGCGCACTGCCGCGAGCCAGCTAGGGGCGGTGGAACGCACGCTGTCGGTCTACGAGCTCAAGAAATCCGGCAACCGCGCGGCGATCCCCCTCCTGCTCGATGCGTTGGCAGATCCGAACCCTCCTGTGCGGGTCCATGCCCAAGAGGGGCTCGTCGAAATGCTCGGCCTCGAGGAGCTCAACGAGCCACGCCAAGCGCCCCTGCGTCGGATGCAGCTACGCGGGATGGGTACTTTGCCAACCCTGTGGCCACAGGCTGAAAGGGAGCTACGTACCGTGTTCGAGGCGATCCTCACGGGCGCCTCGCCAGAGTCTCTCGACCTTCGGTATCGTCCCTCGTCGGATCCAAGTCTGGTAGACGCGCTCTGGAAGGCGCTCGTCAATCGGGCCGCGCCTCTTCCCGTGGAGTTGTTCTCACGCTTGGGTGACCACGATCGCGGCTGGCTCGAGGCGGTTCTGCTGACGCGATTGACCACCCGCGATCCGCGGAGTCCTGGCGCCCTCGCGGAACTTAAGACGGATCGACTCAAGGAGCACCTCGAAGCGGCACGGCTCCTCGCCGAACGCGACGAAGCAGACTTCGTCGAAGCCTGCGATCGCGTACTCGCCAGCTTCCGTGATAACTGAACCCACGTTGGCGTGCGATTCCGCCGACGGAGTGCGCAAAGCGTGACTCGCCTGGCCTGAGGGAGTTTCGCTGTTCAAGCGCGCAACCGTTGGGCCGGGGGATGCGATAATCTCTCAATCGACATGGCTGACAACGATTCGGATCGCGAAGACAAGAGCGTGCAGCGCGCCGTCGCAGGCGGCCAGGCTGCGACGAGCGAGGGCGGGGGCGGCGGCATGTCGCCCGAGCAGTCGCTGCACCAGACGCGCATGAACGTCACGCGCCAGCGACGGGCCGCGATGCGCAAGGGCGAGGGCCAAGGCGCGCCTCAGGTCGACATCCCCGAGGGCGGCGGCAAGGCGCTCGACGGTGGCGTCAAGAAGTC
>CAZPEY010000573.1:0-2555 GCA_964585665.1 uncultured Polyangiaceae bacterium | reverse complement strand
GAGATCGGAGAGCTGCCGCTCGGCATGCAGCCCAAGCTGCTGCGCGCCCTGCAGGAGCACATGGTGCGGCCGGTCGGCGGCGATCGCGAAGAGCCGTTCGACGCGCGCATCATCACCGCGACGAATCGCGATCTCGAGGCGGAGGTTCGCGAGCGCCGCTTCCGCGAGGATCTCTACTACCGGATCAACGTGGTGCGGATCGATGTTCCGCCGCTGCGCGTTCGCGGGTTCGACGTGCTCCTGCTCGCGCAGCATTTCATCGAGCAGATGGCGGCGCAGGCAGGCAAGGCGGTCAAGGGGATGTCGACCCCGGTCGCGCAGCGGCTGATGCACTACGACTGGCCCGGCAATGTGCGGGAGCTCCGCAATTGCATCGAGCGCGCCGTCACCCTCACCAGCTTCGAAGAGTTGACCCTCGACGACCTCCCCGAGAAGATCAGCGAGTACCAGTCTTCGAGCGGCTCGATCCCCGGCCTCGACGGCGAGGAGCTACTGTCCATGGACGAGGTCGAGCGTCGCTACGTGTTGCGGGTGCTCAAGCAGGTCGGCTGGTCCAAGACCCTCGCCGCCGAAGTGCTCGGCTTCGATCGACGCACGCTCTACCGCAAGCTCGAACGCTGGAACCTCCACACCCACAGTCCCCGATCCCCACAGCCCGACTACAAGGCATAGGCGTCACCCCGCGAACTCGTCGGTCGCTTCGAGCGACAGAAGCGTCACGTCATCCTGCAAGAGCCTTTCGGGCGCGCTTCGATCGAGCGCGGCGAGGATCCGTCGATTGATCTCGCAGCCATTACAAGGCGACTCGGCGATCACCTCGGTGAGCCGCGCGGCGCCGAGGACGTCGTCGTCGCGGTGCAGCCCTTCGGTGATGCCGTCGGTCATGAGCAGCAGGATGTCGCCAACCTCGAGTTCGAAGCGCTGCTCGGCGTACTGCTCCTCGCCGAAGACGCCGAGCGGCGCACCCGAAGCGTCCCCGAGCGCCACCACCTCCCCAGAGCGTCGACGCAGGAGCGGCGCTTGATGGCCGGCGTTGGCGACCGTCACGCAGTGCTTGCAGACGTCCAGCGTCACGCAGGCGCAGGTCGCGAACATGTCGTCGAAGCCGAGCAGCATGAACGCCCGGTTGAGCTCCTGCAGCAGCTCGTGCGGCGAGGTCAGCGCCGCGACCAGATGGTGGACCTCTCCGACGAGTCGAGACATGACGAGCGCGCCCGACACGCCCTTGCCCGAGACGTCGCCGATCACCACCATCATCTGTCCTGGCGCGGGCGCGATCGCGTCGTAGAAGTCGCCGCCCACCTGCTTGGCGGGTCGATACTCGGTCGAGATCCGAAACCCATTCGCGAACGGCGCCAGCGTCGGCAGAAAGCTCCGCTGAATGCGGCTGGCGCTGGTCAGGTCGCGCGCGTCGTAGCGCGTCCTCCGAACCTCCGAACGAACTAGACTGAGCATGGTCCGCCTCCTCTCCACGACGCCATCGCGGTGCATTCGCCGTACCGCGTCGTCGCCTTCGGCACGTCTGTTGCTGTGTTCCATTCCGTACAGGCACTCAAACGGGGAGGGACGTGATGGCCAAGCAAACCAAGTCGAACGCTACCAAGCAGATCCGAGGCGCTCATCCGCCGATGCCCACCTTCTCCTTCCGTGTCTTCCGCGCCCCGATCTCCACGATCATGGACACCAACGTGGTCACGGTCTTTCGCGGCCTGAGCGTCGAAGGACTGCTGCTGATCTTCCTCGAGGACGACCTCCGGCGCGCCCCGGTCGTCGACGAGCGATCACGCCTCGTCGGCTTCGTGTCGTTCTCCGATCTCGTGATCGAGCCCAACGAGGAGCAGGCGGAGAGCGAGGACCTGCTGCGCGTGCCGCTCCAGAGCGGCGGGTCGTACCACCTGAGCTCGGAGTTTCATCTCGAGAACCCCAAGCGCACGGTCGAGGACATCATGACCGCACCACCGGCATGCCTGCCGCCGTCCGCCACGATGAGCCTCGCCGCGGCGCTGATGGCGCACGAGGGGTGCTCGGCGCTGCCGGTCGTGGACGCCGACCGTCGGGTGATCGGGCTGCTGACGGCGCGCGCGCTGCTGCGCTGGTTCGCCCAGGCAGATGACTACTTGATCCCCGAGCGGTCGAGCCACACCAAGCACTGGACGGGATGGGATCCCTCGAACTCGGGGCGCTTTGGGTCGCGCTACGGCGCCGTTCCGACGGCGGCCGAGATCCTCGACACCACCGTCGTCGACGCTTCGGTCACCAAGCGCTAGGGGCTGTCCGGCTGTCTGGCGGCGCCGGGTCAAAATGACCCGCGCGCAATTCTGCCACGCGCACCCGACCGTTCTTCGCCGGTCAGCCGAGGTCGAGCGCCGCGCGCACCTCGGCCAGGAGCCGCGGTGCGAGCTGTTCCATCTGCGGCGCGGTCCGCTCCGCCCAGCGTGCCACGGTCGCGAGCTGCGCGCGCGAGAACGCGAGCCGCGGCCGCGGCGACAGAATCCGAAACAGCCGCTCGGCGACGTGATCTGGGTGGGCCGCCTGCCAGTCCGCGCCGTGCTCGA
>CAZPEY010000572.1:0-2555 GCA_964585665.1 uncultured Polyangiaceae bacterium | reverse complement strand
CCTGCTCGGCGATCGCGAAGCCCATCTTTCCCGACGAGCGATTGCCGAGGTAGCGGACGGCGTCGATGGCCTCGTGGGTTCCGCCGGCGCTCACCACGAGGTGCTCGCCGGCCAGTGGCGCAGCGCCGATGCCACGGGCCAGGGTCTCGGCGATGGCCCCGACGATCACGTCGACCTCGACGAGCCGCCCCGCGCCGACCCAGCCGCAGGCCAGCTCTCCCTCGGCGGGCCCGACCAACGACACGCCGCGCGCGCGCAGGGTCGCGACATTTTGCTGCGTCGCAACATGCGCCCACATATTGACGTTCATCGCCGGGCAGAGCAGCAGCGGCGCCTTGCAGGCGAGCGCCACCGTCGTCAGCACGTCGTCGGCGCGCCCGCCGGCCAGGCGCGCCAGCACGTCCGCCGTCGCCGGCGCGACGACGTAGACCTCGGCCCAGTCGGCCAGCCCGATGTGCCCGACGGTCGCCTCCGACTCGAGGTCGAACAGGTCGAGCGTCACCTTCTGATCGGATAGCGTCTGCAGCGTCAGCGGCGTGATGAACTCCTGGGCGGCGCGCGTCATCACCACTCGCACCTCGGCGCCCCGCTTCTTGAGCGCCCGCACGAGCTCGGCGGCCTTGTAGGCCGCGATGCCACCCGAAACTCCGACGAGGATGCGACGACCGCTCAGCATGGCAACTGTCCCTCGATTCCCTCGATCCATAGCACGATCACCACCCGAGCGGCGCCGGCCCCCCGGCGCGGCCGCGGATCGAGACGAAGAGCCGCGCCCGGGCCGCGGTCGGCTGCGCGTCGAGCCCCCCCCCAGCGCCGACGTCGATCGACAGCCCGGTCGCGCCGAGGAAGAGGCGCAGCGCTCCCAGCAGCTCGGCCGGCCGCGCGGCGCGACTCCCCGAGGCTGCCCCGTTCGCCTCGAGCACCGCAGCGAGCCGCACCCGCGATCCCGGATAGAGCGTCACCACGCCGCCCAAGCCCCAGAGGAGCTCGTCGCCGAAGCGGGTGTCGAAGAGCATGCGCTCGGACAAGATCCGATAGCCGAGCAGCGCCGCGATGCCGAACCAGCGATGGCGAAAGTCGCCGTGCAGGCGCAGCGCGAACGACGGTCTCGCCCGCCCCGCGAAGTGGTCACGCCCATCGAAGGGGATCGTCAGCTCGAGGCTCGAGCCGAGATGGAGCCCCGGCTGGGTCGCATCGCCGACGAACGCAGCCCGCAGCCGCAGGACGAAGTCGCCCGAGACCGAGGCCGAAAGCGGCGTCTCGTCGAGACCCGTGCCGCGCAGCCGATCGCCGGCCTGATAGACGACGATCGGCCAGAGCGCCTGCAGCGAGAAGCCGCGGATCAGCGACAGCTCGCTGCCGAGGTGGAGCGTCATGGCATCGCGCACCGGGTGCAGCACGATGCCCGCCGAGGGCAGGCGCAGCACGATCGGCTGGTGCGCCCAGCCGAGGTTGACCATCCACCACACCTGCTTGGGCGCAGGAGTCGAGGCCGCCTCGACGGAGATCAGGCCCGGGCCGATGGCGGGGACGATCCGATCGGCGGGCACCGCGACCGTCGCGTCGGCCAGCGCCAGCGTCGGCAGGAGCAGCCCAGGCACCAGCCCCAGCAGCGCGCGCTTCACGTCACTGCACCGGCGGAGCTTCGTTCTGCCACGCCGAGTAGATGCGATCGGCCGAGACATGCGCCCAGCGCAGCGCCCGCACGCGCAGCCGCGCCAGGCGAAACAGCACGTCGCTCGGGCGCTCGCCGCGCTGCCGCGCCGCCTCGCAGAGGCCGCGAATCGCCGGCGCCGCGATCGGCGGGTGGAACAGCATCGCCTTGCCAAACAGCAACTCGGGCGGTGACACGACGTCGGCGATGAGGCGCGCCTCGAAGAGATCGTGCGCCGCCATCCCGGGCAGCTTGCGCCGCTCGGCCACGGAGAACCGACAGCCGGTCAACAGATCGTCGAGCTCGAGGTGCCCGTCGTCGATCCGCACGATCTCGAAGAGGCTTCGGTGCGACGTATCGAGCGCGTGCAGCCAGCGCCCGTCGAGATCCTCGAGCGGCTGGAGCGCGAGGAAGCGCTGCGCGGGGGTGCGACCATCGGCGGAGGGGCGCTCGAGCGCGAACCACTCGAGGAAGGCCGCGGCGCGCTCCTCGTAGAGCGGATCGTCGTCGTAGATCTTGCCCGCCGCGTCCGCCCACAGCTTCTGCGCCGCGCCGAGCTCGTTGGCGTCGCGAGCGGCGTAGGCGATGACGCGATCGAGGACGTCCGAGAGCATCAGCGCGCGTCCTTGACCATCTGCGCGAAGCGCCGAAACAGGTGGGTCGAGTCGTTGGGCCCTGGCCCCGCCTCCGGGTGATGCTGCACCGCAAAACAATTCTTGCCGGGGATGCGCAGGCCCTCGACGGTGCGATCGTTGAGGTTGAGGTGTGTCACCTCGGCGCGCCCGTCGAGCGACGCCGGATCGACCGCGAAGCCATGATTCTGCGCGGTGATCTCGACGCGCCCCGTGGCGAGCTCGACGACCGGCTGGTTGCCGCCGTGGTGGCCGAACTTGAGCTTGTA
>CAZPEY010000571.1:0-2566 GCA_964585665.1 uncultured Polyangiaceae bacterium | reverse complement strand
CGATCCTCCTCCGCGCGCGACGCGGGTAGATATTATTTAGCACGCTAAATATCAGCGTGGCGAAACAGTGTCAACGCGGCTCGACGTGCATGCGGTTGCGGTAGACGCCCGCGGCGTGCCCGACGGTCTGGGTGCCGTGCCCGAGGCTGGTCGAAGCGAGGCTCAGCGAGATCAGCGCCGGGGCGTCGGGGGCCGCGGCGCCCCGCATGAAGCGGACGACGTTGACTGGCACGCCCCAGCCAGCCGCGGGCGAGCGCGCCGTCGATATCTGGCGCGCCCAGTCGTCGAGGCGCACCTCGAAGACGAGGGTGTCGCCGTCGAAGAGCTGGATGACCAGCGGCTCCTTCGGCCCGAGCTTACCCGCGCCGAGCTCGACGAACGGCCCCTTGTCGAGGCGCCGCGCCTCGGCGACGTGAAACAGCCCCGCTGCATCGAGGTAGCCAAAGCGCGCCGGCTCGGAGAACGCCGGGACGTCGACGCGCAGGCTCGGCATCGGCGAGAAGCGCAGCGACAGCCGCTTGTGGCCGCGGAGCGTCAGCTCGGCGTACGTGTTGTCGCTCGTGTAGACGTCCGCGGCGAGCTGCGTGTGCGCGTCGAGATCGATCGCCGCGCCACGGGTCGAGACCTCCAGCACGGCGGGCTCGTCGCGATAGCGCATCCAGAACCGCGCCCCGTCGCGCGACGTCGCGACGAGCTCGTGGGACGACGGGCGCCGCAGCTCCGGCGGGGCCAGCGAGACGAGGCTGCGATCCGGGGAGCGTGCCTCGAAGGAGAGCAGCGGTTGCGCGGTGAGGACGAGCTCGCCGCGGCGGACGACCAGGCGGCCCTCGGCGGTGCGCAGCTGCGCGTCCTTGGTGAGGCGCAGCAGCTTGAGCTCGGCGGTGCCTGGGGGCGCGGGTGGCACCGTCGGCAGGCTCGTCGCAGCAGGGGTCGTCGAGGCGTCGGGCGCGCGCTGCGTGGTGGGCGCACGCCAGCCCGCCCAGAGCGCGGGCACGAGGAAGATCGGCACCAGCCAGCGGCCCTCGGCGCGGCGGCCATGCTCGCGCGCCCAGAGGAGCACGAGCGTCATGCCGGCCATGAAGGCGACGCTCCACAGCGAGCCGGAGCTGACGAGAAAATGGACGCGGGCCGAGGCGCCAAAGGCGACCCAGAAGGCAGCGACGCCGAGCCGCAGCCCCGGCACGAGCGCGGCACCTCGCAAGCTCGGCGCGAGCAGCGTCGCGCCCGCCCAGCCGATCGCCGCCCAGGGCGCCACCTGGTTGATCCAGAACTCGGTGGCGTTCGACGGGAACCCGCCAGGCATCGACCACAGCCACACGACGGCGGCCGCGAGGTGGGCGGCCAGGAGCGTCGACCAGACGATCTGCACGATGGCTATCATGAGCCAAGCCCCCCGGCCCTTGTGCTCGAAAGTTCACTTCTGCGCCCGGGTCGGGCACGCTCTGGGCAGGAGGTCGGATGAACGCGATCAAGTTCGGGTGTTTCGTGGCGCTGATGGGAGCGCTGCTGACGGCGACCGGCTGCGGCGGCGGGGGCAAGTGCGGCAACCCGGGCGACGGCAAGATCTTCGGCGCCTGGCGCGCGACGGCGGACGCAACGGGCGCCACGGGAACCTATACGCTCACGTACAAGCGCACGACCGACCTCGTCGACACGGTCGGCTCGGCCGTGCTCGATCTCGACCTGACCTATTCGTCGACCGAGCGCGCCGGCTGCCACGAGGTCGAGCGACTCTCGGGATCGGTGGCGCTGCAGGGGACGACCGCGAACCATGTCTTTGCCAGCGGGCTCGTCACGCGGACCGGCTGCACCGACCCCAACCTCAACGTCACCAACGTCACCGCCTCCGATGAGCCGACCTATCAGGCCAAGCTCACCGCGGCGTACAGCCTCGATGCGTGCGAGCTGACGATCGGCAGCCTCGTCTTTGCTCGGCAGTAGTTCCCTGGTAAACACGCGCTCGTGATCGGGGAGATCTTCGGCGGCTACCGCTTGATCAAGCAGCTCGGCGAGGGCGGCATGGGCGCCGTGTACCTCGGGGAGCACGTCGGCCGTCGCGAGCGCGCGGCGATCAAGGTGCTGCTGCCGTCGCACTCGAAGAACCCCGACATGGTGCACCGCTTCTTCAACGAGGCCAAGGCGGCGGCCTCCGTCGCCCACCCCGGCATCGTCAACGTCCTCGACTCGGGGATGCAGCAGGAGCGCGCCTACATCGTCATGGAGCTCCTCGAGGGGGAGAGCCTCTCGTCGCGGCTTCGTCGAGGGCGCCTCTCCGAGGCCGAGGTGATCACCGTCGCGCGCCAGCTGGCCGACGCGCTCACCGCGGCGCACGACAAGGGGATCATCCATCGCGACCTCAAGCCCGACAACATCTTCCTCGTGCCGAGCAACGACGCGCTCGGGTATCGCGCCAAGATCCTCGACTTCGGCATCGCCAAGCTGACCCATGACTCCGAGGGGCGCCACACGCAGACCGGCGCGCTCCTCGGCACGCCGCTGTACATGTCGCCCGAGCAGTGCCGGGGCGCCAAGGTCGATCAGCGCGCCGACATCTACTCGCTCGGCT
>CAZPEY010000570.1:0-2567 GCA_964585665.1 uncultured Polyangiaceae bacterium | reverse complement strand
GCGCAGATCGGCGCCGCCGTGCGGGACATTCACCGCGGCTGCCGCAAGGTCCTCGACGAGCGCATGAGCATCGCGCCGATCCTCGACGAGAAAGAGGAGGCGCAGGTCCGCCTCGACGCCGGCTTCGACCCAGCGCGCATCCGCGTCATCGGCAACGTCGTCGGCGAGCCGCCCTTCGTCGGCACGCTCCGCCACCCGGGCTGGCGCACCGCCCGCGCCGACCTGCCCGAGCTCAACCGCGGCGCCGACTCGTCGGTGATCGCCGCCGCCGAAGTGGAGATCGCATGAGCCGCTACGTCATCGGCATCGACCTCGGCACCACGAACTGCGCCGTCGGCTACGCCGAGCTGCCGACGCGCCCCGACGAGCGCCCGCAGATCCAGATGCTGCGCCTGCCGCAGCTCACCGCGCCTGGCGAGATCGCAGCGCGCCCGACCCTGCCGTCGTTCCTCTACCTGCCGGCGGCAGCCGAGTTCGCGGCCGAGGCGCTGCGCCTGCCGTGGGGCGGGCCCGGCTGGATCGCCGGCGAGCTGGCCCGCACGCACGGCCCCAAGGTGCCGACGCGGCTCGTCTCGTCCGCCAAGAGCTGGCTCTGCAACCCCGCCGTCGATCGCACCGCCGCCATCCTGCCTTGGCAGGCGCCCGACGACGTCGTCAAGGTCTCTCCCGTCGAGGCTTCGGCCCACTACCTGCAGCACCTGCGCGACGCGTGGAACCACCTCGTCGCCAAGGACGATCCGACGCGCCGGTTCGAGCAGCAGGAGATCCTCGTCACGGTGCCGGCGTCCTTCGACGCGGTGGCGCGCGATCTGACCGTGCGCGCCGCGCAGCAGGCGGGCATCGAGCACCTGACGCTCCTCGAGGAGCCGCAGGCCGCGTTCTATGCGTGGTTGTCCGCGAGCGGCGACGACTGGCGCAAGCAGCTCACCGTCGGCGACGTAGTCCTGGTCTGCGACGTCGGGGGCGGCACCACCGACTTCTCGCTCATCTCCGTCGGAGAGCAGGACGGCACGCTGTCCCTCGAGCGCGTCGCGGTCGGCGATCACATCCTGCTCGGCGGACCTGGCGCTCGCCCACCTCGCCAAGCAGCGCATCGAGGCCGAGGGCGCCAAGCTCGATGCCTGGCAGCTCGCCTCGCTGGTCCACTCGTGCCGCAGCGCCAAGGAGCAGCTCCTCGACGGCAGCGGCAAGCAGAGCGCGCCAGTGGTCGTGCTCGGTCGCGGCAGCAAGGTGATCGGCGGCTCGCTCACGACCGAGCTGCAGCGCAGCGACGTCGAGCAGCTGCTCGTCGAGGGGTTCTTCCCCGAGGTCGAGCTCGGCGAGAAGCCGGCGCGCCGCGCCCGCACAGGTCTTCGTGAGCTCGGCCTGCCGTTCGCCGCCGATCCGGCGGTGACCAAGCACTTGTCGCAGTTCGTCTCGTCTCACCGCAAGGCGACCGCGGTGCTGTTCAACGGCGGCGTCATGAAGTCGCGCTCGGTGCAGCGGCGGGTCACCGACGTACTCGACTCGTGGTCCGACTCTCCTGAGGACGATCTCAAGGTGCTCTCGGGCACCGACCTCGATCTCGCGGTCGCGCATGGCGCCGCCTACTACGGCCTCGTCCGTCGCGGCCAGGGCATCCGCATCCGTGGCGGCACGGTGCGCGCGTACTACATCGGCATCGAGTCGTCGATGCCGGCGATCCCGGGCATGGCACCGCCGCTGCGCGCGCTCTGCGTCGCGCCCTTCGGCATGGAGGAAGGCACCGAGGCGGACGCGGCGAGCCAGAGCTTCGGGCTCGTGATCGGCGAGCCCGCGGAGTTCCGCTTCCTGGCATCGTCGACGCGCCGCGAGGACAAGGCGGGCCAGCTCCTCGAAGCCGCCGACGACTCGATGCAAGAGCTCGCGCCCGTGGCGACGACGCTCGAGGCGGGCCCGGCCGACAGCGGCACCCTCGTCCCCGTGCGGCTGCACTCGCGCGTCACCGAGGTCGGGACGCTCGAGCTCTGGTGTCAGGAGGAGCAGGGCGCGCGGCGCTGGAAGCTCGAGTACGACCTGCGCGAATCGGCGTAGACCTGGGGCGAGGGGACATGAGCGCACGCTATCTCGTCGGCATCGATCTCGGCACGACCAACACCGCGATCGCGCACATCGATCTCGACGATCCCAAGCGCATCGTCGACGACCCGGTGCTGCAGCTGGTCGCGCCCGGCGAGTCGGCGACGCGCCA
The DNA here is from genome assembly GCA_964585665.1 of uncultured Polyangiaceae bacterium. Lineage (GTDB taxonomy): Bacteria > Myxococcota_A > Polyangia > Palsa-1104 > Palsa-1104 > CAZPEY01. Next base: position 358 of record CAZPEY010000570.1, on the reverse strand, counting down.
CACGCTGCCGTCCATGCTCTACCTCTACGGTGGTCACGAGCTCGCCGCGTCGCAGCTCCGCCTACCTTGGCACGCGCCCGACGAGAAACAGGAGCCGGGCGCGCGGCTCGTCGGCGAGCTCGCCCGCGTGCAGGGGGCGCTCGTGCCCGGGCGCCTCGTCGCCTCCGCCAAGAGCTGGCTCTGCCACCCGCGCGTCGATCGTCTCGCCAAGATCCTGCCCTGGGGCGAATCGATCCAGGGCCTGACCAAGGTCTCTCCCGTCGAGGCCTCCGCTGAGTACCTGCGCCACCTGCAGCGCTTCTGGCGCCACCAGATGGGCTGCGAGCTCGCCGAGCAGGAGGTCGTGCTGTGCGTCCCG
>CAZPEY010000569.1:0-2568 GCA_964585665.1 uncultured Polyangiaceae bacterium | reverse complement strand
ATCGTGCAGCGCATGCGCGAGGCGGAGCGCGAGAACGTCTTCAACGAGTTCAAGGATCGCAAGCACGAGCTCGTCTCGGGGACCGGCCGCCGCTTCGAGCGCGGCAACATCATCGTCGAGATCGGGCGCAACGAGGCGATCCTGCCGGCGCGCGAGCAGGTGCCGCGCGAGTCGTATCGCGCCGGCGACCGCATCGTCGCCTACGTCGTCGACGTCGAGAAGAACGCCAAGGGGCCGCAGATCGTCCTGTCGCGCACCCACAAGGGCCTGCTCGAGAAGCTGTTCGAGAACGAGGTGCCCGAGATCGCCGAGCGCATCGTCCGCATCGAGGCCTCGGCGCGGGAGCCGGGGGCGCGCTCGAAGATCGCGGTGTCGAGCCGCGATCGCGACGTCGACCCGGTGGGCGCCTGCGTCGGCATGAAGGGCTCGCGCGTCCAGGCGGTCGTGCAGGAGCTGCGCGGCGAGAAGATCGACATCGTCCCGTACTCGGACGACCCGGCCAAGTTCGTCTGCAACGCGATCGCGCCGGCCGAGGTGTCGCGCGTCGTCATCGACGCCGAGAACCACACGATGGAGCTGATCGTTCCCGACGACAAGCTGTCGCTGGCCATCGGCAAGAAGGGCCAGAACGTGCGCCTCGCGTCGCAGCTGACCGGCTGGCGCATCGACATCCACTCGGAGACCAAGGTCCGCGAGATGGAGGAGCGCGCCAAGGCGTCGCTCGCCGAGATCGAGGGATCGTCCGCGGACCTCGCGCAGACGCTGTTCCGGCTGGGCTGGCGCTCGGCCGAGGACGTCCAGCGGGCGCGCATCGAGGAGCTGCGCGGCGTGCCGGGCGTTGGTGGCGAGCCGGGCGCGCTCAAGCTCAAAGAGGCGGCCGGCAAGCAGGTCGAGCGCGAGCGTGAGCGGGCGCGCCTCGAAGCGGAGGCGGCCAAGGCCGCGGCAGCAGCGAGCCAGGAGCTTTCAGGTTGATGCAGAGCCTTCAAGATGCCCGTACGGACGTGCGTCGGCTGCCGCCAGAAGAGCGAGTGGAGCGAGCTCGTGCGGCTGGTGCGGCGCGACGGCAAGGTGGTCTGGTCGCGCGCCTCGGCGGGACGTGGCGCCTGGGTGCACCGACGGTTTCCTTGCGTGGATGCAGCAGTGAAGCGGGCACTACCGCGGCTGTTCGAAAAGGCGGCGCTGCCGTCGGCCGAGTCGCTGTGGAACGAGATCGTTGCTTGATGAACTTCATGAACGGTGGGTTTGAATCATGAACACTGGTGAGCGGATGGACACGAGCGGAGCGCCGGCAGTCGGAGGAAAGGTGCGCCTCTACGAGCTTGCCAAAGAGCTGGGCATCGCCAACAAGGAACTCGTCGAGCGCGTGCGCGCCCTCGGGATCGACGTGAAGAACCACATGTCGAACCTCGACACGGACGATGTGACGCGGGTCAAGCGCTCGCTGGAAAAGGATCGGATGTCGAACTTGGTGGAGGAACGGCTGAGCTCGACGGTGATTCGCCGTCGCACGAAGGACGGCACGCCGATGCGCCCTGCGACCCCGACGCCAGCACCGACGCCACCGCCGGTGATGACGACGCGGACGACGCCGACGAGCAACCGCGAGTCGCTGCGCACCGACGTGGTGCCGACCTCCGCCAAGGCGATCCCCGCCTTCGACGCTCCGGCGTCGGGGCGCATCGTCTCCGAGGATCGGCAGGAGCGTCCGCGCACCGAGCCGGTCGAGCGCATCGAGCGCATCGGTCGTCACGACGATGAGCCGGTGACCCCGCCCGTCGTCGTCAAGGCGCCGGTCGAGGTCGAGCAGAAGCCGATCGTCGTCGAGACCAAGCCCGTCCAGGTGGCGCCACCCCCGGTGGCGGCCAAGGAGCCGCCGGTCGCCCCCGTCAAGGAGGAGCTCGCCGATCGCCCGGTCCGCCAGCTCGAGACCGTCGTCGTCAACAGCGGCGAGCCGGGCAAGGCCGAGCCGCCGCGCTTCGGCCCCACCGGGCGCGTCATCGAGCTCCCCAAGTACGAGATCCAGCAGCGCTTCGGGCAGCGTCCCGATCCGCGCAACCCGATGCAGCGCCAGGCGCCGCGCGAGATCACGACGGTCTCGTCCGATCGCCTGCAGCAGCAGCGTCCGGGCTTCGGGGCGCGGCCGAACCAGCCAGGCGGCCGTCGCGATCAGCAGCGGCCGGGCATGGGTGGCATGGGTGGACCGCCGGGCAGCTCGCTGCAGAAGAAGGCGCGCCCGACGCAGATCACCACGCCTGCGGCGCACAAGCGCATCGTCAAGATGGACGAGAACCTGTCGGTGATCGAGCTGTCCAAGCAGATGGGCATCAAGGCCACCGACGTGCTCAAGAAGCTGTGGTCGATGGGCATGACCGGGATCATGCTCAACCACTCGATCGATCACGACACGGCGTCCATCGTGGCGTCGGAGTTCGGGTTCGAGGTCGAGTCGACCAAGTTCGTCGAGAAGACGGTGCTCGAGACCGTCGTCGACAAGCCCGAGGATCTGCACCCGCGCGCGCCGGTGGTCACCATCATGGGCCACGTCGACCACGGCAAGACCTCGCTGCT
>CAZPEY010000568.1:0-2575 GCA_964585665.1 uncultured Polyangiaceae bacterium | reverse complement strand
AAAGTGACCCCGCAAATCTTCGCCCTGATGTGCAAGACCGCCGACGTGGCCAAGGGCTTCTCCGGAGACACCCTCGCCGTATCCGGAAACGCTAGCACCTCTGTCGCCGTGGCGAGCTACACCGTGGCGGCGGGGAGCCTGCCCTACCTCTTTCTGCGGCGAGCGCGCGGGACCGAGACCTCTCCAGCCGCGATCGCCGACGGCGACGAGCTCGGACGCGTCTACTTCCAGGGGTACAACAACGGAAGCTTCAGCGCTTCGTCGGCGATGATCCAAGCAGTCGCCGAGGGGAACCCCACTGCCTCGGCGGCACCAGGATCGATGCGTTTCTGGACGACCGACGCGACGGGTGAACACGAGAGGATGCGCATCGCCGCCAACGGCAATGTTGGCATCGGCACTCAAAACCCGGGGGCTTTGCTTCATGTCCAAAGCAACTCTGGCGCGAGGGAAGATCTTGACAGCTTCAGCCCCGATACCGCGGTCGCTAGCCACCTCCTCTTCAAGCGTGCGCGCGGGACTGCTACGGTGCCACTGGACGTGCAGAGTGGCGACACCGTCGGCAGGATCTATGGCTTTGCACGTAGCAACGGCCTCTTTCGAGAAGCCACCGCGGTCGTATCGTCGGTCGATGGGGTTCCGACCGCGAACGGCGTGCCGGGGGCGCTCTTGTTCTCGACCTCCGACGGAACTCAGCAATCGGCCAAGACCCGTATGGTGATCACCTCGAGCGGCAACGTCGGCATCGGCCCGAACAACCCGACGGCGGCGCTGATGGTTTCGGGCAGCGGCGGGAACGGTGGCAACGTCGTCGTGCAGTCGACCGACAGCTACACCAGCATCGCCATTGCCGGAGTGTCACAGCCCGGAGTTCAGGACATCGCAACGCTCTTCTTCTCCGATGGCAATGCGGCGGACAACGCGTTCATTGGCCTGGTCGGGCAGGCGGGTGCGGGCAGCGGGGCGGTGGGCGATCTGCGTTTCGTCGCCGGCAACGCCGAGAGAATGCGAATCTCCAAGTCCGGCAGCGTCGGCATCGGCAAGACGAACCCTGCGTACCCTCTCGACGTCGTGGGCGACATGAATGCGAGCGGCTCGGTTCGTGCGAACGGCGTCGCGTTGAGCTCGGATTCTCGCCTCAAGACCGACGTGCGGACGATCGAGCACGCGCTCGACGATCTCGAGCGGCTGCGCGGGGTGCGCTTCAACTGGAAGAAGGACGGCAAGCCCTCGATCGGTGTCATCGCGCAGGAGGTGGAGAAGGTCTACCCGGAGCTCGTCTCGACGGCGCCCGATGGGCTCAAGGCGGTGAACTATCCGATGCTCGTCGCGACCCTGATCGAGGGCAGCAAGGCCCTCCACAGCGAGACCAAGGGGCTGCGCGCCGAGACGAACGAGCTGCGGGCCGAGAACCGTGCACTGCGTGAGCGGCTCGAGCGCCTCGAGCAACGGCTTGACCAGCGGCTCGACCGTCGGGCGGCGCGCTGATGTGGCGCGCAGTAGCTCCGCTTGTGCTTCTGCTCGCGGCGGGCTGCACCAAGAAGGCGGACTCGCTCGTGGTGGTCACCGTCGACGCCGTGCCGGCGCTGACGGGGATCGCGCTGCTCCACACGGTGTCGATGGCGGGCGATGAGACGGTGACGCGTGATGTCGGTGGCGACCACGCGCCGTTCGCGCTCGGTGGCAGCGACGGCACGAAGAGCTTCGGCGTGCAGCTCCGCTCGTCGATCACCGGCTCGTTCTCGATCGTCGTCGAGGCGCGCGACGGCGCGGGCAACGTGCTCGGCACCGGGCAGGGCGCGACGACGATCAAGCTCGGCGGCTCCGTCGACCTCACGGTCACGCTCGGCACGCCGATGGTCCTCGACGGTGGCGGCCTCGACGGAGCGCCCGCCGATCTCGGCTCGACCGACGCGGCTCCCGTCCCCGATCTCCTGCAGCCCGTCGTGGTCCAGCCCGAGCCGGTCTGGGTTGGCGCCGGCGGCACCGCGACGAGCGGCAGCCGCAAGCTCAACCTCAACCTCGGCGGCTTCGACACCGTGACGACCACGACCGCGCCGAGCGGCAGAAAGCTCGCCTCCCCCTTCTCCCTCCAAACCAACTAACCAGAGCGCGACCTTAGCCTCGGTGCGGGACTCGCAGGCATGTACGTCATTTTGACGTACAATGGCAGGATGAAGACGTCCGCCGCCAAGCGTGCCGAGACCTATCTCGAGCGAAAGCTCCTCGGAGGGCCGCTGACGTTCGGCGAGGCGGTCGAAGCGCTTCGCGTCCGTGACGAGGTCACTCAAGTGGCCTTGGCAAAGAAGATCGGCGTCTCCCGGCAATACCTCTGCGACGTCGAAAAGGGGCGTCGCCTCGTCAGCCCGGAGCAGGCCGCCCGCTTCGCAAAGGCGTTTGGACACCCCGTGCGCGTGCTCGTTCAGCTCGCGCTGCAGGACGCAGTTCGCGCCAGCGGCCTCAAGCTGCGGGTTGCCGTCGACGCGGCCTGAGCGACGGTCCTCGTCGGCGGCCAGGGGGCGTGGGTCCGTGCACGGAGGGTGGGGAAGGGATCCCTCTCCTCGCGGAGTTACTT
>CAZPEY010000567.1:0-2584 GCA_964585665.1 uncultured Polyangiaceae bacterium | reverse complement strand
GAGCTCGGCCAGAAGCTCACCGCCGAGCACGGCGGCAACTGGCAGGAGCTCCACAAGCTCGTCGACGACAAGCAGCGCCACGAAGATCGTCTCGAGCGCCAGCTCGCCGAGTGGGAGCAGCTCGGCCAGGAGCTCAGCCAGACCGTCGGTTCCCCATGACGCCTCCAGCAAGCCAGCCAGTTGCAAACACAATTACCCTTCGGCTCCGGTCGGCAACGGTGTAGTCTCTAGGCTGTAAAGAAAGAGCGATGGTGCCCGAAGACGAGGAGGAGCGACGCAACACGGTAGCGACGGTGAAGCTCAACACCGCCGACGTGCGTGATGCGATCGTGCGCGGATCTTCGAAGCAGGCGGCCCTGGTCGTGCTGATCGGTCCGGAAGCGGACATCGGGACGCACCGCGTGCTGTCTGACGCCGAGGTGGTGATCGGGCGCGACCCGCGCTGCGAGCTGCCGCTGCACGACGACGGCATCTCGCGGCGGCACTGCCGCATCTTCATGCAGCGCGACAGCTACGCGATCGAGGATCTCGGCTCGACCAACGGCACGCTCGTCAATGGCGACAAGATCGAGGGCGTGCGCCAGCTCCTGCCCGGCGATCGCATCTTCCTCGGTGAGTGCGTGGTCAAGTTCACCCACGCCGACGCGTTCGAGGTCCGCTACCACGCGCAGATGGACCACATGGTGTCTACCGACGACCTGACTGGCCTCTGGGCCAAGCGGCGGTTCGACGCGGCCTACCTCCGCGCGCTCGAGGCGGCGCAGGCGACCCGGACTCAGCTCTCGGTGCTCGTGCTCGATCTCGACTGCTTGAAGGAGATCAACGACACCTTTGGGCACCCGATCGGCGCGTACGCGATCGCGGAGGTCGGCGGCATCATCGGCCGGGTCTGCGCCCCGTTCGGCGCCTCGTGCCGCTTCGGCGGCGACGAGTTCGCGGCGTTCTTCCCGTCGGTGGACAAGCAGAAGGCGATCGCGATCGGCCAGCAGATCCTCGCCGAGATGCGGGCCTACCCGTTCGAGAAGGACGGCATCAAGATCCACCCGACGATCTCGATCGGCGTCGCGACCTTCCCCGAGGACGGCCGCTCGCCCGACACGATCCTGCGCCGGGCCGACGACGCGATGTACCGCGCCAAGCGGGCCGGCAAGGCGCGCGTCCACGTCTGATCCGGTTGGTTGCCACCACAGCCTCCCTCGTCGCCCCTCGCGGCTGGGGCTGCGAATTGCCCCGACTCGGTCCGGAACTAGGGACAGCCCCTGGCGCTACCACCCCGACTCTTCGAGGATCCGGTTGGCCTCGCGGGTGTACGTGCCCGGCTCGTCGTAGATCACCAGCGGCGGCAGGACCTGCAGCGCCGGCGCTCCCCGCCCATCGCGCTTCTTGGCGGCGACGAGCACGAGCTCGGCCGGGCGATCCGCGAGCGAGTGCACGAAGCGCAGGGTCGTGCTCTGGAGCCCGGCAGCACCGAGCGTCGCGAGCAGCTCCTCGAGGCGCGTGACGGGGAAGACGCAGCAGAGCAGCGCGCCGGGCTTGAGCAGCCGCTTGCTCTCGCCCACCCAGGCAGCGAGCTCGAGCTCTCGCTCGTGCCGGGCGATCGCCAGCTCGGGATCCGGGCTCGCCGGGCCGTCGCTGAGTCGAAAGTACGGGGGGTTGGTGACGACCAGATCGTAGACGCCACCCGGCAGCGTACGGGCGCGAACGTCGGCGTGATGGAGCGCAATCCGCAGCCCGTTCTCGTCGATGTTCTTCTGCGCGATGCGCGCCAGGCGATCCTGCAGCTCGATCGCCTCGACCTGCCAGGCGGCGCGCTGCGACGCGAGCACCAGCGCCAGGATCCCCACCCCGGCACCGAGATCGAGCGCCCGCAGCTCGCCCTCGCCGGCGCGCGCCAAGACGAAGTCGGCGAGCAGCAGCGGATCGAGCGAGAAGCGATAGCCGCTCCGCGGCTGCCACAGCCGCAGCCGGCCGCGCAGCATCGGATCGAGGCTCAGCTCGTCGTCGGTGGGCGGCTCAGTCGGCAAGCAGGTTCATGACGATCCCCGAAGCGATCTTCGGGTAGAAGAACGTCGACTTCTGCGGCATCACCTCGCCCGCGTCCGCGACCTTGCGCACCGCCTGTGCGGGCGTCGGTCGCACGAGGAACACCAGCTGCGCGGCGCTGCTCTGCGCGACGAGCAGCGCCTCGGCACCGTCCTTGACGTAGCCGAGGTTGGTCTGCGCCGCCTGCTGCTCGCGCGTGATGCCGAGGACGAGCTCGAAGATCAAGCCATGCAGCACCGACAGATCGAGCTCGCGCAGCGCCGGGTTCTCGGGCAGGCCCGGCAGGCTGTCGAGAGACGCGAGGAGCTCGACGAGCAGCGTCTGCTTCTTGGTCGCCAGCACGAAGGCCGGCGTCGTCGGCGCCACCTCGGCGAGCGCCGCCTGAGCGAGCGCCGGCTCGACGGGGGTGAGCTTGAACCAGGCGCGCAGTTGGTCAATGAACTTGTCGATGTCGAGGTGCGGCAGGCTGTGCACGACGCGGTGGGTCGGCAGGACGATCAAGCCCGGATCGTCCATGTTGCAGAGGACCATCGTGGCAAAC
>CAZPEY010000566.1:0-2604 GCA_964585665.1 uncultured Polyangiaceae bacterium | reverse complement strand
CGCCCCCCGAGGCCGCCGCCGCCGAGGCCGCGCCCCCCGAGGCAGCCAGCGCCGAGGCCGCGCCCCCCGAGGCCGCGAGCGCAGAAGCGACGAGCGCCGAGAGCTCGTCCGCCGAGGCCGCCGCCCCGGCCGAAGCCCCACAAGAAGCCGCCCCCTCCGTCGCTGCCAAGTTGAAGGGCATCCACCGCAAGGTCTTCCGCTACGCCGGTGAGGCCGAGGCGCTCGAGCAGGATCAACGCCGTCGTTTCGACGAGGACAAGCAGAAGGCGATCGCTGCGGTCGGCTCGTGCACGAGCCCCAGCGGCATCGCCGCCTGGTTCCAATCGCTCCCCATGTACGTGTGCAAGAACCCAAGCGTCGCGATCGGCATGATCGGCAAGCTAAACACCGCGATGCAGGAGGCACCGGCCGCCTGGGCTGCGGAAGACGCACGGAAGGCCGAGCGAGGCGAGCCACCTACTGCAGCGACCAAGCAGCAGGAGTTCATCACCAAGCGTCTCGGCTACATCGCGGCGGTTGGCCCCGACGCGATGAAAGGGGCCGTCGAGAAGGCCACCTATGAAGCGCCCTTCGACTCGGAGGCGGCGCTCAAGAACATCCAGTTTCAGTCGAGCTTTGCGACGGTAGAGCCCGAAGAGGAGGCGTCCAACGAGCTGCTCACACGCATCGGTGGTGTGTACAAGGCGTTCGATGCCTCGGGCTTCTACGACTACCTCGACGAGGAGCGCGTTGACGTCCCGACGAGGATCCCCGGGCGCACCCGAAAGCAGGGCGTCGCCGGCACGGGCCTCAAGGGCGCATGGGACGCGGCAGGCGGCAAGGCGGCGTGGACCGCCAAGCTGCTCGCCGATCGCAAGCTCCCGATCGTTCCGCCTGGTCGCGAAGCGGATCCGGCGATGCAGCCGTACGTGTCGGGGTCCAAGATGCCCTACTCGGGTTCCGTCAGCGGGTTCATCAGCACGGCCAACGCGCTCAACGATCCGAAGGTGAAGGCGGCAGGCAAGGAGGAGTTCTGCCGGCTCCTTGGCCTCAACAAGGACTACTATCCGTCAGCGATGATGGTCATGCAGATGGGCGCCACCGGCGCCGCAGCGGGACGCACCGGAGGGACGGACGTCAAGCTAGGCAAACCGTCGATGTTCTATCTCATCCACTTCAAGGAGAACATCTACAAGGCGGGTAATCGCGAGCACGGCGAGACGAGCGGCGGCGAGCCAGAGCTGCAGTCGGTCAACATGCCTGCGCAGGCCTTCTGCGGAGCTGCGGGAGCCAACATTGACATCCGCACCTGAGGCCACCGTCGACGGAATTCGCCTCACCCCGCAGAATCTCGAACAAGTCGTGCGCGACGCCGTGCAGGGAGTGCTGCCCATCGACGACATCGAGGCAGCGATGGATCCCAACCTGTGGCTGCGTCGCGTGGTGCAGACGATCGGTGACGGCGCGCTGGCGGGAGCGCTGCGCGACGTCGTCAGTCGGCTCTTCGAATCTTCGTCGTTCCTCGAGGTTGCTGCGGCCGTACATCTCCAGCGCACTGGCCGCCTGCTCGACGGCGACGCCTTGTGGAAGTTGTTCTTCGCCCAGATGGCGAAAGGCAACCAGGAGGCGGGCGCAGGAATCCTGCAGGCCCTCGTCCTGCTCTCGGGGCAAGGGGTGCTCGTCTACGACGCCAAACTGCGCGGGATCGACCTGGCCGCAGCCTCGTCTCGACTGCGCGCGATCGCTCTGACGCTCCTTGGTAAGCACGACGCGACTTGGCTGGTCGAACACCCCGAGTTGTTCGGTACCAACGACGCGGCACGCGTCGAATCCATCGGCAACGCGGCTAGCGAGCTCGACGCCGACGAGCTGACGGCGCTGCGGGACGGCCTGCTCGCCAAGCTGGGGTCGCTCCCAGCGGCACTTCCGATCGATGCCATGATCGCTGCGCGACGCGCGGCGGCCAGCGGCAAGTAGGGTCGGCACGCGTGAGTCAGGGTTTCGACTATCAGGCGGTTGTCGACTGGTCTGCGCTGCTCTGGAAGATGGTGCGGGAGCCCGACGCCTGTCCGGAGCTCTCCTTCGAGCTTGATGGACCGTCAGCGATCTCCCGCTTCGTCGACGAGGCGCCGCCTGCGGTCAAGCGGCAGCTCTGTATGGCCGCGCTGGAAGTGGTTCTTCGAGGGACGCCGGCTGAGGTCGCCAACCTCCGGCGCACCGCATTCGAAACGGCTGCGAACGCGGTCGACGTCCTCGAACCACTCGTTCGCAGCCAGGATCCGCGCCTCGCTCCGCTCGGTGGGCCCGGCGCCGTCCTCCTGCGGCTGGCCAGCGCCGACAGACGTTCGAGTCGCCTCGGTGAGCTGGCCGAGGCGCTCGTCGCTGAAGGAGCGCGCTCGCCGGAGCTCACCGAAGCCCTGGCCAACGTGCGACCCGAGGCGGTACCTCGCTGGATGGGACGCCTCGACTGGCCGGAGTCAGCTGCAGACGTCTACGTCATCGTTGCCCTGTTGCCCGCAGACGCCAGGCGTCTGGTCTTCGAACGACTCCCGGATACCGCTTCGCTCGTCGCCTTCGCGCAACGCGTGGGCGATCCACAAGGCGTGCTCGCTCGCTGACCAGGGT
>CAZPEY010000565.1:0-2614 GCA_964585665.1 uncultured Polyangiaceae bacterium | reverse complement strand
CGCGGGCGCTGCCGCCGTCGGCGAAGCGGCGGGCGCCGCCGCCGTCGGCGAAGCCGCCGGCGTCGCCGCCGTCGGAGAGGCCGCGGGCGCCGCCGCCTCCGTCGGAGCAGGGGCCGGTGGACTCGCCGGGCTCGCGCCCTCTGGCGCGGCCGCAGCAGGCGGGGTCGTTCCCACCGCTGGTGGCGCCTCGCTCGGAGCCGGCGGCGTCGGAGCAGGGGCCGCGCTCGGCGCGCCGGGCGCGGCGCCAATCGTCGTCGTCGCAACCCCGAGGTTGGTCGGCGCGGGCGGCTTCTGTCGCTTGTCTCCCGACGACATCCACAGCAAGCCCACGACGCCCAGCACGGTAACACCGCCGATGATCAGCGCGCCTCGCCGCGGCACCGTCTCAGGTACCTCGATGTCATCATCCCCGGTCTGAGCGCGCACCTCAACGGTGGGCTCGGACTCGCGTGCACTCCGCTCCTCGACGGAGTCGGTCGCCGACACAACGACCGATGGCTCGCTGTCGACGCCGGGAGTCGGCTTCTCGCGGAGCTTGGTCTCGCCCGACACTGGCTGGAGCAGATCGTTCGGCGTCAGATCCTCGGCGCGCGGCGCCTTGCGAAGCTGAATCTTGGCGACCGGCGTCGTCGTCGCTGCGGTCGGTCGGAGCGGCACCACGACGCCTTCGGGCTTGGCCTTGGACTCGCTGGTGCGTGGCTCGACGATCTCGTCGCGATCGTCGGAGAGCTCGAGCTTCTCGAACTCGTCGACACCACCTGCGCTGCCTGCTGGGGCGCTGCCGCTGCGTCCGTTGTCGACCTGCGAGGAGGCGTAGCCAATGACGCCGCCACCGGCGGTAGCCGCGGCAGCGCCGCTCGCCATCGCCGCGAGGCTGGGCGTGATCGCGGCCGTCGCGACCTCGTACTCCTGCTCCTCTTCCTCGCTCTCCGCCTCCGCCGCGCTCCAGCCCGTCGGGGCCTCTCGCTTGTTCTCGACGTCCTCGTCCTCGGGCTCGGACTCCGAGAGCTTGACTGGCTCCTCCGGCCGCGCCGCCGCGACGACGCCCGCCGAGTAGACGATGCCCTCGAAGAAGAGCTTCGAGATGATGTTGAGCGCCTCGAGGTCCGAGAAGGGACTGTCGTCGACGACCTGCATGACCGAGCGACGTCCGTCGAACAACCGGAGGATGCCGTTGACCTCGTCGGGAATGTCCGAGAGCCGCTCGGAGAGCAGCTTGAAGTCAACCTCGAACACCGTGTCGAGCGGCGGCAGCTGCTCTGCCAAGCGTCCCCACTCGTCGACGCGCCGCATGCCCTCGAGCAAGAGCGCCTGGGAGGTCACCTCCATCACGTCTCGTCGACGGATGTTCTTGAACTCGAGCTCGAACTCGCCGTCGTTCCAGACGAGGAGCCGGTAGACCGCGTCTTCCCCAGTGAGCCTGCCGACCTCTGCGTCGATGACCTTGCCACCACGGAAGTAGATCGCCGCGCGCCGCCCCTCGGGGCCGCGCAGGTGAATGACGCCTGACTTCCGTGACACCTCGATCGTCTGGATGAGATCGACCACCGCCATGTCGGCGATCGAGCCCGAGAACTTGGTGCGCAGCTCGCGCCGGTTGTCCTCGATGTTCTGGCGCTGGCGCTTGGCCAGGAGCAAGCGAACGCGCTCGACGACTTCCTTCAAGTAGTAGGGCTTGGTGAGAAAATCCTCGACGCCAACCTCGAGGCTCTTGATGCGATCGTCCTTGTTGCTCTGCGCCGCGAGGAAGATGACTGGGATGGCCGCCCACTCCGGTCGCTCCCGCATCCGCTTGACGAGCTGAAAGCCATCGAGCTCCGGCAATCGCGTCTCGGTGATGACGATGTCGGGGGCCGAGGTCTCGATGCGCCCGAGCGCGTCGCGTCCCGAGGTGGCCGTCGTGACCGAGAAGCCGGCCTTCTTCAGGCTGACTTCGAGAACGCGGAGCGTTTTCGAGTCGTCATCGACGAGGAGCAGGCTGGCTTTGTGCAACATGATTCAGTCGGGAGTGTCCCTCGCCCCGACGCATCCGTCAAGCTGCCGAGACGGTTTCCGAGGAGCTACGGAACGGTAATCGCGACGGTCTTGTTCGCGCAGACGTTGCTGCTCTGCGGCTTGTACGTCCACTTCTTGATGGTGTCGACGATCTCTCCGTCCGCGCCGAGGGGCGCGAGCACCTGGACGTCATAGACCTTGCCCGCCGGGTTGACGCAGATCTTGTACGTACCGACAGCGCGCTTGCCGTGGTTCTGCGCGACGAACGCCTCGGGGAGCTGGACCTGCGGTCCGCCGGTCTTCTGCGCCTCGAGGACGAAGCCAGCGACGTTGCGCGTCGCGGCTGGATCGGACGAGGGCGCGGGAGCTGGCGCGGGTCGGGGGCCTGCTCGGTGTCCAGACGGTCTCCTTCGTCACGGACATGGACCGCCCGCTCGGCCGGGCCATCGGCAACGCCAACGAGATCGCGGAGTCCCTCGAACTCCTCACGGGAGGGGGCCCCGCCGACCTCCGCGAGATCACCGAGGTGCTCGGCGCCGCCATGCTGGTGCTGGGGGGCGTGGCGCCCGACCTGGCGGCGGGGCGAGCGCGAATCGCCGCGGCCATCGCGGACCGGAGC
>CAZPEY010000564.1:0-2615 GCA_964585665.1 uncultured Polyangiaceae bacterium | reverse complement strand
CAGGCCCAGATGAAGGCGACCGCGCTCAAGGGCTGGATCGCAGCGCGCACCGGCGACGATCAGGCGGCGCTGGTCGACCTCGCGGTGGCGACGCGGCCGACGATGCGGATGGCGCTGGCGCTCGCCGCGGTGCGCTCGGGCGACACGCAGCGCGCCCGCACGATCATGCAGGAGCTCGGGCGGCGGATGGACAACGATCTCGAGACGGCGCTGACGCGGCCGCGCGCGCTCCTGTGGCTCAAGAACAACGGCGCCGGCGTAGTCGACTCAAGCACGACCCCCGCCGCGACACCGCCGCCACCGACGACCCTCGGGCCGCTGCCGCACAAGACGACGCGCTCGGCGCCGCCGCCGGCGCCGACCCCGGTGCCCGCGGCGCCGAAGTCGTCGATCATCCAGGTTCAGTAGCGCCTGTTTCTGTAGCGCCTGTTTCTGTAGCGCCACCGACGCAGCCGACCACGATCCGCTCGATGTCGCCGTAGTCGCGGATCGTCTTCACCGACGAGAAGCCGCGCTCGACGAGACGCGCCGCGACGGCAGGCGCCTGGCCCTGGCCCAGCTCGCAGGCGAACCAGCCAGCCGGCTGGAGGTGCGCCGCCGCGTCGTCGATGAGGCGGCGCAGGAGATCGAGGCCGTCGGGGCCACCGTCGAGCGCCAGGCGCGGCTCCTTCCTCACCTCGGGCGGCAGCCCCGCCAGATCGCCGGTGGCGATGTACGGCGGGTTGCTGGCGATGAAGTCGAAGCGCTCGCTCCGCACCGGTGCGTAGAGATCGCCGGCGAGCAAGCGGACCTGCAGGCCGAGCGAGGCGCGGTTGTGTTCGGCGACGGCGAGCGCGTCCTTGGACAGATCGATCGCGGTCACGTCGAGGTCCGGCCGCGCGTGCTTGCACGCCAGCGCGATCGCTCCCGAGCCGGTGCAGACGTCGAGCAGGCGCCCGCCCTGTGGGATCCGCTCGAGGATCGCGTCGACGAGCAGCTCGGTCTCGGGTCGCGGGATGAGGACGCGCGCGTCGACGGCGAGCGACAGCTGATGAAAGTCCCGCCGCCCCAGCAGATAGGCCACCGGCTCGCCCGCGAGGCGGCGCTTGACGAGCTCGCGATAGGCCGCCAGCTCCGTCGGTGACAGCGGCTGATCGAAGTGCGTGTACAGCTGCACGCGCGGCCACTTGAGGACCTCGCAGAGCAGCAGCTCGGCGTCGAGGCGCGGCGTGCCGAAGCGACGCTCGGAGAAGCGTCCGACCGTCCAGGCGAGGACCTTCTGCACGGTCCAGATCTCTTGAGGGCTCGAGGACAAGCGTCGCTTCGTACCACGGGCCGCGGGGCGGCGTCGCGCCACCGTGGCAGCGCGGGCGGCTCCTCGCCTCTAGAGCGCCGCGCCGGTCCCGTCGCTGCATGACGCGTTGCGATATAACTCCTCTGTTTCATTGCCCAATTCGTTTGCCTTGCTCGCGGTCGCGTGCGTATAAGCCCAAGCGACAACTCAGCCAGGAGAGGATCCATCGCATGATCTTCGAGACGCTCCGCTCGCTCAGCTATGGCGAGCTCCATTTCGGCTTCGATGTGGCGACGGGGATGCGGGCGATCATCGCGCTTCACTCGACCAAGCTCGGGCCAGCGATCGGCGGCCTGCGCGTGCGCCGCTACGAGTCCGAAGCCGACGCGGTCGATGACGTGACGAGACTCGCGCAGGGCATGACGTACAAGAACGCCGTCGCTGGCCTGCGGCACGGCGGAGGCAAGTCGGTGATCCTGGCGCCCGAGGGGCTCGAGCGCTACTCGGCCGCCGAGCGCGCGGCGATGTTCACCGCGTTCGCCCAGCACCTGGCCGGCCTCGGGGGCCGCTACCTCACCGCCGAAGACTCGGGGACATCAGCCGTCGACATGGACGTCATTCGGCAGACCACGCCGCATGTCCTCGGTGCGTCCAAGGAGGCCGGCGGCTCTGGCGATCCCTCGCCGTTTACGGCGCTCGGCGTGTTCCGCGGCATCGAGGCCGTGGCGCACGCCCACCTCGGACGGACCGACCTCGCGGGCCTGCACGTCGCGATTCAAGGGGTCGGCCACGTGGGCCTCTACCTGGCGCGGCACCTCCACAAGGCGGGCGCCAAGCTGACGATCGCCGACGTCGATCGCGGTCGACTCGATCAGGTGGTCTCGGAGACCGGGGCGAAGGTCGCGCCCACCGAGGCGATCCTCGAGACCGAGTGCGACGTGCTCGCGCCGTGCGCGTTCGGCGGAGCGATCACCGAGGCGCTGGTGCCCAAGCTCCGCTGCCGCGCCGTCGCTGGCGCCGCCAACAACCAGCTCCGCACGCGCGCCGCGGGCGATCTCCTCGTCGAGCGCGGCATCTTCTACGCGCCCGACTACGTGATCAACGCGGGCGGCGTCATCAACGTTGCGCAGGAGTTCGCCGGCTACGACGAGAGCAAGAGCATGCCGCGCGTGCTGGCGATCTACGACACGATCAAGCAGATCGTGACCCGCTCGCAGCAGGAGAAGCGCAACCCCGAGCAAATCGCCGACCAGCTCGCCGAGGAGATCCTCGCCCGCGGCTAGCGATACGGGTGTGCCACAGGCAGGGTCGATCGTGCTCCTGACAAAGTAACTCCGCGAGG
>CAZPEY010000563.1:0-2615 GCA_964585665.1 uncultured Polyangiaceae bacterium | reverse complement strand
CCTTGGCCACGTCGGCGGTCTTGCACATCAGGGCGAAGATTTGCGGGGTCACTTTTTGGCGATCGAAGACGTCGCTGCCGATCGTGACCTCGAGCCAGACTTCGCTGGCGCTGCCGAGGGCGGTGGTCAGGGTTGCGTCGCTGACGGGGACGGTGAAGAGGCCGTTCGAGACTGGCACGCTGCTCGTCGCAAAGGGGCCGGCGAGCTTGTTGCCCGCGGTCTGCGCGTCGAACAGCGACACGCTCACGTCGATCGGCATCGACTGCAGCGTGCCCGAGCCGTCGCGCAGCACGCCCTGCACCGAGAACTGGCTCGGTACGGCGAGCGCCACCGACGAGCACGCGAGCATCAGAACTGCGATCAAACCTGTACGCATCAAGCTCCCCCTGAACAGTTTCGTGGATGAAATTGGGCGCGCCGCGACAGCAGCGCGAGATTGGTCTAGAAGCGGAACGTCCCGAAGTCCGTGGTTGCCGTCGGCGTCTTGGCCGAGCCGGACAGCCCGAGGCCAAGGCCCGCACCGAGACCGACGCCGACGACGGCGACGCCGACGATCGTCCAGAGCCACCACTTCTTGTAGACGGGCGTCGACGGAGCCGGGGCCGCGATCGAGGTCGAGGCCGCAGCCGTGGACGGGGCCGCGTCGGTGGTGGGTGCGGGCCCCGGACTCGGGGTCGGTGCCGTGACGGGAGCCGGGGTCGGGCTCGGAGCCGGAGCCGGACTCGGAGTCGGTGCCGGGGCCGGAGTCGGCGTCGGCGCGGCCGGCTTGTTCGCCTCCTCCGCGACCTGCGCCTCGAGCCGCGCGATCATCTCGCGGATCTGCTCGGCCTTGGGCGAGCTCGGCACCTTGAGCAGGTACATCCGATACGAGCGAATCGCCGACGGCTTGTCGCCGAGCTGGCGGTAGCACTGCGCCAGGTTGAACAGGAAGCTCGGGTCCTCGCGGTTGCGGTACGCGTCCTTGAAGCTCTCGAGCGCCTCGCGGAACTCGCCGAGGTCGTAGTGGTTCGTGCCCTTCTTGTAGGCGGCCTGCGCCTTCTGAAGATCCTCGGCGCGCGCGACCGCAACCTGGCAAATCTGGCCTATCAGGATCGCGCACGCGAGCGCGATCCCCCTCTGCAAACTCCCCATCGGCCGACGGTAGTGTACGTGCGGAATCAGCGTCAAGCGGGTCCATCGCATCGCCTCCTCGAAGAGGTAGAGACGCAAGGGCGCGGATCTGGAAACGCGGGCTGGACGGCAATGGTTCGGCGCGCCGGGTGGGGAAGGGATCCCTCTCCTCGCTCCGTCACCCGACTCCGGGTGTGCCACAGGCAGGGTCGATCGTGCTCCTGACTAAGTAACTCCGCGAGGAGAGGGATCCCTTCCCCACCCTCCGTGCACGGACCGTCTTGCCGTCGTTGCGCGCCCCGGCTTGCTCCTCGGCGTGAGCCCAAGCCGTCGCGAAGGGGGGAGTGCGATCAGCGTCGCCGAAGAAAAGGGATCCGTTCTCGGTGGCGTTTGACGACGGCTCCCGCTGGCTCACAACGAGAAGGCTCGTGGGGGGCACCGAGGGGGGAGCTGGGACCTCTCGCCTCGCGGAGTTACTTTGTCAGGAGCAGGATCGACCCTGCCCGTGGCACACCCGGAGTCGGGTGACGCAGCGAGGCGAGAGGTCGCTGCTCCCCCCGGCGCCCCGAGCCGCGGAGACAGAATCGTTGCCGTGGCAGGAGCGCTTGAACGAGCGTCGACTTCAGTTGGTTTGCGGGGAGAAGGGGGAGGCGAGCTTCTTGCCGCTCGGCGCGGTCGTGGTCGTCACGGTGTCGAAGCCGCCGAGGTTGAGGTTGCGACTGGTCGCTTTTCGGGCGGCGCGCGACTTTTGGTAGGATGGGGGCGTGGGGACCGACGTGGAAGCGGAGGTGAGCGCGCTCTTGGCGGACGGCGCCTTCGAGCGCGCCGCCACCCGGGCGATCGAGGCGTACGGGCCCGAGGTGCTGGGCTTCCTCGCGCACGTCGTCGGCAACGGCGCCGACGCCGAGGAGGTCTTCTCCCAGGTCACCGAAGATCTGTGGCGCGGGCTGCCGACGTTCGCCGGGCGCTGCAGCGTGCGCACCTGGCTCTACGTGCTGGCGCGGCACGCGGTCGCCCGCTTTCGCCGCGCGCCCTGGAACCACCGCGGGCGGCGCACCGGCGACGATCGCCTCGACGCGCTGGTCGCGCACGCGCGGACCCGCACCCAGCCCTGGCTGCGCACCGAGGTCAAGGACCGCTGGCGCGCGCTGCGCGAGGCGCTGTCCGACGAAGACCGCGCGATCCTCGTGCTGCGCGTCGATCGCGCGCTGCCCTGGCGGGACGTCGCGCGGGTGACGCTCGACGACGAGGCGCCCGACGACGCGACGCTGCAGCGCGAGGTCGAGCGCCTCAACAAGCGCTTCACGACCCTCAAGCGCGAGCTGCGCGAGCGCGCCCGAGCCGCCGGGCTGCTCGACGACGACAGCGACGGCCAGCCGTCGTGAGCCCCCGCGGCGACGAGACCGGCGACGAGATCGACTCGCTGCTGCGCGGCGTCGCCGCCGCGCCCGCCAAGCGGCCGCCGAGCTCGCTCGTCGGCACGCGCGGCGGCAACTACCAGATCG
>CAZPEY010000562.1:0-2616 GCA_964585665.1 uncultured Polyangiaceae bacterium | reverse complement strand
GCCAAGCAGACCGAGCTCAAGAGTCGCTCGCCGCTCGAGTACTTCGGAGTTGCAGAGGGAGAATGAGCCTGCGAATTCGAGCCTACGAGCCAACCGAGGTCGATCGATGGAACGACTTCGTTGGACGCTCGCGCAACGGGACCTTTCTGTTCCATCGCGACTACATGAACTACCACCAGGATCGCTTCAGCGACGCGTCCCTCGTCGTCGAAACCGAGGGTGGTGACTGGCTCGCCATCCTGCCCGCGTCCAAACACGGTGACGAGCTGCGCAGCCACGGCGGCCTCACCTATGGCGGCTTCGTGTTCGGTGACACCATGTCGGCGCCGCGAATGCTCGAGACGTTCGAGGTGTTGCGTGATCACCTGCGTGGCCAGGGGATCGCCAAGCTCGTCTACAAGACGATCCCCTGGATCTATCATCGCCATCCGTCCGAGGAGGATCGCTACGCGCTGTTTCGAAGCGACGCGGTGCGGACGCGGACCGATGTGCTCAGTGTGGCGATCCCTGGGCGCCCGCTGCCGATGCAGGAGCGGCGACGGCGCGCGGTCAAGAAGGCGACCAAGGACGGCGTCGAGTGGTTCAGCGGGCTGATTCCGCCCGAGTATTGGGACATGCTGTCCGAGGGACTGCAGGCGAAGCACGGCGTGCAGCCCGTCCATCGCTACGAGGAGATCAAGCTGCTCGAGGCTCGCTTCCCACGCAACATTACGTTCAGTGGCGCTCGTCGAGAGGGCCGTCTCCTCGCTGGCGTCGTCGTCTACGAGACGCCCCAGGTCGCCCATGCGCAATACATCAGCGCCAGCGACGAGGGGAGAGAGCACGGCGCGCTCGACTTCCTGTTCGAGCGCCTGCTGGTGGAGCGCTATCGTGCGCTTCCCTTCTTCGACTTCGGGATCTCCAATGAGCAACTGGGCCGAGTGCTCAACACAGGGCTCGTCGAGCAGAAGGAAGGCTTCGGCGCTCGCACCGTGGTCCACGACTTCTACGAGCTGAGCATTCCGTCATGAGCATCGAGACCTACTGGAAAGAGTACGAACGGCAGTATTCAGGTGATGAGTGGTTCGAGAAGGTGCTCGTCGCTGCGCGGCGTCGGCGGGTCCTCGAATCGGCGGCACGAAATCCTGCTCGTCGTGTGCTCGAGATTGGCTGCGGCATGGAGTCGCTCGTCTCGAGCTGGGGGCCGTTCGAGCAGTTCACCATCGTCGAGCCCGTCGAGGAGTTCTGTGCGCGGGCGCGGCAGGCGGCGCCTGACGGCAGCGAGGTCACCGTTCTGTGCGGCTACCTCGAAGAGCAGACGGACGCGCTAGCCGATCGAGCGCCGTTCGACCTCATCGTCGCGTCGAGTCTCCTCCACGAGGTTCCCGATCCACGACGTTTGCTCGTGAGCATTGCGTCGCTCTGCTCTACGAGCACGGTCGTTCACCTCAACGTCCCGAACGTCCGTTCGTTTCATCGCCTCCTGGCGCTCGAAATGGGGCAGATCGCCGATCTGTTCGAACGCTCCGAGATGGAGAAGCGTTTTGGCCGAGTCACGCGCTTCGATCGCGCGACTCTCGAGACGATGCTCCACGAGGCGGGATTCCTGGTGCGCCACTTCGAGACCTACTTCGTCAAGCCCTTCACCCATCGTCAGATGGAGCAGATCGTCGACGCGAAGATCCTGCCCGTCGAAGTGATCGCAGCGCTCGATCGAATGGCCAAGTACATGCCGGACCTCGGGTGCGAGATGTTCGTCGAGCTGACCAAGCGATGATCCACCCGATGGTGTGGCGCAAGGATGGCTTGATCGCGAGCCCGATGCCGACGAGCGGCGGCCCCTGGTCGCACGCCATGATCCCGACGCCGGTGCTGCTCGACGATCGGATCCGCGTGTATTACTCGGTGCGCGACAAGCGGGGGCGCGGCGTGCCCATGTACGTCGATCTCGATCGCCGCGATCCGAAGCGCGTCTTGCAGGCGTCGACGGAACCGCTGCTCACACTCGGCGCGCCGGGCGCTTTCGACGACAACGGGGTCGTGTCGACCTCCGTCGTCAAGACGCCCTCGGGCCAGTGGCTCATGTACTACGTTGGCTTCGAGCTGTGCACGCAGGTGCGCTATCGCTTGATGACCGGCCTCGCAGTCAGCGACGACGGCGTGCACTTCGAGCGCTACCAGACCACGGCGATCCTCGATCGAAGTCCGGGGGAGGAGCTGTTTCGGTGCGGTCCGTTCGTGTTGCTCGAGGACGGCCTGTTTCGCCTCTGGTACATCGCCGGCAATCGCTGGACGGAGGTCGGTGGCAAGGAGCTGCCGATCTACGAGCTGCGCTACCTCGAATCCGCGGATGGGATTCAATGGGGACCGCGGGGTCAGGTGGTGATGGAGCTCGAAGATCCGGACGAGCATGGCTTCGGACGTCCCTGGGTCCGACGGTCTCTGGATGGCTATGAGATGTTCTTCTCGGTCCGCAAGCGATCGCTGGGCGCCTACCGGCTGGCGTACGCCGTGTCTCGCGACGGCCTCGATTGGGAGCGGCAGGATGCGCGGCTGGGGCTCACCGTGTCCACGGATCCCGTCGCCTTCGACTCCCAGGCGATCTGCTACGGCGTCACCGTCACCGTCGACGGCAGA
>CAZPEY010000561.1:0-2620 GCA_964585665.1 uncultured Polyangiaceae bacterium | reverse complement strand
TGGACACGGGAGTCTCCTTGTCTCTAAGAGATGCTTCTGGCGACGGCAGCGGTTCATTTGACGAGCTGCGTCACCGCTCTTGAATGAACCCTCATTCAGTTTAGCGTGTCAAGCGGCATCGGCAAGCGCCCGAGCGCTGAGGCTCAGGGTAGGGGGGCGCGCCGACGCCGCCAGGCCGCGGCGAGGAGCAGGGCGAGCAGCGGGGCGAAGCCGCCCGGCACGGCGCTCGATGCGGCCTGGCAGCCGCCCGCGTCCCGGCCGCCAGGCCCAGGAGAGTCCTCCTTGCTGTCGAGATCGGTGGAGCCGCCGAGATCGGGCGCCTCCACCGTTGGCGGCGTGAGGTCGGGGGGCGGCGCGAGATCTGGCGTCGGTTCGACGAGCAGGTGAGCGGCGAGCCAGTCGGCGTGGCGATCGAGGCGCGTGAAGCTCGACGCCCCGGTGCAGCCGAACGGGCCGTTCGAGTTGACGCCGAGCAGCCCCGGCGGCGAGGTGCTGCCGGGGCCGATCGCGAAGGCCGGCCCACCCGAGTCGCCGATGCAGGCGTGCCGATCGACATCGCCGATGACGAGGAACTGATCCTCGATCGCGGCGACGGTCGTGTCGACGGCGCGCCGCGGCCCGGCGGAGTCGACGACGTCGTAGCTCGATCGGCCGTAGCCGACGAGGCGCGCCGCGCTGCCGACGAGCGACGGGGCGGGCGGCGCGATGATCAGCGGATGGGCGGGCAGCCCCGACAGCTCTGCGTCGAGCGTCACCAGCGCGACGTCCGCGTACGAGTCGCTCTGGCGATACTCGAACGGATAGTCAAGTTGCTTGACCGAGAGCAGGCTGGTCAGATCGAGGTTGGTGGCGTCCGCACCGAGGAAGACGCCGAAGGTGTGATCCGGGTGGTTCACCCCATCGACGCAGTGCGCGGCGGTGATGAGCTGGCGCGGATGCACGACCGTCGCGGTGCAGAGGAAGAGCGTGTCCTGCGCTGGCGGATACGAGACGAGCTGCACGACGGACCCCTCGCCGGGAGCCAGCGCGCCGCCGATGATCGCCTGGCGCTGCAC
Source organism: uncultured Polyangiaceae bacterium (assembly GCA_964585665.1). GTDB lineage: Bacteria > Myxococcota_A > Polyangia > Palsa-1104 > Palsa-1104 > CAZPEY01. Next base: position 1,565 of record CAZPEY010000561.1, on the reverse strand, counting down.
GCCCGGCTGGCCGCCCGGTGCGCAGGCGGCGGTGCTCGCGAGGGCCAAGAGCAGCAACGAACGCACACCCTCTTGCACCCAACGGCGGCAAAGGGGAGTCTGTGCGCGCGTGAAAACTGGCCTTCTGCTCATCAACGTCGGAACTCCTGCTGCGCCGCGACCACCCGAGGTGCGTCGCTACCTGGCGGAGTTCCTATCCGACGGACGGGTCCTCGACGTCAACCCGGTTCTTCGCTATTCGCTGCTCTACGGCGCGATCCTGCCGTTTCGGCCCAAGCAGAGCGCCGAGGCCTACCAGAAGGTCTGGACCGACGGTGGCTCCCCTCTGCTCGTGCACAGCGAGGCGCTCGCAGCGGCGCTGCGCGCCCGGCTGGGCGAGGAGGTCGTGGTCGAGGTCGCGATGCGCTACGGCGAGCCGTCGATCGATCGTGCGCTCGGAGTGCTCGACGCTGCCAGCGTCCGGCGCTGGGTGCTCGCGCCGCTCTATCCGCACTACGCCGCGTCGTCGACGGGCACCTCGCTCGAGGCCATCTACGAGCGGCTGTCCCGACGCTGGGTGGTCCCGAGCGTGCGGGTGCTCGAGCCGTTCTACGATCGTCCCGAGTACCTCGACGCCTTCGTCGCCGTGGGCCGCCCCGTGCTCGACGAGCTGCGCCCCGATCATGTGCTGTTCAGCTATCACGGCCTGCCCGAGCGCCACGTCACCAAGTGCGATTCGACCGGTCAGCACTGCCTCAAGAGCGAGGCGTGCTGCGCCGCGATCGTCGACGCCAACCGCGACTGCTATCGCGCGCAGTGCTTCGCGACGACGCGATCGTTGGTGGCGCGCCTCGGGCTCGACGAGGCGCAGACCACGACCAGCTTCCAGTCGCGGCTCGGTCGGACGCCGTGGATTCGGCCCTACACCGATGAGATCCTGCCGATGCTGGCGCAGCGCGGGTGTAAGCGGCTGGCGGTCTTCTGTCCGGCGTTCGTCGCCGACTGCCTCGAGACGCTCGAGGAGATCGGGCTACGCGCCGCCGAGTCGTTCCGGCAGGCGGGCGGTGAGACCTTGCGGTTGGTGCCGTCGCTGAACGCGTCGGACAAGTGGGTCGAGGGGTTGGCGAGGCTGCTGCAACCGCTGATCTAACTCCGCCATCACCTCAACCAAGGTCGAGGCTAGCCGATGCAGCGGATCGTGACTTGATGCGAGTGCGAGTTGGTGACGGTCGAGGTGGCCATGACGCTCTTGCCGGCGGCCAGATCGGTGAACATCGCGGCGGTGACGGTCACGTCGTGCATGTGCGGGCCCGTGAACGTGAAGACCTTCTCGGTGCCCGCGGTGACGTCCGCCTCGACGACGGTCATGGCGTGACCGTGGTTGTTGGCGATCACGGAGTTGACCGTCGAGCAGCTATTCCCCGTCGAGGTCATGTCCTCGGCGCCGTTGTTGTTGCCACCCCCGCCGCCACACGCCGCGATTCCCGCGGCCGCTGCGCCCGCCGTGATGAAGAGAAGAAACTGTCGCCTGGACTGCTGCATCGCTCACACTCCTTTTAGGCCAATGGGCCAACCAGTATAACAGC